>DAOULS010000087.1:0-5120 GCA_034418415.1 Dehalococcoidales bacterium | reverse complement strand
AAGTCGCTTGGATCGGAAACGACCGGGACGGCAAAATAGACGAGACAACGTTGCCCTCTCTGTTATTTCGGAGAGGGTTTTTTGTTCGGGTAAGTGAGATGCTCAAAATAGGATTTATAGGCGCAGGCACAGTGGGCACCGCCCTGGCGGTTCTCTTTAACCGCAAGGGTTATGAGATTGCGGGCGCCTCCAGACTGCATAAAACAGGTCGGGCCGATAAATCAGGGCTAATCAGTAACCTGCGCATCATGGATAGCAACCAGGCGGTGGCGGACGCCGCAGAAATCGTTTTCATTACCACTCCCGATGATGCTATCGCTAAAGTAGCTGACGAGGTCCGCTGGCGCAAAGGGCAGAGCGTTATTCACTGCAGCGGCGCCGACTCCCTGGATATACTGGAAAACGCCAGGCAAGCAGGCGCGATGGTGGGCGGCTTCCATCCTTTACAGACCTTCGCTCACGTGAAGCAGGCAATCGAGAATACGCCCGGCTCCACTATCGCCCTGGAAGCTAAAGGACCGCTGCTCAAAACGCTGCAAAAGATGGCTGAAGACCTCGGCTGCAGCTGGATAATTCTTAAAGCCGGTGACAAGGTTGCCTATCACGCGGCCGCCGTTTTTGCCTGCAACTACGCAATAACATTGGTAAAAATGGCTACCGACCTCTGGAAGACATTCTCCATACCCAAAGAAGAAGCAATCAAAGCTCTCTTGCCATTAATACGCGGCACCCTTCACAACATCGAGACTATCGGCATACCGCAGTGCCTTACCGGTCCCATCGCTCGCGGCGACAAGGGCACGATACGCAAACACCTCGCAGAAATTAATAAGAAAGCTCCGGGACTGCTCTTCCCATATAAAGAACTCGGTTTACAAACGATTCCAATCGCCCTGGCCAAGGGAAAAATCAAAAAGCAACAAGCCAGGGAATTGGAACTGATATTAAGGAACTAATAACACTTTTTCAGGGGGAATACCATGAGAACGATGTTAAAAAGTAAGATCCACCGGGCTACCGTGACCGACGCCAACATCGGCTATGAAGGCAGCATTACTATCGATAGCCGGCTGATGAAGGAGGCGGACGTACTCCCCTACGAGCAGGTGCACGTCCTCAATATAAATAACGGCGCCCGCTTTACTACCTATGCCATCGAGGGGGCGGAAGGTAGCGGCGAAATCTGCGTCAATGGCGCTGCCGCCAGACTGGCCGTCAAGGGAGATACCGTTATCATACTGACCTATACCGGCGTACCTGAAGAGCAACTGAAGGACTACAAGCCGATTGTCATTCTCGTCAACGAAAGGAATGAAATCGTCAGCAAGCTCGACGAGAAAATCTTCGCTTAAGGAAATGCCATGCGGGTAACGGTTAACAAGATTAAGGAAATGAAGCCAAAGGGTGAGAAGATTGTGATGCTCACCGCCTACGACTATGTCACCGCCAAGATAATCGATGCGGCGGGAGTTCACCTAATTCTGGTCGGGGACACCCTGGGTATGGTCGTTCTCGGCTACAAGACGACTATCCCGGTAACGATAGAAGAGATGCTGCACCATACCAAGGCGGTGGTCAGGGGCACCGAGAATGCGCTCGTGGTCGGTGATATGCCTTTTATGACCTATCAGGTCAGCACCGAGGAAGCCATACGTAATGCCGGGCGCTTCCTCCAGGAGACCGGCTGCCAGGCGGTCAAGCTGGAAGGCGGCGTTACCATGGCCGATAAAGTAAAGCGCATCGTCGAGTGCGGCATTCCGGTAATGGGGCATATCGGTTTAACGCCGCAGTCCATCAACCAGTTCGGCGGTCATAAGATTCAGGGGAAAACTGTTGAAGCCGCCAGAAAACTGCTGGATGACGCCAGGGCTCTGGAACAGGCCGGGGCTTTCGCCCTGGTTATAGAGACGGTGCCCGCCCCTCTGGCCGCGCTTATAACTAAGGAAATCAGTATCCCTACTATCGGTATCGGTGCCGGTGCCGGTTGCGACGGGCAGGTTCAGGTAATTAACGATATCCTGGGTTCTTATACTGGCTATATTCCCAAACACGCCAAGCAGTACGTAAAACTTATCGATATTATCTCTGATGCTGTTTCCCAATACCGCGATGAGGTGGCAGCCGGAAAGTTCCCCACCGACGCCAACAGCTTTGCCATCGACGATACGGTTATGGCGGAGCTTGAGAAATAGCCTCCTATTGATAAGCAACAGGGAGTCCCGAGATAATCGGGACTCTTTTTATATCTCCTGATATTTGACATATTTATGTGATGGGCAGATAATGCGTGCGAGGCGGGAACATGATAGTCGCTAAAACGATTGCCGAGATGCGGCAATTCAGGGAAGAAACGGCAGGGTCGGTGGGATTTGTACCGACCATGGGCTATCTCCACGACGGCCATATGTCCCTGGTTAAGAAGGCCAGGGAGGAAAATGAAGCGGTGGCGGTCAGTATCTTCGTCAATCCCACGCAGTTCGGACCCCGGGAGGACTTCAAGAGCTACCCACGTGATACCAAACGCGACCTCGCCATGCTCGAGCCGCTGACCGATATCGTTTTCATGCCGTCGGATAAAGAAATGTACCCCAAGGGCTACGATAGCTGGGTGGAGGTCAAAGGATTAACCGATGTGCTTGAGGGCGCGGTCAGGCCGGGTCATTTCCTGGGGGTGACCACCGTCGTTGCCAAGCTTTTCAATATCGTCGCGCCGGATAAAGCCTATTTCGGGCAGAAAGACGCCCAGCAGGTCGCCGTAATCAAAAAGATGGTAAAAGACCTCAACATGGACCTGGAAGTGGTCACCTGCCCTACCGTGCGGGAAAAAGACGGCCTGGCCATGAGCAGCCGCAACACCTACCTTAACGGCGAACAAAGGCAGTCGGCGACCGTACTCTATAAGGCGCTTGTGCTGGCGCAAGAGCTGGTGGTTCGAGGCGAAAAGGATGCCGGCGCCGTACGACTGGAGATGAAAGAGCTTATCGACAAAGAGCCGCAGGCAACCATCGAGTATATCAGTGTTGCCGATAATGAGACGTTAAGAGAACTTCATCGTATTAAGCTGCCGGTGCTGGTATCGATGGCGGTGAAATTCGGCAAGACGCGTCTTATCGATAATATCGTACTGGAATAATCCCCTGCCCCACCTTTTACTAAATGTATCTGCCTACCGACTCGGCGATGGCCCTCAATTCATCCATCAGACGTGTAAAGTCGGAGGTGGATAGCGATTGCAGTCCGTCCACGAGGGCTTCCTTGGGATTGGGGTGCACCTCGATGAGCAGACCGTCCGCGCCGGCAGCCACCGCCGCCTTGGCGATTGCCGGCACCAGCGTATAGTGACCGGCTGCGTGCGACGGGTCGACGATGACCGGCAGGTGACTGTTTCTCTTGAGTACCGGTATGGCGGAAATATCCAGTGAAAAGCGGATGCTGTCCTCGAAAGTCCGGATGCCACGCTCGCAGAGGATGACCTGGTCGTTGCCTTCCGCCAGCAGGTAGTCGGCGGCGGTCAGCCACTCGGTAATGGTGCAGGAAAAGCCCCGCTTGAGGACGACGGGACGCCTACTTTTCCCGGCGTCTGTCAGCAGCGCGAAGTTCTGCATATTACGTGAGCCGATTTGCAGCATGTCCGCATATGACGAAACCATTAAGACATCCTGTGGATTGACGACCTCGGTAACCACCGGCATCCCGAACTCTTCCCTGGCTTTGACCAGCAGCTCCAGCCCTTCTTTCTGCATGCCCTGGAAACTGAAGGGAGAGGTGCGAGGCTTGAAGGCGCCGCCGCGCAGTATGCTGGCGCCTGCCTTTTTGACCGCTCTGGCTGCTTCAAAAAGCTGGGCTTCGCTCTCCACGGCGCAGGGCCCGGCTATGACGACAATGCGCTCACCGCCTATTTTAATCCCGCCGCAATCAACGATGGTATCTTTGGAACGGAACTCCCGCGAGGCGATTTTATAGGGCTTCATAATGCGGGTAACACTCTCGACGCCGGGGAGGACGGCGAAGATATCGGTGGGTATCTGTCCGGTATTACTGCCTAGTAGTGCTACGACCGTCTTGTCTGTACCCACATTGAGCTGCACGCCCAGCTCAAGCGACTTTGCTTTACTTACCACGTCGTCGATTTCTTTTTTGGTGGCGCCCGTCCGCATCTCGACTATCATCAGATATCACACTCGCTTTTTGTATATTTGGTCATTTTACTTTTTCAATAAGATAATACTAGAGTGGACATAAGGCGTCAAGACAGGCAGCGACAATTTACCCCCCGCGCTTGAGCGACAGGGCGAATAGATTGATGGCGGCTGCCTCTACCCAGATAAGCATGTTCAGGACAAGTAGTCGTTCCATCAGCCCGAACACAGGGTTAGGCTCTCGGGCTACCCGGATAACGATAATCAGGACGAACCCCAGAATTAAAGTTATCAGGGTGTAGCGGAAATAACGCTGCCAGTTGGGGTCGTTTTTAATACTGAAAAGCAGTATCAGTAGTGCGACCGGGAATATTGTGAAAGCGGTCTGGGCGGTCAGACCGTGAATTCTCCCTTCTATGGTCTGGTCGGCGCCGACGGGGTCGGTGCGGAAAGCCCCGATAAGCAATAGAGCAAACCCGAAGATTACGAAAAGGAAAATACCGAGATAGAACAGCCTTTTCCCCCTGATATTAAAAAGGAGACCGGCGGTGAATACCTCCACCAGCAAGCCCAGAAACAGAAAGCCGATTGTCTGCATCCAGCCTATCTTGGTCAGGGCCAGGCTGCTGATGGAGTTTTCCAGCATACTGTAGTTGGGACCGGCCACCATCGCGGCCGAAATATCGCCGCTAAGTAATATTAATGGCGCCAGTATACCGGCTATCGCCAGGTAGGTATGAATGTTCCATTTACGGAAAAACGGCAGAGTTTCGGACTCGATAAAACTGCTGGTTTTGCTCTTAAGTCCCTGGTAAAAAGTCTGCCATGTTTTATTCAAGCCGGTAATAAGTTGTGAGTAAACACTGGGCACGGCTACTTTGTCCCGATGGGTATCAATATTTCACCGGAGACAGGATAAATAAGCTCGATAATGACGGTGGTGCTGCCGGTATCCTGGCTGCCGGGCTTGAGCTTGAGCGT
>DAOULS010000086.1:0-1934 GCA_034418415.1 Dehalococcoidales bacterium | reverse complement strand
GTATCTCCTTGCGGTCGATTACCATCACCATTTCCGGGTGGTGCGGACCGTAAGCTTCATCTGCGGATATCTGAACGGTCTTCAATTCGCCGGGCTCCATGCCGATGAAGGCTGCCTCGAAGCCTTTGATTAGCTTGCCTTCGCCTAATGTGAATTGCAGCGGCTTTTTCTCATCCGAGGTATCGAACACCGTGCCGTCTTCCAGCTTGCCGGTGTAGTGGACTTTCACGGAGTCGCCGTTTTTTGCTTTAGCCATGACTTTCTCCTTTCTCATGCCACCGGGAAATCGACTGGAAAAGACAAATACTATCCCGGAGAAACTAAAAACGGGAAATAATGGGGACGGATTAAGCGAGATTGACCATCAAAAATTTGGTCAAGAAGGGAAACGAGAACAGTCTTTATCCAGTTTTTTATATTATAACACGTTTGTACGTATTACCGCAAAGAGAGAGATTTAACCTTACCGCCTTGCCCCCTCTCCAAATGGGGCATTTTTATACACCATAAATTCAGTTATTTGGAGAGGGGGATTAATTAATAAAGAGGGGCTACGCCCCTCTTAGACACCCCGTTGCTGAAGGTATATAGATTTACCCCTTGAGCTTCTTAATCATCATGGGCACTACCTGGAATAAGTCTCCCACAATGCCGTAATGGGCTACCTGGAAGATAGGGGCGTCCGGGTTATCGTTGATGGCGACGATGCAGTCGGAGGTCTGCATGCCGTCCAGGTGCTGGATGGCGCCGGAGATGCCGCAGGCTATATAAAGTTTAGGGCAGACGGTCTTGCCGGTCTGGCCGACCTGATGGCTGTAGGGAATCCACCCCTCGTCCACCGCCGCCCGACTTGACCCCAGGGCCGCGCCTAAAACATCGGCGAGGTCCTGGAGAAGCTTAAAATTATCGGCTTTGCCCAGTCCCCGCCCCCCGGAAACGATGATATCAGCGTCCTCCAGCTTGACCTTCTCCGTTATATCTTCGACGAAGCTCAAGAGTTTAGTTCTGGCGGTGATGTTTTCTTTTTTAAAATCAACCCTGATAATCTGCCCCTTACGGGAGGGGTCGGGGGTATTTTTCTTAAAGACACGCGGGCGCACCGTGGACATCTGGGGTCGCTTATTGGGACAGAGAATGGTCGCCATGATGTTCCCCCCGAAGGTGGGGCGGGTCTGGAGCAACAGTTTTTTCTCCGTGTCTATGTCCAGTCCGGTGCAGTCGGCGGTAAGCCCGGTATTCAAAATAGCGGCCACGCGGGGGATAAAGGCGCGTCCCAGCGCCGTGGCGCCGGCGAGGACAATCTCCGGTTTGCGCTCTTTTATCAGGTCGAGGAGACCGTGCGTCAGGTAGTCCTCCTGGTTATCGGCGAGGTCGGGCGAGTCCACCAGATACACCTTATCCGCGCCGTGGGTGATGAGGCTATCTACGTCGGCGACATCATGGCCGAGGCAGACCGCGCACAGCTCTGTCTTTAGCGTGTCCGCGAGTTCTCTGCCTCTGGCTAATAACTCGTAAGCGACGTTTTTGAGCGCGCCTTTACGCTGCTCGGCGAAGACCCAGACACCGCGTGCGGAGGCATCGACTTCAGCGGCGGCCTGCGGCTCTTCAAGCGTAATGGCTTCATAGACACAGGCATCGCGGCAGGCGCCGCAGAGGTTACAGCCCTCCTTCACCTGTATCTTGTCGTCCACCAGGTCGATTAAGCCGAAGGGACATGCCGATACACAGTTGCCGCAGACAACGCACTTGGAATAGTCGATTATTATACTCATGGGTTTATTTCTTCTTCTTCTTCTTATCTTTTTCCAGCGTTATCGCCATCCAGCCGCAGACCTCGATGCACTTGCCGCAGGAAATGCAGCCCTTTTTAACCCGGCATTTCATATCGATTACTTCCAGCACCTCAACCGGGCAGACCAGCGTGCAGGCCCCGC
>DAOULS010000085.1:0-6998 GCA_034418415.1 Dehalococcoidales bacterium | reverse complement strand
TGGCGGTGTAAATCATGTCGTTGGCGGCCAGCTGTGCGTGGGCGCATACCTCCTCGTAGGTCAGGCAGGGGTCGCAGCGCATCTTGGCGTCGCGGAAAATCTGTGCCCATTCCGCGCGCGTCTTTTTGCTGAAAGCCTCGTCCAGCAGCCGGCCGATTTCCTCGCGGTTTTCCTGCCGCGCCTCATCGGTGTTGAAACGGGGGTCGTCGGCTAAATGTTCCACGCCGACCACTTTACAGAATTTAGGCCACATCGGCCCGGTGCCGAAGATGGTTAAAACATCACCGTCCTTAGCCCGGAACGGTCCGAAAGGCGGCGGCTGGTAGCTCCTCCCCACCTTATAGGGCATTTTACCCTCGGTTAAATACTCGGCGAAGCCGGAGTACTGTAAATATAAAGCCGCGTCCAGGTTGTTGACCGTCAACGCCTGTCCCACCCCCGTCCTCTCCCTGGCGAACAGCGCCGTCATTACCGCGTAAGCCACCAGCATCCCCCCTGCATGGTCGCAGGCGGGGAAGGGTATCATCTGGGGCGCGCCGCCCGGGTAGCCGATGACGCTGACCATGCCGGACATCGCTTGGCTCCACATATCGCCGCCGGCGCGGTGGGCGACCGGCCCCGTCTCACCGTAGCCGTAGAATGAGCAGTAGATAACTTTTGGATTGATTTTTGAAATATCATCGTAGCCGATACCCAGCCTTTCCGCCACGCCGGGACGGAAGCTCTGGATAACGACATCGGTCTCCTTAGCCAGCTTCAGGACGATTTCCAGTCCCTTCGGCGACCGTATATCGATAGCGAGGTCTTTTTTGCCGCGGTTGAACGCCATCCAGTCGGCTTTTTCCGGCATTTTCTCCACCTCGCTGGTGTCGATGAAATCCTCCATGCCGGCGGGCAGTCCCAGACGCTGGGCTTCCCCCTGCACCCGCTCCACCTTGATGACCTCCGCCCCCATGTCCGCCAGCATGACCGCCCCGAACGGCGCCGCCACCGCGATGCTGAAGTCCAATACCTTGATGCCTTCCAGAGGATAGTTCATAATCTGCCTCCTGGAATTGCTCCTGCTATTTATCAAGCTGTTCAAACAGCTTATTCCTCGCGTGGATGGCGTCCCTGACCCCCATGTCCCGCCGCGCCTTGAAGAAGTTGAACTCGTCCTCCTCGAAGTGGATGTTGGTGCCCATCGTGTGCGCCAGGAAGTGGTTGGACAGGCCGCTGGTAATGCCCATCATGTCGTACACCATCTGCTTGGAGGTCTTGCCCAGCGCGATGCCGTCGAAGGGGAACTTGGAGAAACCTTCGGCGTAGCGGTTGACCTCCGCCTCCAGCTTGTCCGCCGGCACCGCCCGGTTGATGAGCCCGATGCGGGCGGCTTCCTTGCCGTCCATCATCCTGCCCGTCAGGCACATATCGAGGGCGTTGGTCAGCCCCACGCGCAGTATCATAATGGGGGTGATGGTCATCTGGGGGATGCCCAGCCTCACCTCGATTTCCCCGAACTGGCAGTCCTCCGCCCCGACGATGAAGTCGCAGAGCATATACATATCCATCGACGCCCCGAGCAGGAAACCGTGCGCCTGCACGATGGTTATCTTGGGGAAGAAGAGCAGCTTCATGGCGCACTCGTAAAACAGCTTGCGGTCGAACTTGATGCGGTGGCGTATCGGCGTCTTGGGGGCTTTTTCGCCGTGCTTGGGCTCCTTCCAGCCATAAACGAAGCCGACCTCATGCAGGGGGGCACCGGCGGCCAGGGCGCGCCCCGCCCCCTTGATAATCAGCACCTTGATGTCGTCCGCTTCCTCCACCACCGCCAGCGCCTTCCAGAAGTCCTTGACCCCGGTGTTCATCGTCTCGGGGTCGTTGAGCGTGATGCGGGCGACGTAGCCGCTCCGCTCGTATATAACGTCGTCGAATTTCCCGGCTTTTTTAAACTTTAACATTGTGTGCCTCCTGCTTTACGTTCTGTCATTGCGAGGAATCCCGATGAAATCGGGATGACGTGGCAATCTCAAACTCCGGGCTAATTCTGTCATAGGGATTGCCACGCTTCGCTCGCAATGACACCCCCTCCTTAACCCCCCTTTGGATTCCCGCCTTCGCGGGAATGACGGTTATTATTACTCAAAAAGTCCTTCCTGCATCAGGCTGACGAATTCCTCGTCGGACATGCCCAGCATCTCCGTGCAGACTTGTTCCGTGTGCTCGCCCAGCAGCGGACTCGGCGAGTAGGCTTGAGCCGGCGTTTTCGAGAGCATGAAGCTCTCGCCCAGGTGTGTGAATTCGCCCATCTCGGCGTGCTGCATCGGCCAGTAGATGTTGCGCTGCCTCAACTGCGGGTCTTTATAGGTATCGGCGGCGTTCTGGACGACCCCCGCCGCCACCCCGACCTTTTGCAGTCGTGTCATGACGTCTTCCGGGGTCTGGTTTTCTGTCCACTCGCCGACCAGCTTATTAAGCGCTGCCTCGTTCTTTTTTCTGTTCTCCAGGCTGTTGAAGCGACGGTCTTTAACAAGTTCGGGCCTGCCGATTTCCCGACAGAATGTCCGCCATTCTGCCTCGGTCGTCACGGCGATGGCGCACCAGCGGTCGTCGCCCCGGCAGGGATAGACGCCGTGCGGCGCGGCGTAAGGCGAGGAGTTGCCGATTCTCTCCGGCTCCTCGCCAGTGGCGACGTATTCCAGCAGGCCGGGGAGTATAAATGAGATGGCCGCTTCGAACTGCGACACGTCGATGAGCTGTCCCTTGCCTGTCTTGTTGCGGTGGTCGAGGGCGGCGATTAAAGCCGCCGAGGCGAAACGCGGACTGATGCAGTCGGTATAAGCCGAGACGCCGACGGGCAGCGGCTCCTTGCCCGGCCAGCCGATGAAGTTGGGCAGTCCCGCGATGGGCACCAGCACCATCCCGAAAGCCGGCAGGTTCTTATAAGGTCCCCACGAGCCGTAGCCGCTCTGTCTTAGCATAATGATGTCCGGCTTGATCTTTTTCAGGCTATCATAGTCCAGTCCCCACTTCTCGATGACGCCGGGGGTGTAATTTTCCATGAAAACGTCGCACCATGCCACCAGCTTACGGGCAATTCCGGCGGCTTTGGGGTGGTTCATGTTGATGGCGAAGCTTAAAATATTGCCGTTGTAATAGGTAAAATACCCACCGCGGTTCAGGCCGGGTTTGTTGTCTTTATAGGGCGCCGACGACCTCATCGTGCAGGGACGGTGACTCGTCTCGATGCGGATGACCGTCGCCCCGTGGTCGGCGAAAAACTTCATCGTCAGCGGGCCGACCACCGCCCAGGAGAACGACAGTATTTTCAGTCCGCTGAAGACACCCTCTCTTTTTTTCATATCTTAAATAATGCCCTCTTTTTTCAATAATTGCAGGTCTTCCGTGGCAAGCCCAATCTCCTGATAGACCTCCCCATTATGCTCCCCGATTAAGGGGGCACGGAAGCGGGTGGAGAAGTCCATTTCCGTAGACTTTACATATGCCTTGGGGTAGGTGATACTGGTACGGAGCTCCGGGTGCTCAATCTTCGTCCAGAAGTCGCGGGCGTTAAGGCACTCGTCCTCCAGCAGGTCCTGCATGCTGGACAACGGCCCGATGGATACCCCCCGCGGCACCGCTCCCTTGAGCAGTTCTTTCCTCGTGTGTTTCTTGAAAAACTCGCCCACCGGACTGGAAATTTTGTCCATTACCTCCTGATTGACGGTGAACATATCGAAGGTGTCCCACTCCATGTTGAGTAAAAAGTCGGTAGCCATTTTTTCTTCGTCCATCCATGCCACCAGCGCGCTCAAGGTCTTGGCGCCCGTCCGCCCCCCGATGACGTTGAAAAACACGTAGCCGTCCTTGCAGGGCCACACCTGCCGCTGCGCTATCTGGGTGCTCATGCCCGCCCGGAACGACCCCGCCCGCTTGAGTATCGAGCCGTTGAGTTCGTAGGTGGGCATGGCGTTGGCCTGGAACCAGGCGGCGCTCTGCTGCATGGAAACATCCACGTGCTGGCCCTCGCCGGTATTTTCCCGGTGGTAGTAGGCAACCATACACCCCAGCGCGGCGTCCGCCCCGGCGTGCAGGCAGGCCTGCGGCATACTTATATGCACCGGAGGGCCGTCGGTCTCACCGGTCTGGTAAAGCGTGCCGCTCATGCCCATCACCACGATGTCCGAGTCCTTGAAGTCGCGGTAGGGCGCTTCCGTCCCGAAAGGCGTGATGGACGCCCAGATTAGCTTTTTGTTGTTCTTGCTGAAGGCGGTGTAGCCGATGCCCAGTTTATCCAAATAGCCCGGCGTAAACGACTCTATCACGAAGTCGGCGGTGTCGACCAGCTTTTTGAAAATCTCCTGACCTTTGGGTTTTTCAATTTCGAGCGTGATGCCCTTTTTGTTGGAGTTATAGGCGAACCAGTAGAGGCTTTTCTCGGGGTCGGCCGCGCAGCCCCAGAACCCCCCGATACTGCGCGAGGGGTCGCCGTCCGGCTTTTCAATCTTGATGACGTTGACGCCCATGTCGGCGAGTATCTTCCCGCAGAGGAAGCCTTTATCGTCGGTCAGGTCCAGCGCGCGCAAATCGTTCAGCATTATATTAACTATATTTGCTTTAGGTACCTTTTCGCAAGTAACAGGGCTTTTTTCGACTCCGTCTGGGAGAGCAATCCGACGGCGTAAAGCAGGTACTGCTCATCGAGGTAGAACACGGGCTCTTTAGGCTTAAGGACTAAAGGGTTTTCTTTCCGGTACAGGGCGCCCGACATGATTTCTTTCGGGTTAGCGGAAAAAATAATCGGTCCCCCCGTCCCGATGACGGTCTTGACGCCGGTCAGGTCTTTGCCGTGCTGCAGCAGCATCTCCCCGGTGGGACTGTAGATTTTTTCCAGCCTCCCCGCGTGCTGCGTAACCGCCACGTCAACGGCAAGACGTGAGAGTAAAAGGTGGCAGTCGATTTCCTCTTTACTCTTTGGCAGTTTTCCCTCGTGAAAACCACGGCAGATTTCCTTAAAATGCGGCGGGAGTTTCTTGCCCCTCGTAAATTCGCTTAAGCTATCAATGTTGTACTTAAGCCCCAGGTTCCCCTCCACCGTCCTTTTAACGTAAGGCTCCGGCAGGGTATTGACCATAGTCACGCCGCCGGAGGTCGGGATGCCCTCCGCGACCGAATGGACGTCCGTCGTCGCCCCGCCGGGGTCGATAACAATTAATTCCCCGAAACCCATATCGCCCCCACTCCCCTCCGCCAGTAGTTTGGCGGCTTCCAGCACCGCCGAGGGGGTCGGCATGATTACCTCACCGACGATTTCCTTTGCCTTGGCGATACCCTTGGCTTTAATGAGATTTTTAATGAAAATTTCCCTGATTTCCTTATTGCACGGCGCCGTGTCCAGCACCCCGATTTCCGGCATGACGTTCTTAGTGTAAATCACGCGCTTGCCGCTGTCCTTGAAGGCATCTTTAATGGCGTCATAGGTTACTTTATTACCGGCCACAATGATATTGTTGATTTTACGACCGGTCTTTGCCAGCACCCCGGCATTGTGGATAATCGTGGCTTCGTCGCCCCCGTCCGTGCCCCCGGAAAGTAAAATAATGTCCGGCGCGGTCTTTTCTATCTCGTCGATTTCCTGCCCGGTCAGCTTAAAGGAGTAGAGCCCCACCACCTTGGCCCCCGCCCCCAGCGCGGCGTGGTTGGCGGCCTTGCTCGTCAGCTCCGGCACGAACCCGATGCAGACCATTCTCAAGCCGCCCGCGGCACTGGAGCAGGCCAGCGACTTTAGTTTTGCTGGGCTTTTAATGCCCGTTTTTGTTGAAATTTCCTGCAGGGAGGTTTCCAGTCCGAGCGTGATATCCGTTTCCACGGTGGAGGGCACGCGCGCCGTGGCTATCACCTCGACCTTATCAAGGTCAATAGCGGCGACCTTGGTAAAAGTACTCCCGAAATCTATGAGCAGTCTGATATCGTCAGTCAATTTTAGTGTTTCCCCCCAACTACATCTTCCCCTTAGCTTTCAGGTCTTTCTTCAAATCTTCAATCCCTATTTCCGGCTCGGTGCCCGGCGGATAAACCCTATCGAACCCCAGCGCCTTGAATTTAGGCTCGATTTCTCTGGGGTCGTACCTGCCGATGACTAAATTTCCCCCGATGTAAAGCAATACGTCCCCCAGCCCCGCCTCCATCCGCTTCTGGTTGAAGTCCTTCAGGTCCAGCTCCGCCATGCCGTACAGCGAGCTCATTAAAATCGCGTCCGCTTTGGTCTCCTGCGCCACACTGATAAATTCCTCCGGCGTGACCTGCATCCCCAGCTCTACCACTTTAAAACCGGCCTCTCTCAACGCTCGCGACAAGACTTTCGTGCCGATAACGTGGGCGTCCATGCCCACGGTGCCTGTGATGACGGTCGGTACTCTTTTCATAACGACTCCTCTTTGCCTCTGGTGAGTATTAGGCCTCACCCCTTGCCCCTCTCCAAACGGTTCATCCAGGTGACCCCCAGGTTAATTTGTTTTGAGAGGGGGTTTTATATGAGAGGGGCTGGCGCCCCTCTCGGCGGGCTACTCCCCTTTTTACAAAATTACTATACGTCTTTACATTTTTTATCCATGTTTTTGATTTTTCTTCTTACTCATCATACGGCGGCAGCCCCACGATTTTCCCCTTACTCAAGCTCCACAGGTCGCGTACGGCGGTGTGGTAGTCCGCCTTCTTGCCTTCCAGCTTCTCCCTCTCCGCGATTTTTTGGCGGTGGAACTCCTTGATTTCACTGGGGATGGGCAGGTTGCCGAACTCTAAATACCGACATGCCCCGTGGGCGTCCCTGACCCCCAGCACCTTGTCCTTAACAGTGATGTTGGGACTCCACGGCGAATCGAGCACGCCCGACTCCACCGCTTTTATCGTGCCGTCGATGACGTCCCCGTCGCCGAGGTCGAGCAGCCTGTCCATTATCGCCCTGACCTCGGTCTCGGTCACCTTTTCTTCCTCATCCACGCCTTTGACGTCGATTTCGA
>DAOULS010000084.1:0-1919 GCA_034418415.1 Dehalococcoidales bacterium | reverse complement strand
GTGGAAAGGTCAACAAATAACAGCTTCCCGATGTAGCCTCCGGCCATTTCCAGCTCCTTATCTCGTTCTAAACCAAAATGGTCTTACTATTATACAATATACTGCCGATATCATTCAGGCAAACTCTTGGAGCGTCCCGCTTGACGCCCCCGCAAAACTCGGTTTAAGATTAAGTTTGACCGCTCCCCGACCGGAGAACGAAAATGCCAGATAAATCAGTAATTTTCTCGAAAAAAGAACATGTAGCTACCTTAAAGCTCAACCGCGCTAAGGTAAATCAGGCGCTCGCTCAAGAACTGGCGGAAGTCTGTGAACGCATCAACGCCGACGAAGATATTTATGTTATCGTCCTCACCGGTTCGGGTAAGGTATTTTGTACGGGAGGGGAGGGGAATATTACGCCGGCCTGCCGTCCCGCTAATGTTGTAGCTTCCATAGAAAAGCCGATTATCGCCGCCATCAACGGCGACGCTTTGGGGACGGGACTGGAAATAGCCTTAAGCTGCGATATCCGTATTGCTTCTGATAAAGCTCAATTCGCTCTGCCGCAGGTCGCTAGAGGACAAATCCCTGCCGACGGCGGCACACAGCGTTTACCCCGCATCATCGGTCGCGGCAGGGCACTGGAGATGCTCCTGACCGCCGCTACAATAACCGCCGCCGAGGCCCTTGAGATTGGACTGGTCAGTAAGGTCGTCCCCGCTGACGCCTTAAATGCAGAGACGCAGAAGCTGGCGGCGACCATCGCCGCCAAGGGGCCGCTTGCTTTGAGGTATCTCAAGGAGGCTGTTCTCAAGGGCATGGACATGACGCTGGAGCAGGGCCTGCGACTTGAAGCCGACCTTTATTTCCTCCTGCACACCACCTCCGACCGCACCGAGGGGATTAAGTCTTACCTGGAAAAAAGGACGCCGAAGTATAAAGGTAAATAATAATGAGCGCCTTTGAAGCTATTATCTATGAAAAAAAGGACGGTATAGCCTATATCACGCTCAACCGCCCTAAAGCCCTGAACGCTTATAATGTCAAAATGCGCGACGAGCTTTATGAAGTCCTCGGGGCTATCAAGGAAGATGCTGAAGTTGAGGTCGTTATTCTTAAAGCCGCGGGCGAAAAGGCATTCTGCGCCGGCGCCGACCTCACGGAGTTCTTGACCGCCCCGCCCCCCGTTTTCGCCCGTCAGGCACGTTTCGACCGTGATGTGTGGGGTCGGTTCTTAAGTGTCGAACAGCCAATCATCGCTGCCCTGCATGGTTACGTGCTCGGGTCCGGTATCGAGATGTCACTCTGCTGCGATATCCGCCTCGCCGCTGATGACGCCCGTTTCGGTCTGCCCGAGCCGGGACTCGGCATTATCCCGGCCGCCGGCGGCAGCCAGACCCTGCCCCGCACCATCGGCTATGCCCCCGCCCTGGAAATCCTCTTGAGCGGACGCTGGATTGACGCTCAAGAAGCTCTAAAACTTAAGCTGGTCAACCGTGTCTTGCCCCGCCCCGCCCTCCTCCCCGAAGCTGAAAAACTTGCCAGGCAAATACAGTCGTACGACCAGTCGGTAGTGTGTGCCGTCAAGCAGGCGGTCTGGCGCGGCATGGATTTGCCTCTGGCGGAGGGGCTGGCTCTGGAAAAAAGGCTCGCCAAACAATTATCGGGTATATCTTAATGAATAATCAGGATAACAGTGCTCTTATACAAAAAACCGCCGACCTTATTCTGCAGAGTCGCCGGCTGGTGGTCTTCACCGGCGCTGGTATCAGCACGGAGTCCGGCATCCCGGATTTCCGCGGTCCGCAGGGACTGTGGAGTCGCTTCGACCCGGATGATTTCACCATCGATAAATTCCTCTCCAACCCGGAATCGCGCCGCAAGCAGTGGTATATCTTTAAAGAAGGACTGATGACGGATAAAGCACGTCCCAATGA
>DAOULS010000083.1:0-5198 GCA_034418415.1 Dehalococcoidales bacterium | reverse complement strand
TGCCCGCTTCCCCGCGAGGGCTCCAAGGTGCCCGAAGTCGCTGAAAAGCTTTATTCCGACCTTGAAGCGGCGGGTATTGAGGTGCTCTTTGACGACCGTGCGGAATCCCCCGGCGTCAAGTTTAACGCTGCCGACCTTAATGGTTTGCCCTTCCGCATCACCGTCAGCCCCCGCACCCTGGAGAAAGGTGCCGTTGAGCTCAAGCCGCGCACGGGAAAAGACCCGCAAATCATCCCCCTCGCGGAGATAGTTAAAAAATTTAAAGGTCTGATTTAGTAGCCTGACTGTCATTGCGAGACCCGATATAATCGGGTCGTGGCAATCTCTATCTTCGCGCTGCACAAACGTCATTCCCAACTTGATTGGGAATCCAGTCTCCACCTTTCCCCACAGGGGAGTCCCCGCCGAGAGGGGCGCTAGCCCCTCTCAAACAAAATCCCCCTC
Organism: Dehalococcoidales bacterium; assembly: GCA_034418415.1. Lineage (GTDB taxonomy): Bacteria > Chloroflexota > Dehalococcoidia > Dehalococcoidales > RBG-16-60-22 > RBG-13-51-18. Next base: position 4,754 of record DAOULS010000083.1, on the reverse strand, counting down.
TCCAAATAGCCTAATCCTCTGTTTACAAAGATGCCCCATTTGGAGAGGGGGCAAGGGGGGTAAGGTATAATCATCTCATTGGAAATTACTCATAATTTCCGCTATAATTTTCTAAATGCCTCCAATTATCTCCGTACAAAACCTCCGCAAGACCTACGGCAAGACCGTCGCCGTCGATGATATTTCCTTTGAGGTCGCTCGAGGGGAAATCTTCGGTTTCCTCGGCCCTAACGGTGCCGGCAAGACCACCACCGTCGAATGTCTCCAGGCTTTGAGAAACCCCGATTCCGGCAAAATCAGCGTCATCGGCCTCGACCCCCTCCGCCAGGCGCAGGAGCTGCGCCGGCGTATCGGCTCCCAGCTTCAGGAATCGGCCCTGCCCGACCGCATCAAGGTCTGGGAGGCTCTGGACCTCTTCGCCTCCGTTACTGACAAAATCTCCGACTGGCATCCCCTGATGGAGCAGTGGGGCATCGCCGAAAAGCGTAAGTCCAGCTTCGCCGCTCTCTCCGGCGGTCAGAAGCAGCGCCTCTTCATCGCTTTATCGCTGGTGAACAACCCTGAAGTCGTTTTCCTCGATGAAATGACCACCGGCCTCGACCCCGCCGCCCGCCGCGTCGCCTGGGACCTGATTCGCGCCGTCCGCGACCGGGGTACTACCGTCGTGCTGGTCACGCACTTCATGGACGAGGCGGAAAACCTCTGCGACCGCGTGGCTATCGTCGATAAGGGGAAAATCGTTGCCTCCGATTCCCCGCAGGGCCTTGTCACCGCCTACGCCACCGAAATACGTGTCCTGTTTTCTACGGATAAACCCGACCTTGCTTTTCTGGAGCGGGTCTCCGGTGTAAAAAATATCACCCGCCGCGGCGATAGTGTGGAGGTCGAAGGTAACGGTCCCCTGCTGGCTCTGGTAGCGGCGGCGCTCGTTGAGCACGGTATCGTGCCCCCCGACCTTCGTGTCGAGCAACCTTCTCTTGAGGACGTTTTCCTGAAAGTGACGGGTCGCGCCATCGTGGATTGAGAAATATGCGTACGTTGACTAAGTTGACTTGGGTGGAAATCAAGCTCTTTATCCGCGAGCCGATGGTCGTGGTGTTCACGCTGGCGCTGCCGATTATCTTTCTATTTGTAATGGGTGGCGTCTTCGGCAACACCCCCAATCCTGAAGTTTACCGTGGCGTCGGCGCCATGAACTACTATATGCCGTCCTACTATGGCTTGGTCATGATGGCTATCGGCACCGTGGCATTGCCTCTGCACCTGGCCGGCTACCGCGAGCGGGGTATCCTGCGCCGCTTCCGCGCCTCTTCGTTCTCGATATGGACGGTGCTGGGCTCGCAGCTTCTGGTCAGCGCCATTATCGCAATACTCGGCAGTCTGCTGGTGACTATTCTCGGCTTTGCCACTTATCGTCCGGATTTGCCGGAAAATATCCCCCAGCTAATCGGGGCGTTTTTCCTCGGCGTGGCTTGTTTTACCTCTTTCGGCTTCTTCCTTGGCGCCGTATTGCCCTCCACCCGCGCCGCCCAGGGAATCGGTCTAATCCTGTTTTTCGTGATGATGATTCTTGGCGGCGCCGGCCCCCCGCCCGAGGTTATGAGTAACGTCATGGGTTACATCGGCGATGCCACGCCGCTGCGCTACGTTATCCTGACCCTGCAGAACGCCTGGCTGCCCGGCCCCGGTTTCGACTGGTATACCAGCGCCTCTTTAGTCACGGTTGGAATCACGGTGGTCTCGGCGCTGCTGGCTGCCCGTTTCTTCCGCTGGGAATAGCCGTGCCTGTTGTCATGCTGGCTTTTTCGCGGATACCCTGATGCTTTTTACCGAGCTCGTCAGGTCCTGTAATTTTTCGGGTGATAATTTCAAACTTTCGGCGATTAACGATGCTATCGGGTCGTTTTCCAGTGAATCGGTGGCAAATACTGCTTCATCGACCACCCGCACGTCCGCGAATCCCGCCCCCTCGATAGCCCCCAGGTATTCCTCTTCCAGCGCTGCTCCGGCTATGCAACCGACGTATGCCATGATGGATTCTCTGATGAAGTCGGGTAGTTCCTTGGTTAAAACGATATCTGATACCATCAATCGTCCCCCTGGCTTCAGCGCACGGTATGCCTCTTTAAACACCCTGTTTTTATCCGGCGCCAGGTTGATGACACAGTTGGATATGACAACGTCTGCCGTATTATCCGCTATTGGCAGGTTTTCTATCTCTCCCAGGCGGAACTCCACGTTGCTATAGTTGCCTTTTCGGGCGTGTTCCCTGGCTTTTTCCAGCATCTCTGGCGTCATGTCCACCCCGATTACCCTGCCTTTACCCCCCACCTTATTTGCCGCCAGGAAACAATCGAACCCCGCCCCCGACCCCAGGTCGACCACCGTTTCTCCCTCTTTCAGTGAGGCCAGCGCGATAGGATTTCCGCACCCCAGACCGAGGTTGGCGCCTTCCGGTACGTTATTCAAATCATCTTCGCTGTAGCCGATGTTTTTACTGATATCCATCGTCGATTGACTGCCATTGCAGCACGAGGAGTTGCCTGTATTGCAGCAGGAGCCGCCCTCTTTGGCGATACCGCCGTATTTTTCCCTCACCGACTTTTTAATTTCCGTTTCTTTCATTGCTTTGCCTCTTTCTATTTCTTTAGGGCCTCTTCCATCATCGGCCCCAACATCCCCTTGACCATACTGGAGAAGGTATCGGCTTTAATCAGGCTGATGCAGCAGGTACCGCCTTCTTTTTGTATGCTTATAACCGCCAGCTTGTCCCCCGGCCCTATGCCGACTTTTTCTCTTACTTCTTTTGGCAGCACCATCTGCCCGCGTTCGTCCACGCTTACCATCGCCTCGACCCTGCAGCACTCCGCCGGTGTGCAGCAATTGTTCTTTTTCCCCCCTTTTACCATCTCCCCTCCTTAAAAAACAGAAAATTCAGAAAAATCAGATTATACTGTAAGTATAAGATAATGGAAACTGCCTTGTCAAGAGTCTTTTGAAAGACTCCCTTCTCTGTACTGCCGGAGAGGAGGGATTAAAAGGAGAGGTCGTTCTTGTGTCTTATTTTTAAAACTAGGAAATTCTTTGTATCTTGCTTATTTTCTAAGCGTCGCCCCGAGCTCTTTCGCCAGTCTCGCCGTTACCTGCTCCTGCACCTTGTTGACCTCTTCGTCGGTCAGCGTATGCCCGGACGACTGGTATATCAGGCGGTAGGCTAACGACTTTTTGCCTGCGGCTACCTGCTTGCCGGCGTACACGTCGAAGAGCTCCACCTCGCTTATCAGCTTGAAGCCCTTGATGATATCGAGTATCTGCTGGTTGGTCACATTGGCGTCCACCACCAGCGCCATGTCCCTGACGGTGCTGGGGAAGCGCGGAATGGGTTTGTACATCCTATATTGAAATGCCATCGGTGCCAGCGCCGTGACGTTGATTTCGAAGAGACAGACCACCCCTTCGATTTCAAAGGCGTCGGCTATCTTAGGGTGTACCTCCCCGATGATCCCCAGCTTTACCCTCCCGCCTTTGTTTTGCGCCGTAACCACTGCCTGTCGCGCCGGGTGCAGTCCTTTATCCTGGCTGTTCTCGAAGCTGATATCGATGCCCAGCTGTCGGAAAAGCCCCTCCATAACCCCCTTTACGTCGTAAAAATCGCCGGCGCCTGCCTCCCCCAGCCACGACCTCTCCCCACGGTCGCCGTTCATCACGCCGCACAGCATGTCCGGCTCGTCGGGCAGGTCGTTCTTTCTGGGTAGATACACCTTGCCGATTTCAAAGAGGGCTATCCCGCCTTCCTCGTGGCGGCGGTTGGCGGCCAGCGTGCTTAAGAGATTGCCCCGCAGGTTCGGCCGCAGGTATTCCTGCTCTGCCGTCATCGGGTTGGTGAGGCGCAGGGGCTTTATATCTGCATCGTCGACCTTATTTATCATTTCCAGGCTGGTCAGTGAATAGTTCATTATTTCCTGGAAGCCCATGCCAACAAGGCTCGTTGTGATGGCTTGCTTGAGCTTTATTTCCGGCAACGGGTCGTGTCTCGGTATTTCCTGTCCCAGCAGCGTCAGCGGGATTCTATCGTAGCCGTAGAAGCGCGCTACCTCCTCGATGAGGTCTTCTTCTATCTTGATATCGCTGCGCCAGTAGGGCGCCGTCGCTGTTACCTTTCCGTCTTCCGCTTTACACTCGATGCCCAGTGCTGTTAGTGCCTTGACTATCTGGTCGCTGCTGTAGGCAACACCTAGGAGACGTTCGACCTTTGCCACGTTTAAATTAATCGGTTCGGGGTCTTTTTTACCGGGGTAAACGTCGATAATCCCCTTCGCCACCTTGCCCTCGCCCAGCTCGGCGATGAGCTGCGTGGCGTGCTTGAGGGCGGGTAGCGTCAGCCCCGCTCCGATAGCCCTCTCGAACCGCATCGAGGCTTCGCTGGTCAGCCCCAGATATCGACTGGTATGGTGCAGGCTGGCCGCCTTGAAGCTGGCGGCTTCCAGCAGTATCGACGTCGTGCTTTCGGTCACGTCGCTGTTCAGTCCCCCCATCACCCCCGCGATGGCTACGGCTCTTTCTCCGTCGCGTATCGTCAGCATGTCGCCGGTCAGCTTGCGTTCCTCGCCGTCGAGGGTATAAAACTGCTCGCCTTCTTGCGCCCGCCGCACGACTATTTTCCCGCCCTTGAGTTTGTCGTGGTCGAACGAGTGCAGCGGCTGCCCGTACTCCAGCATCACGTAGTTGGTGATATCGACGATGTTGCTGATGGG
>DAOULS010000082.1:0-41943 GCA_034418415.1 Dehalococcoidales bacterium | reverse complement strand
ATACGCTGGCTTCGGAAACGGATACCGAGATCATCCCCCACCTCATCGAAAAATACTATGACGGCGATTTTGAAAAAGCGGTGGAGAAGGCGGTAGCCGAGCTAGAGGGCGCCTATACGATGATTGCTGTCATGGCCGGTGAGCCGCGCCTCGTCGCCGCCCGTAAGGACAGTCCGCTCATTATCGGCATCGGCGACCGCGAGAACTTCTTTGCCTCGGACGTACCGGCGCTGCTGGACTATACCAGCCGGGTAATCTACCTGGAAGACGGCGATATCGCTGTGGTGACCGCCAACGATGTTAGAGTTAAGCAAAACGGCGCCATCATCGACCGCGAGGTGCATAAAATCTCGTGGAGCATGGAGGACGCCCAGAAGGGCGGCTACGAGCACTTCATGCTTAAGGAAATCCACGAGCAGCCCAAAGTCATCCGCGATACCCTGACCGGGTATATCTCGGGGGAGGAACCGGCGGTCGAACTTGCCAGAGCGGGCACCGGCAGTCTGGAGAACCTGGTTATCCTGGCGTGCGGCACCTCGTACCATGCCGGGCTGGTGGGCAAGTACATCATCGAGGAACTGGTCAATGTTCCGGTCAGGGTCGAGCACGCCGACGAGTTCAGTCTTAGCGGTCGGTCTCTAGCTGGTCATCAAGCTATTGTAATTACCCAGTCGGGCGAGACGCTGGATGTTCTCAAGGCCGTAAAACGACTTAAAGCGAACGGCAACCGTGTTATCGCCATCACCAACGTCGTCGGCAGCAGCGTCACCCGCGCCTCCGATAAAACGCTCTACACGCGCGCCGGGCCGGAAATCTGCGTGGCCGCCACCAAGACCTTTATCGGCCAGCTTATCGCCTTTTACTGGCTGGCTCTGCCCTATGCCGGTGTTAATGCCGCCCGGCTGGACGAGCTGGTGATGGAGCTGCGGCAGTTGCCGGTCCAGGTCCAGCAGGTTCTGGATAATGAGGCTGAAATCGCCGCCCTAGCTAAGAAACTGGCTGCCTATGATAACGTTTTCTACGTCGGCAAGGGCATCAATTACTCCGTCGCTCTGGAAGGCGCCCTGAAGCTAAAAGAAATCTCTTATATTCATGCCGAAGGCTATGCCGCCGGCGAACTCAAGCACGGTCCTTTTGCCCTGCTCGGCGAAAATACGCCGGTGGTGGCGGTGGTGGCGCAGGACAATACCTACGAGCCTATCGTCACCACCATCAAGGAAATCAAGGCCCGGCGCTCGCCGGTTTTCGCCCTGGCTAATGAAGATGACAACATCATGCCGGACCTGGCGGACTACATTATCACCGTGCCCCGGGTCGACCCCCTGTTCTCGCCGGTGGTGAATATCGTCGTCCTGCAGCTGCTGGCTTACTTCGTCGCTAAAGAGCGCGGCTGCCCCATCGATTTCCCCCGCAACCTCGCCAAGACCGTTACGGTGGAATAAATATCAATTTTTCCTGCTACTCTTTCAACTTCTTTCTGGTATGGTAAAATCTAGTTGGATATGGCTATTAAAAACATCGCCACCAATCGCAAGGCTTATCACAACTATTTCATCGGCGACGGCGTCGAAGCCGGCATCGCCCTCACCGGCTCGGAAATAAAGTCGGTGCGGCAGGGCAAGGTCAGTCTCGCCGACGCTTACGTGCGCCCCGAACGCGGCGAGCTTTGGCTTTATAACGCCCATATCGCCCGCTATGAGGCCAGCAGCTACATGAGCCACGAGCCCACACGACCCCGCAAGCTGCTGCTGCACAAGAAGGAAATCCGCAATCTTACGAGTAAAATAGCGGAAAAGGGCCTCACGCTGGTGGCTACCAAGCTGTATCTCAAGGGGAGTATCGCCAAGGTGGAAATCGCCCTGGGCAAGGGCAAGAAGCTCTATGACAAGCGGGAGGCTATACACCGCCGCGAGACCGACCGGGAGCTGGCAAGGACGATGAAAACGCGGTAAAATATAGATAGAGTACTGTTAACGGGGACGCGTGGTTTCGACAGGGGAGGTACGTTACAGGACTGCAGGCGGAGGTGCCGCTCCCTCCTTAAACTGGTGGCAAAAAACAAACGCAGAACCAGAAATGGTTGCAGCCTAATTAATTAGGTTGCCATCCAACCCGGCCCCACCCCGACGGGCTGGGATTGGGTGCCGAAAAGCCGGGGTGCCGTCGCTTTAACGCCGATGGAAGTGACGAAAGATTAATCGGCTGGCCGGACCCGACTCGGTCAGTTGAGGCGGGACCGGTAAGATTAAAGAGCTGACTAAGCTTGTAGGATGTCCTGGATAGCTTCTTCTGGACGGGGAGTTCGACCCTCCCCCGTCTCCACCAGCTTGAAATCGGGTTCTGGAATATGGCCGGAGCCCGTTACTTTTTTCTTGAGCTAGCTCGAACGGATATCAGGGATAGCAATCAGGTAGAGACAAATTTTACGTTTGTTGCGAATGTAACCCGCTCCATTTACGGAACATTGACATTTGAGTCTTTTTTGTTTATTTTTTGTTTATCAACAAAGTGTTATACTGTCTACTGCGGCAGTCCGTCATAAAACGGTCAAATGTCAAGCCGCCGGAGTAAAATAGTACGGGGTAAAAAGGTGGACACCGGTACCAATATCCGCAAAGAAGTCAGCTGTCGGGTTATTAATTCCGTGATAAAGTATCTGGAATCCCGGGGGTACGATTGCGACTCGATTATTAAAGGTCTGCCCCTGCCTTATACCAAAGAATATTTGACCGACACTCTTAACTGGGTCACTTACGATATCAGGGAGATGATATGCCGGCGCGCCGCCGAGCTGACTAACGACGATGCCATCATGTACAAGGTAGGGTTGGCTACTCCAGCCCTTAATCCCCTCGGCGGCATCGAATTGGTCATCCGCAAGCTTACCGGGCCGCTGATGGTGTATAGATTTGTGCCCAAATACGCCTGGCTGTTCGACAGGGTCTTTAGATTCAAGACGGTTATCACGGGTAAAAATACGGCTACTGTTGAAATGAGGACCGAAAAGCCGGAATACCAGCCATCGAAAGCCTCGTGTTATTATGCCCAGGGTATTCTGGCAGCGATACCGACACTATGGAATCTGCCCCCCGCTCAAGTCCGTGAGAAACAGTGTATGTATGTGCCAGTGCTGGGGACGGCTAAAAATGGTGTTCAATATAAAGCCGAATCATGTGTTTATGAAGTGCAGTGGCAACCTTTAGCCTCCTGGTTTCAGAGATTGCGTGATAATGTCCTGGGTAAAATATTCCCCGTAGCCAAGAAATTTACGGAACTGGAGCAAAGTCTCCGGAGTATCGACCAGAAAAACACCGAACTGATTGCCAGGAACAGACAGCTTGCCGCCGTACGTGAAATAGCGATGGGTGTCGATAAGGTCAGGACTATTGATGAGGCACTGGTTTTAACCGTTGAACAGTCAAGGGAAATCGAAGGAATACGCATGGTGCTGGTCCAGAAGATGGATGAAGCACACGAGAATGTAATTACACCTTATTACTCCAGATTCCGCCCCGATACGAAAAAAATGGTAAATGCCGCCAAAGCCATAGGTTTTAATGTTGAAAAGGTACTGGGAAAAACTCCTACGAGCAACAAACTAAGGTTCCCTCTCTCAAAGCTCAAAGTAGCTCTGGAATACAATAAAAATCCGAGGGTGATGGTCCTGACAAGACTCGCTGAATTGCTGGACGGCGTTTGGCCGAAGACATTATGTGATGCTCTTCAAAATATTATGGGAGTTAAGAAATTTATCATTGTGCCGCTGATGGTTGAGGGCGAATCATGGGGGCATATACTTTACTTTTTAAGCCAGGAAGTACCGACGGATATTCTGGAAATGATTGGCGGACACTGCGCGCTGGCTATTAAAAACATCATCAATTTCAACAACCTCATAGAGCGTAATACCGAGCTGATTGAAAGAAACAAGCAGCTTGCCATAGTGCGGGAAATCGCCATGGGCGTCGATAAGGTAAGTACTATCGACGAAGCCTTAACCCTGGCAGTGGAGCAGTCGAGAGAAATTGACGGCGTACGATTTGTGCTCGTCCAGAAGCTGGATGAAAATAAAGAATATGTTATCACACCATATTATTCTAAAATTCGCCCGAAATATAAGTACATGGCGGATGCCGTTAAGGCTCTGGGTTTTGACCCGGATAAAGAATTGGGGAAAAAACCCACGAGTAAAAAACTCCGCTTTAAGTTTTCGAAACTAAAGGTGGCACAGGATTACACCAAAAATCCCAGGACTATGGTTATGACCAGCCTCGCCGAACTGCTCGATGGCGTCTGGCCGCGGAAATTATGTAACGGCATCCAGAAAATTATGCAGGTCAAGAAGTTCGTTATTGTGCCGATAATGGTGGAGAACGAATCATGGGGCAATCTGTTATTCTTCCTGGCCCGGGATGTTCCCGCGGATATTCTGGAAATGATTGGGGCGCACTGCGCGCTGGCGGTGATGAACATCGGTAATATCGAGGCTCTGGCAGACGAAGCTATCCGGAAACGCATTTTAATCGACGAATCGCTCGACGGCATCGTCATCCTTGATGACACCGCGGCGGTTGTTGAAGCAAACCAGCGGTTCGCCGAGATGCTGGGATACTCCCCCGAGGAAGTGCGTAAGCTTCATACCTGGGACTGGGACATCAAGTGGAAACCCGAGACACTTTTAGAGATGGGACGCGATGTCGGTTCGGGGCCGGAAGGTTTGCATATCGAGACCCAGCACCGCCGTAAAGACGGCACCATCTTTGATGTTGATATAAGCATCAATGGTACCACCCTAAATGGCCGGAAGCTTATCTTCTGTGTATGTAGAGATGTTACCGAACGCAACCAGATGCACGAGGCATTGCGGGAATCCGAAGACAGGTACCGGACCATTTTTGAATCCGCGAATGATATTCTCATGCTTATAGATAATAAGGGTAGAATACTGGACGTTAACGCCAGAATAGAAGATGTTGGCGGTTATAAGCGTGAGGAATTGTTAGGAAAGGATATCAGGACGCTATCCGAAATAATGCCCGCAGAAAGTCTGAAGATTGTCGCCGAGAATTACCTTAAGAGAATGGCAGGTAAAAACGTACCATTTTATGATGTTGAAATGTTCAAGAAGAACGGTGAACACCTGATTATTCAGATTAATGCCGTGGCGGTGCGTAAAGGGGACAATATTATCGGCGACCTGGCTATTTTAAGAGACGTTACCGAGGCTAAACAGGCGGAGAAAAACCTGAAGTTACAGAAAGACCTTATCGACCGCATACTGGCGACCATACCCAATGCGGTACTGCTTCTGGATAGAAATCTGAACGTGATTATCGCTAACCAGACTTTCTATAAGCTGTTTAAGCTGAAAAAGAATAAGGTTGAGGAGAAGTCGGTTAGTGAGTTGATTAATGCCCCTGAACTGGACTATGCGATTAAAAATATACTGGATAGCAAAGAGCCAAAGGCGAGTACTGAATTCCGTTATTATATAGACTCCGCTGAAAAAATCCTGATTACACATATTTTCCCCATGGAAAACGAAAGTCTTCTGCTGGTCGTCAACGATGTAACCGAGGAGCGGGAAAAGCAGGAAAGGTTATATCTTACCGACCGCCTGGTCTCTGTAGGTGAGATGGCTGCCGGTATCGCTCACGAGCTCAATAATCCTCTTACCAGCGTCATCGGCCTGTCGAGCCTGCTCGTAAAACAGGATGTGGCGGAAACAATACAGGAAGACCTGCGTGCCATTAATTCTGAAGCGCAGAGATGCGCCAATATTGTGAAAAATCTCCTTACTTTCGCCAGGAAACATGTTTCCAAGAAAGAGCCTCTACAGGTTGCGAACATCGTTGCCGATGTACTAAAACTGCGTGCCTACGAGCATAAGATAAACAACATCTCCATTAAGACCGAGTTTCCTCCCGACCTCCCGGTGGTTTTAGCCGATTATTTTGAAATTCAGCAGGTGTTTATCAATATAATTCTCAACGCCGAGGCCGCGATGATTGATACCAACGGTGGGGGGACATTGAAAATATCCGGCAAAGCCGTCAACAATCACGTTGATATTGCCTTTTCAGATAACGGACCGGGAATTCCGAAGGAAAATATGAGATATTTATTCAATCCCTTCTTTACCACCAAAGAGGTCGGCAAGGGCACCGGTCTCGGTCTTAGCATCTGCTACGGTATCATAGCTTCGCACGGCGGGAAAATATACGCCAGAAGCGAATATGGAAAAGGCGCGACCTTTGTAGTAGAATTGCCTGTGCTCGACGTATCTAAAGAGTTTAATATATGAAAAAGTCGCGAAATCCCAAAAAGAAAATACTGCTTGTCGAAGATGAACTGGTAATCGGCCGACTTTTTAAGAGGGTCCTTATCGAAGAGGGCTTTGATGTTGATTTTGTGCAGGACGGCTTGATTGCCGGTGAAGTAACCGATAGTAAAAATTACGACCTGCTGATTTCCGATATAAGGTTGCCCGGTATTTCGGGCATTGAACTATATGAGAAACTAAGGGTCAGTAAATCGCAACTCTCGCGTAACACGATATTCATTACCGGTGACACGATGAATGCCGATATTCAGTTGTTCTTGAGGAAGTCCGGCATGCCGTACCTGGTGAAACCCTTCTCCCCGGAAGAACTGGTTAAAGCAGTCAAGAAGCTATTAAAATAAGGCTTTTTACCTGTAATATTTATATTACTACTAACGAAAAAGCCTGTCTTTAGTCCTCTCTCCAGTCCCAGTCTCTCCCGCCTTTGAAAACGGCGGAGTTCATTTCATTGCTCAAGAAAATCAGGTTTGCCTCGGGGAAACGCAGCGCCATGTTAAGGAAAAACGTGCCGGTATCTTTAGTTTTCGCCAGTTCTTCCTCGGTGGCTATCAGGTACTCCTTGGTGAAGCTGAAGGACGAGTTGTCGAAAGGCATGCCTGGCTTCTGGTGACCCGGTATCACCACCTCCGCCCCCATCCTCTCCAGTCGCTCGATGTCCTTTATCCACTGCTTGCGCTCTTCTGCCGTGACCTCGCAGGTAAACGGGTGCGCCTGATTAAAGAGCACGTCGCTGCCGTAAAGCGTTTTTATCGAGGGAATCCAGACCACCGTGTTGTATTTAAGGTCGCCCATGATTTCCGGGAGAATCTCGATGCGCTTGCCCTCCAGCTCGAAGTAGTTATGTTTCATCGGCTCGATGTTGATTGCCTTGATCGGCACGTTCGTCGGCCCGATGATGTCTCTCCAGTGGTCGATTTTACCGAACATCTGCTTGTTGATGGTCTGCGCTACCGAAGGCAGGGCGATAATTTTAGCCTCCGGGAACGCCTCGACAATCGGCCCCAGCCCGAAGTAGTGGTCGGGGTGGGCGTGGGTGATATAAATCGTTTTCAGGTGTTTGCCCGTCTCCAGTATCTCCGCCGCCACGCGGTGGCCGTTGGATAGGCTCCACTGCCCGTCGATGAGGGCGGCGTCGTTCTTGCCCAGCAGGATTACCGAAGCCACTGCGAACCCGCTTTCGTCGCTGAAAAAGACCTTGGTCGTTAAATCGTTCTTGCCATGCTTGATAATTCTAACTTCCATCTTCCACTCCTTAAATAATAAGTATTATGGTTCTATGTATGTGTCCACTTGGTCGTGTTGCCGATGGTGAAGCACAGCACCGGCCTCTTGATGTTCTTGAACTCGATAGGGCAGTGCTTCACGCCTTTCGGCACGTAGACGAGCGAGCTTTGTTTGATGTCGTGTAGCTCGTCGTCGATTTTAACGGATACATCACCATTGATAGCCCGCGGGTGTTCCTTGTCCGCCCAGCCTACCAGCCCTATCATCTCGTCGAAGTCATGGGCGTGCGGCTCCGGCGCCATCGTCATCTCCCCGCTCCATATCCAGACGAAATCCACGTAAAAGGCACCCGGTGAGACCTCCCCGTCCAGCGATACTATCTGCGTGGCTTTTGCCTTGGGCGGCGGGGGCATCGGTTTACTCGGGTCGGGGGGCGGCGCGTGCCGCTTCGGCTCGGTAATGATGTACCGGGCGTACCTCGACCCCGATTTATCTTTTGGTAGTGGCTTGAAATCGGGTATCTTCATGGGCGGCGCATCTTTAGCCTGCATCGACTCCGAAACACGGCCGTACTGGCTTATCGGCGCCAGCGTAAAGAAGAAGACCGGCCGGTTGACCTCCCGGAAGGTCAGCGGGCAGTGCTTCATGCCTGCCGGAACATGCACCAGGCAGCTTTTGGTCAGGAAATGCGTCTCGTCCCCGAGGAGGATTTCCATCCTGGCGTCAAGCTCTTTGGGATTGTCCGGGTCGCTGCTGATGAACCCGATTACCTCGTCGAAGGGGTGGACATGCGGCTCTTCCGTTGTGCCGGAAGTGGTCTTCCCGCCCCATAGCCAGACGCACTCCATATATAATTTGGCACCCTTCACCTTGGAGTCGTCCATCCAGAGCAGCCGGATTAGCTCGATAGTCGATTTTATGGGGCTGTCCTTCATCATCTCCATCATCTTGGCGATTTGTTCCTTGGTGTATTCCTTGGTGTCGGTGACGATGTTCTTTGCGTAGCGTTTTTCAGCCATGTTTCGTCCTTTCACGTAGTTTATTTTGTTAAAGCGCATCGACTGCTTTTTCGATGCGCTGCAGCGCTTCTTGAAGAAGCGAGCGCGGACAGGCTATGTTCATTCTCTGGAAACCCGAGCCCCCCGCCCCGAAAATGAAGCCGTCGTTCAAGCCTATTTTAGCCTTTTCTTTCATAAAGCTGCTCAAAGCCTTATCGTCCAGCTCCAGCGCCCGGCAGTCCAGCCACAGCAGGTAAGTCGCCTGCGGCTTGATAACTTTGATTTTTGGAATTTTCTCTTTGAAATAGTCGAGCGTGAAGTCCAGGTTTCCCTGCAGGTAGTCCAGCAGCTGTGTCAGCCACTCGTCCCCGTGGCGGTAGGCCGCCTCCAGCGCCGTCAGCCCGAAGATAGTCAGGCCCATCCCTGCGCCGGACCTTGCCTCGTTGAACTTCTCCCGCAGCTTTTTATTGGGGATGATAATGGAAGAGGCGTGCAGTCCCGGCAGGTTGAAGGTCTTGCTGGGCGCCATGCAGACGATGCTGTTCTGCTCGAACTCTTTGGATAACGTGGCGAAGGGCGTATGTTTATAGCCCTTGTATAAAAGCTCGCAGTGGATTTCGTCGGAAATAACAGGGATTTCCTGCTTGAGCATGATTTCTCCCAGTCGGGTTAAGTCCTCCTTGCCCCATAGCCTTCCGATGGGGTTATGCGGATTGCACAGGATGACGGCTTTTATACGGTTCCCCCCGAATTCCATCTCGCCCCTCGATTCGAATTTACTCTCCAGGTCGTCAAAGTCCATTTCATAGCGTCCGTTTTTCAGCTTAAGCTGGTTGGTCGCTATCTGGCAGCCGTTGTCCTTCACCACCGAAAAGAACGGGAAGTAAACGGGCTCCTGCAAAATTATCTCGTCGCCGGGGTGTGTCAATGCTTTCACGGCCGCGCTCAAGGCAGGGATAACGCCGGGCGTAAAGACCACCCACTCCGGCTTAACCTTCCAGTTGAATTTCCTCTGTAAACGGTCGGTAACAGCCTCGATAACACTCGACCCCGCGTGCGTATAGCCGTAAAACGGGTGCTCGGCGCGTTTCTTAAGCGCCTCGACGATGGGCTTGGCGGCTGGAAAGTCCATGTCCGCCACCCACATCGGTATCACGTCCTCGCTGCCGAAAATCGCTTTCACAGCGTCCCACTTGGCGCTGCCGGTGTTCTTCCTGGAATATACCCGGTCGAAATCGTATTTCATAAATAATCCCCGTGCTGACTGTGTTGGTTTACTTTACCCCGGATGTTTTATATTCTATAATCTTATCACTTTCTATTCAACGATGCTTATATTGATATAAAAACTTGATTTATTACACCATATTATGATAACTATAATACTGCAACAGCGCACAGTTATTTTTCTAAATACAGGAGGCATTGATAAAAATGGATGTTAAAGACTTTCTCCGCATGGAGATAGAAGGATTGGACCACGGACTCAAACGGGTTCTCGACGGCCTGAAACAGGAAGAAATCGTCTGGCGCCCTGCCAGCGGTTGCAATTCCATCGGCCTGATTCTCTTTCACCTCTTCAAGTCCGAGGACTCGTTTATCCAGGTCCAACTTAAGGGTAAAAAAGAGCTCTGGGAGACGGGCAAATGGTACAAACAGCTAAACCTTGATCCCGGTGAAGCCGGCGCCCATTATACGGTTGAGCAGGTGGACAATTTCCCCGTCCCCGCCCTGGAAGATATCTTGAGATACGGCGACGCCGTACGCGCCGCGACGCTCGACTATGTAAAAAATATCACGCCGGCCGAACTGGAAAAGGTGCTCAAGATGCCCTGGGGCGATATGTCGGTTGCCCAGCTGCTTGGCCTCATTGCCGGCCACGCCTCCCAGCATATCGGCGAGATTTCCTATCTGCGCGGACTCCAGCGCGGTATGGATAAATAAGACTTAAGGACTGCGGGGCAGGTCATTGCTGGGAACTTAAATACATCAGTATCGCCCCGCAGGCGGCTACGTTCAGACTTTCTGCTTTTTCCGGCGCGGTGGGTATCCGCACGCGGTAGTCGGCCATAGCCAGCAGTTCTTGAGACAGTCCGGCGGCTTCGTTGCCCAGCGCCAGCACCAGTTTTTCCTGCTTTGACAGGATAGCGGGTTCTACCGTGCCCCTGACCTCTGCGGCGACTATTTTATAGCCCTTTTCTTTCAACTCCCGCACCATCTCGAGGTATTGCGCCGTCCTTCTTAACCACAGAGACAGCACGGCCCCTGCCGTTGCCTGCACGCATTTCGGCGCCAACGGGTCGGCGCCGTTTTCCGTCAGTATCGCGCCGTCGTAGTTGAAAGCCGCCGCCGTGCGTATCAGCGTGCCGGTATTGCCGGGGTCCTGGATATCCTCCAGCAGCAGAATTCGTTTGCCCGGGTCTCCGGGTAAATTAGAGGAGTATGTATCTGCCGGAATCCTGACCACCGCCATGATTCCCTGCGGCGTTTGCGTGCTGCTGATGTAGCCAAACTGGCTTGCCGTGACCCTGCGCGCCGGGTAATCGCGGAGTGCATCCGGCGGATTTTCCACGCTGATTATCTCGGTGATAGAGTCCGGCTTGCCGGCGACTATCTGGCGGATAGCTTTTTCGCCTTCAACGGTAAAGACACCGGCTTCCAGCCTTCCCTTCCGGTCGGCCAGCTGCCGGTACCATTTCAACGACTTCACGGGTGTGGTCATGTTATCTTAATCCGTTCGCTCATAAACAATACCACACCCGGGAGCCTGACTTAAAGGTTTAGTCCTCGGGTGTGGTCGTTTATCTTTTATACAGAGTATCTGTTTTTTTATCGGACGTATATTAGTCGTTCAGGGCTTTAGCCATCTGTATCTCTTTGACCAGGTCCTCGATGGTGATGGCGGCGAAGGTCAGCGGCTCCAGCGTTCCCCTGGAACCCAGCGCGGAGGCAACCCTGGCGATGACGGTGTTGTTGGGCGCTTCCATGATATTGACGAAGTCGTATTCCCCCAGTATCGCGTACTGGTTAAGGATTTTCGCCCCCATGTTTTCCACCTCTTTATTGACCTCCCAGATTCGGCCGGGATTCTGCATTATCGTCTTCCGCCCGTGGTCGGTCAGCTTGGTGAGCATTACGTAGTACGGCATGTTATTCACCTCTTAATAAAAAATAGCCCCGTTCATGTCGATAGGGCACGATAGGCATATATTACACTAACGTATGTCTGCTGTCAATAAGTCTGTATCAGCTCTTTTTCACGACCACCGGTATACCGGCAACCATGAAATAGACTTCATTTACGTGCTCCGCCAGCATCTGGTTGACTTTGCCCAGCAGGTCGCGGTACAAACGGCTTACCCTGTCTCCCGGTATAATCCCCAGCCCCACCTCGTTGGTGACGATGATGAAGTCCGCTTGCGTTTTCTTTATACATACCAGCAGTTCGTTAATTTCCGCCGTTACCGCCTTTTCCAGCGCCGCGGCACCTGCCTTGCCGCCCTGTTCTCCGAAGATATTACTGACCAGCAGCGTTATGCAGTCGATAATCACCGTTTTTGCCCCGCCGATGTTAGCCGCAATCCGGCTGCCGATGTGCGTCGTCGCTTCCAGGGTCGCCCAGTCTTTGGGTCTGGCTTTGCGGTGTGCCTTGATGCGCCGCTCCATCTCGTCGTCGCCGGCCTCCGCCGTCGCCACGAATAACACCCTCCCGCCAGCTTTAGCGGCCAGTTCCGTCGCCAGTCTGCTCTTCCCGCTCCTCGCGCCCCCGGTTATCAAAATGCTTTTCAAACCCCTGCCTCCATTATCCTGTATATCCCGCTCATGTCGAGGTTCTGCCTTATTATGTCTGCCAGCTTATCGTACTCTTGGTCTCTGTCTGTTCTGGCGCCGGACTTGTTTTCATCCAGTCCCCAGTGCCGCCGCAGGTTGTTGAGAAAAATCTGGCGGAAATCATCGTTATTGAAGAGTCCGTGCATATAAGTCCCCAGTACCGTGCCGCTTTTATTAAGCGCTCCGTCGCTGTAATCTGCCTTTCCCTGCGGCGTATCGATAATTCGGAAGGCATTTGTTGGTTCCTCCGTTTGACTCTGCCCCATGTGTATCTCGTAGCCGGAGACTGCCTGCCCCTTTGCCCCCGCCAGCAGCCCGGCATCGCTTATAACCTTTGCCCTTACTTGACGCGTAGATTTTTCCTCGACGAACTCCGTTGTAATATCGAGCAGTCCCAGTCCCTCAACCTCCGTCTGGTCCGACTCCACCCTTTGCGGGTCGAGGATTTTCCTGCCGAGCATCTGGTAGCCCCCGCAAATCCCCACGACGGGCGTGCCGGCGGCGGCCTTTTCCTTGATTAGATTAGCCAGGCCGGACTGCCGCAGGTACTGCAGGTCGTTAATGGTGCTCTTGGTGCCGGGGACAATAATCAGGTGCGGGTCGCCCATCTCGAAGCGTTGCCTGATGTAGCTGACCGTGCTGTCTGTCTCCAGCGGGTCGAAGTCGTCGTAATTGGAGATGTGCGGCAGCCGTATCACGGCGATGTTCAGTCCGCCGCTCCCGCTGTTTTTCACCCGTTCGTCTAGATAGGCCGAGTCCTCCTGCGCGATGCGGATGTCCTTGAAGTAGGGGACGACCCCCAGCACCGGCAGCCCCGTCCGCTTTTCCGTGAAGTCGATGGCCGGCTTCAGCAGGCTTACATCGCCGCGGAACTTGTTGATTATCATTCCCTTTACATAATGTTGCTCGTTTTTGTCCAGCAGCTCCAGCGTGCCCACCAGCGACGCGAACACGCCCCCCTTATCGATGTCGCCGACCAGCAGCACCGGACTCCCCGACTCTTTAGCGATGCGCATGTTGACGATTTCACGCTCTTTTAGATTAATTTCCGCCGGGCTGCCCGCCCCCTCGATAACGACGATTTCGTATTCGGTGCGCAGTCTTTCCAGCGACCCCATGACTGTTTTTATCAGGGCAGGCGCGTAATTCGTATAGTCCTGCGCGGAAATGTTCCTGTCCACCTTGCCCAGCAGGACTACCTGGCAGCCGGAATTCGAGGTGGGCTTAAGCAGTATCGGGTTCATGTCCACCGTCGCCGTAATGCCGGCCGCTTCCGCCTGTACCGCCTGCGCCCGCCCGATTTCCCCGCCCCCCTCCGTCACGAAGGAGTTGAGGGCAATATTCTGGCTCTTGAACGGCGTCACCTTATAGCCGTCCTGCCTGAAAATACGGCACAGCGCCGTGACGATGATGCTTTTCCCCACCGCCGACGCCGTGCCCTGTATCATTATGGTTCTGGCTTGTTTCATCAAATGAGCCCCGCCCCCGTTTTGCAGATAATCACCACCACTATCAGCGCTATTACCTCTCCAATCTCGTTGATAGCTCCGTAGGTGTCGCCCGTCAACCCCGCGAATTTGTATTTAAAATAGAATGCAAGTCCCGTTGCAATCACTAAAACGCCGCCGAACGCTATAAATCCGGTAACATTAATCAGCGGGTAAAGCGCCCCCGCTATCGCTAACGTAATGATTGTGGCAATCATGAACTGCGGCCAGCGCGTCGCCGCTTTGTAGGCCGTTCCCAGTCCCTCTTTACGCGCGTAGGGGAAAGCGTAAATGGCATAGACCATCGCCCACCGGCTGACCGTCGGCATGAGAAGCAGCACCGCCGTCATCTTGTCCGCCGGGACGCTGTTCAGTGTTACGTACTGTACCAGCAGCACCAGGATAATCCCCACCACCCCGAAAGCCCCGGCGCGGCTGTCGTGCATTACCTGCCATCTTTCCTCCACCGTCTTATGCCCCGCCATGCCGTCGCAGGTATCGGAGAGACCGTCCAGGTGCATCGCCCCGGTCAGAATAACCAGCGCCGTAATCAGCAGGGCATTGGTCACCGGCGCCGGCAGTGCCAGGTTAAAGACCCAGTTCAGTCCCGCCAGTATCCCCCCGATGCCCAGCCCCACCAGCGGAAAGTAAGTGGTAGAGCGACCCAGCTGCTCCGGACGCAACTCTCCTTTGAGCGGCACCGGTATGCTCGTTAAAAACTGCACTGCGACTAAAAAGCTTTTAATCGGTCTATTCTCCTTCCGAGACCCCGGCCTCGGCGAAGGTCGCCATCTCGTTGAGTGTTTTCACGGCGGCTTCGGCGACCATAATTCCCAGCGCCGCCCCCGTCCCCTCACCGAGTCGCATTTCCAGGTTCAACAGCGGCTTCAGTCCCAGGTATGTGAGCATCGCGGCGTGCCCCGCCTCCGCCGAGACGTGTGCAGCGATGACATATTCTTTAGCCTGCGGCGCCAGCCTGGTGGCGATGATAGCGGCTGCCCCGGAGATAAATCCGTCGATGACCACCGGTATCTTATGCGACGCGGCGCCCAGTATTACCCCCGCCAGCCCCCCGATTTCGTAGCCACCCACCTTAGCTAATACTTCTATAGGTTTGGACGGGTCAGGTTTGTTGACCGCCAGCGCCCGTTTAATCACATCTATCTTGTGCGCCAGCTGTTCGTCGCTTAGTCCGGTGCCGCGACCCGTCGTTTCCTCGACCTTTTTGCCAGAGATGGCCGCGAAGACAGCGCTGCTGGCCGTCGTGTTCCCGATGCCCATGTCCCCCGTACCCACGATGTCCAGCCCCTTCTTAAATTCGTTATCGACTATTTCAATGCCGGCCTCGATGGCTTTTGTAGCCTGTGCCTCCGTCATGGCCGGACCTTGGTACATGTTTTTCGTGCCGTAGTCGATTTTCTTCACGATGAGCTGTTTATCAGGCTTTAAATCGCTGGCGACGCCCATGTCCACGAAGACGATTCTCGCCCCCGCCTGTCTAGCCAGCACGTTTATCCCCGCCCCGCCCCTCAAGAAGTTATCCACCATCTGCGCCGTGACCTCTCTCGGCCAGTTGCCCACCTTCTCGTCCACGACGCCGTGGTCGCCCGCCATCGTAATCATGGCTTTGTCCCTGATTTCCGGACTGGACTTCGCCTGGATACCCGCTATCCGGATGGACAGCTCTTCAAGTCTCCCCAGGCTCCCCGCCGGCTTGGTCAGCTGGTCCTGGCGTGCTTTAGCCTTTTCCATCGCCGCTTTGTCCAGCGGTTTGATATTCTTAATAGTTCGGGTAAGTAAGTCCATAGATTCTCCTTTTTATTCGTATCTTGGCGACGCCACCGGGCATGCCCGCATGCACTCGGAGCAGCCTCCCGCTCCTTCAAGATAAGTACGGCAAGCGAACTTGTTGATGACGTATGTCTCACCTTTTTTGGGAATTTCCAGCGCGTGCGCCGGGCACTTTAAAACGCAGATATTGCAGGACCGGCAATATTTCTGTGTTTCGTGGGCGGTTGACTCCAGCACGGCTTCGGTCAGGCATAATGAAAGCTGCACTCTGGGACCGAATTTATCGGTCACCAGCAGGCTGTTCATGCCGATTGAGCCGAGACCGGCCGCCGCCCCGGCATGCTTGTAGGAAATCACCGCCTCCAGGAACCTTCCGTCCACCGACGGACCCCGTCCCGGCAGCGGCAGTGCCTTAAGTCCCGCCTGGCGTGACACCCGCGCGATGTCGTACGACGCCCCCGTCAGCCTCCCGCCTAAAATTTCCGTATGCCGACGGTATAAATCGTTGAGGTTGGCGGTACCCATCGTTCTCTCCGGCGAGGTCAGGTCGAGGAACTCCGGGTAAATCTCCATCCCCATTACCACGATTGAACGTACGGAAGGCAGCAGTCTTTTAGCCGCTTTTTCCAGCGGCGTGCCTTTAACATCGTCAAGAGTGGCGACTCCGATGATGTCCGCGTCCAGATTCACCAGCGCCTCCTGCACTTTCGTATCTATTTTCGTCGCTTTCTTTTTAGCCATCTTTCGCGTCCTCTTCAACGTATATAGTATGCCAACATTATATACGTTTCTCCCGCTTAATGACATTGCTTAAGGCGGCGACCAATCTACGGCACTCCGGCATGGTGCGGGGGGATACGCGGATGTACTTCTTGAGCCCGAAGGACGAGCAGTCCCGCACCAGCATGCCCCGTGCTAAAAGCGACTTTCGGAGGCTGGTAGCGTTACCGACTTTTATCAGGAAATAGTGGGTATCCGAAGGCAGTGCTTTGAGTCCGAGCTGCGATATTGCCCCGACCAGATACTCTTTAGCTTCTCTCGTTTTTTGGAGGCTTTCCTCAAGATAGTCGTCCTTTTCCAGTACGGTTATCCCCGCCTGCTGCGCCGCGGCGTTGACGTTCCACGGTGGTACGGCTGGACGCAGGCTGTCGATTATTTCACGGTTGGCGAGTGCGTAGCCGAGGCGCAGGCCCGGCAGGCCGTAGTCCTTGGTCATGGAGTGCATGATGATGACGTTGCTGTGTTTGATAAGGTCGAGGGAGTCCCACCTTTTCTCGACAAAGGGCACGTAGGCCTCGTCGATAATTACCAGCCCGTCTTGCATCGCCTCTGTTATCTTCCCGATGTCATTGCGTTGCAGGTAGCGGCCGGTGGGGTTATTCGGGTTGCAGATAAAGACGCCGCACGGCTTCCTGCGGCGGCAGATACCCGTTATTTCTTCAACATTATATGCGAACCCATCATTTTCTTTAGCGCGGTATTTTATAATGCCGGTGCCGCCCAGGCGGCAGGCTGTCTCGTACTCGCCGTAGGTGGGCTCAAGTATGAGAATGCGGTCGTTCCGCCGGAAATAGGACGACACTATCAGGCGAATCAGCTCGGTGGTGCCGCTGCCTGCTAAAATATTTTCCACGTTTGTCCCCAGCTTTGCCGCCAGTTTCTCCCGCAGGAGATTAGCCTGCGAGTCGGGGTAGCGCTCTATCGGCGCGGCGCTTATCGCTTCCCTGATGCCCGGTGGGGGCATGAAGGGATTGGTGGAAACGCTGAAGTCGAGCACTTCGTCGGAGTTTATCCCCAGCGCCTTCAGTTCGGCGTAGTCGAAACCACCGTGAACGCCCCCGGCCAGTCCGACGATATGTTTTTTAGGTCGTAACGGCATATCTGATGCCCTCCGCAATGAAACAGACTGCTACCCAGCCCGCCGCCGCCCCTGCGAACACCTTTACTGCCCCTAAGATACTCTCCCTCGTCGGCGCCGGGTTGCCCTCCCCAAGCACGTAATTTCCTTCTTTTTCCAGTCGTACTCCTAGTGCCCCGGCCATGGCGGCCATCGGCCAGCCGGCGTTGGGACTTGCCGTCTTCCGATGTTCTCTAAAGGCCGTGTTCCAGGCTTTACGGAAGCCCTTTTTAAATATGGCGGCTGTCATTATCATCAGGACCGCCAGCCTGGCCGGTATAAAATTCAGCACGTCATCCAGTCGGGCGGCGAACTTGCCCAGGTATTCGTACTTCCCGTGGCACCCTATCATGGAATCCAGCGTATTGACGACCCGGTAGCCTATCGCCCCCGGCACGCCCAGCAGCAGGAAGTAAAAGAGCGGTGCCGCCACGCTGTCGCACATGCCCTCCGCCACCGACTCCACCGTCCCCGAAGCCAGCTGGGATTCGTCAAGATTGCCAGTGTCCCGGCTGACCAGTGCCCGCATCTCGAAGCGTGTTTTGTCCAGTTTTTCCTCGCGCAACAGCCGCCTGATTTTTAAAGCGGTACTCCATAGTCCGCGTATGGAAAAGGTCAGCTTCAGCAATACTGCCGCCACGATGATATACGCCGCCTGGTTCAGGTCGGTTAAATAGCTAATTAAATAGTAAGCCGCTACGGCAAAAAGTCCGGTAATTAAAATAGTCATCAGCATACCGTAAATAAACTGTCCGGCCGGGCGCAGTTTTACCCCGCCCCTCTCCGCCAGCCCGATAATCTTCCCCATCCAGGCCACCGGGTGAATGATGTTGGGAGGGTCGCCCAGGACTACGTCCAGCACTACCGCCCCCGCCAGAATCCATAATCGTTCCATATTAAGATTTGTTTTTCCCGACTTTATTTATATTTGAGCTTAAAAGCACGGTCGGTAGGCCGTTAACGGGGTGGGTGTAAACGCAGTTCTCCGCCCCGTACACCTCCCTGATGTTGGCGTTGGTGATGACCTCCGCCGGCGTGCCGTTGGCGTGTATCCGCCCGTTATAAATCAGTATCAGACGGTCGCAATACTGCGCCGCCAGGTTGAGGTCGTGGATGGCGGCCAGCACCGTCAGGTTGTTTTCCCGGCACAGTTTCTTTATCAGGTCCAGTATGTCCTCCTGCCGCCCGATGTCCAGGTTGGCGGTAGGCTCGTCGAGGAGAATCGCCTCCGTCTCCTGCACCAGCACCCGCGCGATGAGCAGACATTGTATTTCTCCGCCGGATAGCTCGTTGACGTGACGGTTCGCCAGCTTCTCGGTGCTGGTCTTAGCCATTGCCTGCCGGGCTATCTCGTAGTCGCGCCGACTCTCGGCCTCGAACAGACCCAGGTGCGGGTTCCTGCCCATCAGCACAATCTCGAAGGCGGTGAAGGTGCTGGGCAGCAGCGGCAGCTGCGGCACCACGCCCACCAGGCAGGCGAGCTCCTGTCGCTTGATTTTCTCGATGTCCCTTCCCCCCACCGTGATTGCCCCTGTCTTGCGGCGGATAAGGTGGCTCAAAGCGCGGATTATGGTGGACTTGCCGGAGCCGTTGGGCCCGATTAGCCCCACCACCTCCCCCGGCGATGCCTTGAAGCTGATGTCCTCCATCACCGGATGGTGGTCGTATCCCAGGGTTACATTTCTCATTTCCAGTTCTATCATGGTTGTCCTTAAAAAATCGCTTTCTTTCTGCGGCGTAATAAGTATAAGAAGAAGGGCGCGCCGCAGATGGCCGTGATTACACCGATGGGGATTTCCGTGGGCGCCAGCACGGTACGGGAAACAAGGTCGGTCAGTATCATGAAAATCGACCCCACCAGGATTGACAGCGGCAGCAGATAGCGGTGGTCGGCCCCCCATATCAGGCGGACGGCATGAGGAATAATAATCCCCACGAACCCTATCGTACCCACGAAGGCAACGCTGGCGGCCGTAATCAGCGTGGCTGCCCCCAGCAGTATCAGCTTGAATTTTTCCACGTTCACGCCGAGCTGCTGCGCCTGCTCCTCGTCGAGCTGCATCACATTGAGCAGCCGGGCGAAGATAACGATTACCGCCGTTCCTACGGCAATGTAGGGGAGTACGACTAATACCTCCTGCCATCGACTCATGCTGAAGCTGCCCATTATCCAGAAGATGATGCCGTGTATCCTATCTCCGCTGTTGATGATGAGATAGGAGACAATGGATTGCAGTAAGGCGCTTAGAGCCACCCCCGCCAGAATCAGCGTGGTCACCGGCAGTGTCTTGCCCACCCGTGATAGCAGGTAGACCACCACGGTGCTTACAATAGCCCCGACGAACGCGAATATCGGGATTGTGCCCAGTCCCGACAGGTTCCACGCGGCGGGCAGCAGAAAGGCGATAACCGCCCCCAGCGAAGCTCCCTGCGCTACCCCGATGAGATAGGGGTCGGCGAGGGGGTTGCGGAACAGTCCCTGGTAGGTGGCTCCGGCTGTTGCCAGGGCGGCGCCCACCAGCCCCGCCAGTATCACGCGCGGCAGGCGTATATCCAGGATGATGGTAGCGGTGCCGGTATCCCAGGTCGGTGTCAGGTCCACGAAAGGCAGCTTGTCCACGATAATGCTGGCCGTCGTCCCGAGCGGAATCGGCACGCTGCCGACGCTGGTCGCTACGGCGATGATTAATAACAGACCGGCGCACAGCGCCAGCAGACTTATGATGCGTACCCGCCGCCTGGACAGATACGCCGCGATTTTCGTTTGTTCTAAAGATTTAGATACCATAGGCTATTTATTTCGTTGTCGTTTGGTGCTTATCCCTTTATTGCAGTTCCGGGTGAATATACACGAACAGGTCTTCAAGCGCATCTACAAGCCGCGGCCCGAAGCGCCCTATAAGGTCGATGGAAATGCTGTACACACGGTTATTGATGCGGGCGCTGACATTCGCCAGTCTCGGTTCGTCGAGGGCGAACTCCAGCGGCGCGTCGCCTCCAGTTCCCATACCCACTCCGGCGATTATTACATCCGGGTCGGCGTTGATGATTTCCTCAAGCGATACGGTAGGGAAGCTGTCCAATGAGTGGAAAATGTTAATGCCACCGGCCCTCGTAATCAGGTCATCGCCGATGTTTCCGGCACCCACCGAAATCAGCGGGTCGTGCCAGGTCAGGTAAAATACAGTGGGTTTTTCGGATTCGGGGAGGTCTTTTATTTTATCGTCGAGTATCCTGATTCTGGCTGTCAGTGTTTCAACCAGGTCGATGGCTTCCAGCCGGTTCCCCGTCACTTCGCCCACCAGAGAGATAGCAGCCAGTGCTTCGTTCAGGGTTGACGGTTTGAGCACAATCACCGGTATTCCGTAGTTTTCCAGCTGCGGTACTACCTCGGCTTCGTGGTTCACCTCCGCCAGCACCAGGTCCGGGGAGAGGGAGATGATTTTTTCCAGGTCCGGAGTATAGAAGCCGCCGATAGATGTTTTGGTCTTCGCCTCCGGCGGATAATCGCAGTAGTCCGTCACGCCTACTACCCTGTCTCCCAGTCCCAGCGCGAAGAGGATTTCCGTATTGCTGGGAGTCAGCGAGACGATTCTCTGGGGCAAGTTCTCGGTATGGACGGTCCTGCCCGCCTGGTCGAGAAAGTCGCTCTGACGCGGCGGGCCTGCCTCCTCCCCGCCGCACCCGGTCAAGCCGGTAACAAATAATGAGATGATGAATAGACCTGCCAGTAATTGCTTGAACACCTTTTTCCCTCCTTATCTTTTATTTAACGTGCTTCTTGATGATATCTCTAATAAAGCGTGCGCCCCCGACCAGTCCCGGCCCGGGCTGCAGTATCATTTCTCCGGGGACTTCATAAATGGCGCCGGTCTTGACCGCCGGTACGGATTCCCAGCCCGGATGCTGCTTAAAAGAGTCTTTATCCAGCGGGTTGCCGCACCACGACGCCAGGATTATCTCCGGCGCCGCCTTGGTTATTTCTTCGGTGCCGACCCTGCGTTCCGTGTATCTCTTGGGGTGGCTCTTGTGCGCAAAACAGTCCCTGCCTCCGGCGATATCGATGATTTCCGTTACCCATTCGACGCCGCACACGTAAGGGTTGTTCCATTCCTCGAAGTATATTACCGGTCGTCGCGGCAGCTGCCTGGTGGCGGATGCAATCTCGCGGAACTCACGCCGCATAGCCTCGATAAGTGTAGTCGCTTCCCGGGTATTTCCCGTTAGCCTTCCCAGCAGACCGACGGAGGCGTATATCTCCTCCAGGCAGGAATGGTGCAGCGCCAGCGTATTGATATTCAAGCTAATTAGTTTTGCCATAGTCCTGGCGCAGATTTCACTGTAGCCGATGACCATATCCGGCTTTGCCGCCGCGATGGCATCTATGTCCGGCGTGCCGTAGCCGCCGATTTTCGCGGCTTGCTCGGTGTCGGGCCGGCCGGCGCCGGACGGCTTGCCGACGATTTTACCGGCGCTGCCGATAGCGCAGAGGATTTCGTATATATCGTATGACAGGCAGACAATCCTCTCCGGGAATTCCGTTACCTGTTTGCTGTCCTTTGAAGTCATTTGTTTCAACCCCTTTTCTTCATAAAAATAAACCCCCTGCCTGCAATAAGTCCGGGGGGTTGATGAAAACCTAATAAAAATTCCTACCACTTCCCCGCGAAGTACTGTAGGCTGTCTAGGGGTCGGCGTTCTGGCTTATGGTTCCGGCTACGGTTTACCAATCACAGCGGCGCGGCCGCGTCGGTTTTTCACCGACTTGCTTTCCGGTTAGTCCCTCACTCACGCTCGGGAACCCCTGTTTAAATATTCAGTTGTGCTAACAATATACAGTATTTAAAGTAAAAAATCAAATTTTGCTTCGTGCTCTATATAACACAAAAACGACTCGAAGCTGATAGATATGAGTCGTTTCCTGAAAAATACAATGATTTACCGGCTGTCCTATCAGGGTGGGGTGGTGAGGACCTCGCCGTGGTAGCGCCTTAGCTTGGCTTTTATTCTGGCGATGAGCGGCTTTATCCCGAACGGTTTACGTATGAAATCGTCGGCGCCGTGCGCGAATACCGTTTTGAGCGTTTCCAGCTCGCTGTCCGCGGTGATAACGATAATCGGAATATCGGAACGTTCCCTGATAACATCCAGGATTTTAAAACAATCGGTATCCGGTATATAGGTATCCATGATTACCATGTCCGGATGGATTTTATCCAGCATTTCCACCGCTTCATCGTAGTCAACGACGATAACGGTATCGTACCCTTCCAGTTCCAGCGTACGGTGCAGTAACATCAACATATCCCGGTTGCTGTCCATCACCAGAATACGCTGGCGTTCTTTAGTATTGGGTAAGACTGTGTTTTCGGTTGTCAATATCTATGCCCCCGGTTTAATTCTGCGAGCCTCTGGACGGCGTGATTCTCCATATCGGAACGAGTATCAATTTACCCCTGGAGTCATAGATATTTCTGACCAGACCTGTTTCCCGGGGCAGGGTAACATCGATAGGTATCGGCATGGTCTTGAGCATTCTTAACTCCGCCGTCGGTGCATTTATAACGTGCGATTGGCGGAATTTCCTCATGTCCTCAAGATGTTGCTGAAACGATTTTATGTTGTCCCATACCAGGATCATTTTGATACTCCCCGTCATATTAACGATACCCAAACAGGCTCACAAATACGTCAAAAAGCACTCGTAAAACCTAACAAAAACGTCACACAGGCATTATCACAGGGGTTCGACGTTGAGATAAAACGCAGGCGATATCGCACCGCCGTTGGCACGGAAAGGCAGGCTGTGATAACAGCCGGACTCAATCGTGACCTTATAGCGCGCCAGGCCGGGCATGATAAACCTCACCGGACTGTTTTCCAGGGTGATATAAGTATCCGGTATTGCGGTCCCGTTTTGTGATGTTACCGGCTGCCATTGCCCCTCGGCGTCTTCAATGTAAACGGCTATTTTCAGAATGATATACCTGAAGTAGTGTATCAGCTCATCGGAATTGGTGATATACAGGTCCAGGGACATATCCGCCTGACTGTCGATGGCATCGATGTAAAAAAGGTCGCCTGGCGTTATTCCGCCGATGGCCTGCCCATAAAGGGTGACCGACGGGGCGGCTTCGGGCGGTGCGGCTTCTACGTAGATTCCCGACTGCTCTGGCCCGTCGTTTGTCTGACCGTAAGCGGCGGATGACAGCCACGAAGCGGCTGATAGAAGCATCACAACTATGAGAGTAAATCTTAAGAATTTTTTCACGGGAGTCGCTCTTAATTGAAGCTATATTAAGTGTAAAAGAGGCGGCTCACGACTGTGTCACAAGGGGGCTGGATAATATCACATAAACATCAAAAAAGCCGATTGTGACCGTATTGTTACGACTTGAAATCATTACAAAATAGAAAAGCCCTCCTTTTTAGAGGAGGGCCTGGCTGTTGTTAAAAAAGTCTTTTTATTACGGTTTTGCCATGATATATCCGATGCCGGGACGGGTCTGGATATAGATCGGGTTTTTAGCATCGTCGCCCAGTTTTTTCCTCAACCTGGCGATATTGACCTGGAGCAGATGCGCTGCCCCCACATATTCTTCGCCCCAGACCTTGTTCAGCAGCTGGTCCGGCGTGACCACGCGGCCGGCGTTCATAGAGAGGTAGGACAACATTTTATATTCCGTCGAGGTGAGTTTAAGCTCCTTGTCTTTGACCAGGACCCGCCTCGAGGTAAAATCGATTGTCATGTCCTTATGATGAAAAACGGCGCCTTGAGCGACTTCCTGGCTGCCGACACGCCGCAGCACTGCCCGTACACGGGCGGCCAGCTCGCTGGCGGAAAAAGGCTTGGTAACATAATCATCGGCGCCTATGTTAAGGCCTTCCACCTTTTCCTTATCGTCGCCGCGGGCGGTGACCATTATAATCGGCACCTGGGAAAACTCTCTGATACGGCGGCATACCGTGTATCCGTCCATATCCGGCATCATGATGTCAAGAAGCACCAGCGCGGGACTGTCTTTTTCAAATATTTTCAGCGCGGCTTCACCGCAGTTGGCGGTTTGTACTTCAAAGTCTTCCAGCTCAAGCATACGTTTCATCATGCGCAGCATGCGTATATCATCATCGACAACGATTATCAGAGTCTTCTTTTTTGGCATAGCGGACCCTCGCTTTCTGCCATTATACTCTTATCAATCAATCATTATAAACCAATTACGCATGTTTTAAAATACACAAATGACAAATTTTCGCCCTTTTTTACGAAATTAACGGAAGTGCGAATTTAATAGTAGTTCCCTTTCCTGTAATGCTTTCTGCCCAAATTCGGCCGTTATGGGCTTCTACCAGGCGCTGGCAGATATACAACTCCAGCATCGAGTTTTTATTTCCGGGTCCTTTTTTTTGCTCCATCCTGCGCAATAATTTGGGAATATCGCAAAGCTCGCAGCCAGGTATTCCCGGGTCGCGACTGGTGATACTTACTTCTATCTCCCGGTCGTCGGCTTTCACTGATACCAGAATCTCTGTTCCCTTGAGAGAACGCTTGGCGGCATTATCGATTAACTCATCCAGCACCAGCCGCATGCGGTTCGGGTCGATATATAGCCTGGGCAGGTTGCTTCCCAGCGCCGTCAGTATCTCGTGATGCCCGTTCCTGTTTTCCGCTTCCTCTACGGCCGACTCGATAAATTGAAAAATATCAACATGAACCTTTTCCAGATTAAGCCGTCCTTCTTCCAGGCGTGTTACGTCCAGAAGGCTTTCAACGAGTCTGGTCATCCGGTCCGTCGCGTTATCGATTAACTGTATATATTCTTTGGTCTCTTCACTCGTAAGCTGCGGGAAATACTCGATTAGCATCGACGAATAGCCTTTTATCGCCGTGAGCGGTGCGCGCAATTCATGAGAGACTGTAGATAGAAGTCCCTGGTTGTTTATGTTTATCCCCCTGGGCTTAGCTGTTTTCATAACTCTATCACCTTTCATAAGTCGATAAAAGACTTAAATATTTACCGGAAATCAGAGGTTCACTTTCTGCCTCTCGAGCATATCGGACAGTTCCTCGGTGTCCATGCTTCTGGCCAGGGCCTGTTCGCTGGTGATTGCCCCTGTTCTGCATAGCTCAACCAGCGATTGATTCAATGTCTGCATACCGGATTGCGTGCTCGTCTGTATGGTGTTCATCATCTGGTATGTCTTGCCTTCGCGGATGAGATTTCTGATGGCTGATAATGCCACCATGACCTCAATCGCGGCCGCCCTCCCCGAATTATCGGCGCGGGGTATCAGCACCTGATAGATGACTCCCTCGAGCGCAATGGACAGCTGGATACGCACCTGCTGCTGCTGGTAGGGCGGAAAAACATCGATAAAGCGGTTTATCGCCTCGGTGGCGCCCGGCGTATGCAGCGTGGTCAGCACCAGGTGGCCTGTTTCCGCCGCGGTCAATGCGATGGACATTGTCTCGATGTCCCTCATTTCTCCCACCATTATCACGTCCGGGTCCTGTCGCATCGCGTGCTTGAGAGCTTGGGCGAAAGAGACCGTGTCTCTGCCGAGTTCGCGCTGCGAGAACATGCACTTGACGTCCTGGTGCAGATATTCCACCGGGTCTTCGATGGTGATTATCTTGCGCTTGACGTTATGGTTGAGATAGTTCATCATCGCCGCCAGGGTGGTCGATTTACCGCAGCCGGTGGGCCCGGTTACGATAACCAGACCGCTGCTTTTCATCGCCAGCGTTTTGCAGATTTCCGGCAGGCCCAGACCCTCGATAGTAGGGACATCCATTTTGACGGGGCGGAACACCATTCCTATCGTTCCGTCCTGCTTGCAGATATTGGTCCGGAACCGCCCGATGTCTTTCGCCTGGTAGGCAAAGTCCGCCTCGAGCTCCTGGGAGAAGGCTTCCCTTTGCTTTTCCGTCGTAATTTCCGTGAAGATACTATTCATTATCTCCGGGGTAACGGTGCCTGCATCTTCCTGTGAAAATAGCTCGCCATTGATGCGCATCACCGGCGACCGGCCGATTTTGAGGTGCAGGTCGGAGGCATTCCGGTCGATAGCCATTTTCAACAGGTCGTTTATGTGCATGAAATTATCTCCTTATTCCTCAATGGATATCAGCGCCTCGATTTCAAATGTAACGACGTAAACCTCGGGCGGGGAAGCATCATCTTCACCCGCCTCGCCGACCGTAATCAGGGCTTCATCCAGCTCCGTAATACGCACCTGCTTGAATATCCCTTCGGCTTCCAGACTGGTGGCGTACTCTATTACGCTGAAAATATCGGTTGTTTCTCCGTTGATAATAATGGCATTTTTCTGAATTTCAATCGATGTAAAAGAGGTATTTAGCGGCATGTCTGTTGTGACCCGCTGCAGTCTCGTATTAAACACGCCCCTCGCGTCGAAAACGCTCTTATTGGCGGCTTCCAGGTTGTCGGCGGCGGTTTGAGTTTCGCTGAGAATTCCCTGGGTCATTGTCGCCTCCTCGTTTACCAGGACCGCCAGGTTATATTCACGGTTCGCTGTAATCAATTCGTTTGTCAAAGCGCTGTTTTCCGCGGCTACCTGGGTCTTCGCATTGTAAAGCGGGTAAAGACAGGCAATGGCCGCTACCAGCAGGGTCGCTGACACCAGGTATTTCACGTTAACAGGTTTGGCTTTGGGCTTGCGGTATTTCCCCTCCAGGACGTTAATATTGATATCAAAGAACCGCGCTTCGCCGCCGCCGGCCGACGGCTTAATCGACGTTCTTTTAGCCGCCAGCCCGATACTGGTGGTATATGAGGTCACCGGTAGTTTATCGGGGAAATCCAGCGGAGGAATCAACGGTTCTATTTCGTATTCGACTTCGGACTGCAGCATCTGGCCGGTCGCGGTGTCCGCCGCCATTTCCCCCGTCAGCAGCAGCGGAAGGTTGCCGTTCAGGTGTATCTCCGGGTGGTTGCTCTGGTAGAAGGCGGCTGTTTTCGTCAGTTCGTCGGCCAGGCGGTGAACATTATCTTCCAGGGTAGCCCCCTCGCCTCGGGGACTTATCGTATGTATTACCGTGGGCGTACCCTGCGTTATAAAGACGATGTCGAAACAGTCGGACTCCATGTTGACGACGATGGCATCGCTGCGGTTAGCCGCCCGTGCCAGGGCCAACGGCCGTACGTCCATGAGGTACGGCTCCACGTTGGCTATCTTCAGAGACTGAACGGCGGCGTCCACCAGATTGCGGGGCACGCCGATGACGAAATACTCCTGCTCTTCACCTTTGTTCGGCATCGGCTGCCAGGAAACATAGAGTTCATCCAGAGGCAGGGATATCTCTTTTTTCGCCGCCCGCAGGATGGCCTCGGTAACTAGGCTCGACTTCATCCGGGGCAGGGTGATAAACCTGTAGGTGAAAGATAACCCGGCGATACTGATAATGACATTATTTTTAGGTATCCCCGTGGACTTGAATAGCCGACTGATTGTTTCGCCGACTGCCTGCGGCTGCAGTATCAGGCCGTCGCGCACCAGGCCTTCGGCGAGGTCGGCGCTTGCCCAGGTTGCTACTTTCTTACCTTTGATCGAAAGTATTTTTATATCGTGGCTGCTTATGTTTAATGCGACGTACATTTTCTTTTCCCTATCAATCAGTAGCGGCAAGCGTGTAAACAGCTATTCTGATATCGGCGTTAACCGGTCCTTCATCAGGGCTTTCAAACAGGAAGGAACCGGACTCCTTTTCAATATTGACGTGCTCGAGGACCAGCGTTGCAGGCTCGCCGTTTTCCAGGCGGTCCAGGAAAGCCACCATTTGCGTGAAGTTGCCGCTGACCTCCAGGTCGATGCGAAAAACGGAGTAGTCCTGATTTTCATAGCGCTCGACTGCCCAGGGCTGGGTCGATAGCGGTATCGCCTTGACCCCGGTCTCTTCCGCCAGTCTAAGGATTCTGTTAACGATGCGGACAATATTGCTGTCTATGTCCAGAGTTTCTTCCAGTGTCCATAACCTGTCCTCGGCATCGGCCAGTTGCTCGTCGAGGTCGGCGGGAGGTACGGGAATCAAAGCCAGTGCTGCATTTGCCTCGGCGATTTCAGAGGCAAGTGTTCCCTTCTGGTTGCGCTGGCTCATGTAACCTGTACCTATAATGTAGTAGGCTACCAGAATGGCTATGATTAATGTGATGATGAGTACTTTGCGTGTTTTCATCGTATTTCTCTTAAAAAATTAACTAAAAGCCTCCTATTGCACCTGCCAGAAAACAATCGATGCCGTAGTATCGTCGATAATGACATAAGCCTGAATCGCCGTATCGCCGGCGGCAGCCCTGATTCTGTAAACGTTGTCGCCCCCGCTGCTGGTGGCGATGCCGATTGTAACAACGCTTCCTGTTGTATCCGGGTCGCAGTAAGCCACGGCGATGACCCCGTCCGAAATGGATATGATGTCAGGGTAATATCCGTTGCTGGTGTCATATTCAAAGGTATCGGTTATCGTGCCGGGGATAGTGCCGTCTGATTCTATCGGCAGCGTTATCAGGTAACCGTCGTTCTGAGAGCCGCGATAAACAATGGCGAATATATTATCGACCACGTGGATAATTTGAGGCTCCCGCCCGTTGGAATGGTCGAACTCGTATTTGCTGATTACACTATAGGAAATATCGCCGGTAGGGGAGATGGTCACCGTGGCTACAAAACCGTCTGAACCCGGGCCTGAATATACTATCGCGTATACATCGCTGGAGATATTAATGATATAGGGAGTTATTCCGTTGCTGTTGTCGTACTCAAGGGTATCGATAGGCCAGTTGCCGATATCGCCGTTGCCAGCGATAGATACCGTCTTTAAAAACCCGTCACTACCTGAACCGCGGTAGGCAATAGCATAGTAATTACCTGAAACATGAATAATATCCGGTTCATAACAGTTGCTGGTGTCGAACTCAAGGGTGTCGATGGGCCAGTTGCCGATATTACCGTTGGCAGCGATGGTCACCGTCTTTAAAAACCCGTCGCTGCTTGAACCCCGGTAGGCAATAACATAGCATTCTCCGGACACATATTCGATATCCGGTTCGTAACCGTTTCTGTTGTCGAACTCAAGGGTATCTATATACGTGTAGCCGATATCGCCGTTAGCAGCGATGGTTACCGTCTTTAGATACCCATCACTGCCTGGGCCTCTGTAAGCGATGGCATATACGTCCCCAGACACGTGGATGATATTAGGGGTATAACATGTGTTTGTTTCAAATTCCAGCGTATCGATGGTGCTATGGGTAATAGTACCGTCCGGGGCTATGGTCACCGTCTTGATATATCCATCGCCGCCGGAGCCTTCATAAACTATCGCGTAGACGTTTCCGGAGATGTGAATGATATCAGGCGTGTTGCAGTACATCCCGTCGAAATCGTACTTATCTAAAACGGTTTTTGTGATGTCGCCTACCTGCTCTCCCCCGCCGGTAGCATTAGCGGTTACGGTGACGGTGGTGGTAACACCGTTAAATGTATCCGGGAGTTGGTAGATAATCTGGTCGCCGGGATTGGGCAGGTCGTCTACCAGACCGTCATAGAGAAGTCTCCAGATGGCGTGCTCGACTCCCGCATCGCAGGCGGTCCGGTAGTCCATGGTCTCGCCGTATACCCGCGAGCCGATAATGCTGGCGCCCGCGTGGCTTAGAAAGGGCACTATCAGCAGCGTGCCAATGGTCAGCGCCAGCATGGCTAAAGGCAGGGCCTGTCCCTTTTCGCCTTTCATCTATGCCTCCACCTCTATCGGTCTCAAGTAGACCATATAGGTTCCGCTCTCGGTGATGTTATTTCTCCCGGGTGGAGCGGATGTCAGGCTCATCGTCACCAGGCGGTCATCGACTGAAAAGTCGGCGTCGCTTATGTTGCGGGCTAATATTAGTTGTATTCCGGCAGAGGTACGCTGCAGGTTCGTCCCGTCCAGCGTGTAGGTGACGGTGGAGTTGTCTGATAGTGTCATCACCAGTTGACCGCCCCCGCTGGCTGCCGTGGCTTCCTGTCCGTCCTTATTGAACCAGTAGGCGGCGTTTTGCAGCTCGTGCAGGGCAGTAAACTCGTCGTTGCCGTATTCGGAAACGGTAAGGATATGGTAGATAGCCGTTCCCAGGAAAACGACGATTATGCCGGTTATGGCTACGGCTGTAATCAGTTCGACCATGGTAGCGCCAGACTGTCTTTTCATCGGTTTACCTTATAGTCCGAGAGTATATAAATAAACATGCCGTCCTTAAAAATGAAAACCGTTATCTTCTGTATGTTCATATCGGCGCCGAATACCTGCTGCGAGAAAACCCATACGAAATAGGTATCCGGTATGTCCGGTATTGTGGGGTAAAAGAATGTGCCGGGGATAAAGGCATCATTCTTGGTATATTCCATCTGTGTCTGCGCCAGCCTCTGCGCCACGACTTCCTGGTTGAGTTCGTTGGCCGCCAGCGAACCTGTCGAGAGAGACACTACGAAAGCCACCACGGCGGTCCCCAGAATCGCCACGGCCACCAGCGTCTCTACTATCCCGATGCCCCGCTGGCTGTTTAAATGAGATTTCAACTGTTTTAATATAGTCATCTCTTTTCCCATTTTTATTAGTGCATGGACTTTAGGATGGAAT
This sequence comes from Dehalococcoidales bacterium, assembly GCA_034418415.1. Classification (GTDB taxonomy): domain Bacteria; phylum Chloroflexota; class Dehalococcoidia; order Dehalococcoidales; family RBG-16-60-22; genus RBG-13-51-18. Next base: position 10,739 of record DAOULS010000082.1, on the reverse strand, counting down.
AAAGCGGCGTTATCATGGAAAGCGCGATAAAAATCACCAGTCCGCCGATTAACAGCGTCAGCACCGGCTCAATCATTGAAATTAGGGAGTCGATTTTTCTATCGACCTCCTGTTCGTAAAAATCCGCCAGCGTGCCGAGTGTGCTGTCCATCTCGCCCGTCTTTTCCCCGACCATTATCATTTCGACCAGCAGGGGAGGGAACAGGGAATTTTCAGACATCGGCTGCGATAGACCTTCCCCCTGGACCAGCCGTTCCCTGACGCCGGAGAAAGCCTGGCGTATTATCCGGTTCTGGTTGGTCTGGGTGACGATATCGATAATCTGGGGCAGCCGCAGGCCCGCCTGTAACAGCATTGAAGCCGTCTGGCAGAACAGGCCCATGCTGCGTTCGATAATAATCTTACCTATTACAGGTATTCTTAATAGTAATCTGTCTCGGGCCAGCTGCACGGACTGCAGCTGCAGCAAGCCCATGATAATCAGGATGACCGCAATAAGTCCGCCGACTATCGGCGTGATATGTGCGGCGAAAAAAGTAGTCGTATCGAGCAGCGTTCTGGTCATCCAGGGCAGCTGAACGTCGAGGGAACTGAACAGGTTTATCAGCGGCGGCAGTGCCACTGCTACCAGCAGGACAACCACGCCGATAGCGAGAACTAAAACGAAGGCGGGGTACATCATGGCGCGCTTGATTTTCTGGTTGGCGTGGGCGCGTTTTTCCAGGTATTTAGCCGCCTGCTTAAGGCCGACCTCCAGCGTGCCTGCCTGCTCGCTGGCTTTGATGGTCTGGCAATAGGTATTGGAAAATGTTTTGGGGTATTTGCTTAACGCCTGCGACAGCGAGTTGCCGGACTGAATCTCTTCGGCAAGCCCGTTGCATATCTTTCTCATCGACTTCTTGACGGTCTGCCCGCCGAGTAGCTTTAAAGCGGATAATAGCGGGATGCCGGACTGGGTTAGCGTGGCAAGCTGGTTTGAGAAATCGACTATGTCCCGTGTTTTCACGCCTGTTAAAGTCGGCAGCAGCTTTTCTATGTCCAGTCCGGACGGCGTAACCTCTTCCAGGCTAAGGATATTCTGGAAACCGGCGCGGTATAGAGCCGCCTCGGCCATGTTCTCCGAGGCAACTTCAATCGTGCCTTCGACTATCTTTTTATCAGTGGAATAGACTCTGTACTTGAATGTCATTTTGTCCTCGTCAGCTGATGGAAAATACGCTGCGTATTACCTCGCTGATGGATGTAACTCCATCGATTACTTTTTTCATGCCGTCCTGTTTCATGGTCATCATTCCCTCGGCGATGGCCTGTGCTTTAATGTCGCTGGCACCTGCGTTGCTCCGCAGCATTTTTCTTATGGAATCGCTCATGACCAGGAACTCAAATATCCCCGTCCTGCCGCGGTAGCCGGTATTGGCGCATAAATTACACCCGGTACCTTGGTAAAATTTGGGAACTTCGTCGCCCATTTCCTTTCTAAAAACCTCAAGCTCTTCTTCCGTCGGGCGGTACACGGAGCGGCAGTTGGTGCAGATGCGGCGGACCATGCGTTGTGAAACCACGCCGATAAGCGTGGATGAAATGGAAGCCGGCTCCGCATCCAGGTCCATCAGGCGGAACAGCACACCGGCTGCGTCGTTGGCATGTATCGAGGAAAGCACCAGGTGGCCGGTAAGAGCCGACTGGATGGCGGTGTTTACTGTGTCCTTGTCCCTTATCTCCCCCACGAGTATCACATCCGGGTCGTGCCGCATAATCGCCCGCAGACCATTGGCAAAGGTAATGCCCGCCTTGGCATTGACCTGGGTCTGGTTGATATCCATGAAACTGTATTCTATCGGGTCCTCGATGGTCATAATATTGCGTTCGTTCCTGTCCAGTTCGTTAATCGATGCGTACAGGGTGGTGGTTTTGCCGGAGCCGGTCGGCCCGCCCGCCAGTATCATGCCGATTGGGCTTTTCAACATGGCGCGGTATTTTTTCAGGACATCGGGTTGAAAACCGAGCTCTGCCAGTGTGAAAAGCGCCAGCGATTTATCCAGAATGCGCAGCGTGACCCTCTCGCCGTAAGGCGTCTCCATGGTTGCCGTGCGGATATCGATGTCGTTGCCGCCTATTTTTATGGAGAACTGCCCGTCCTGCGGCCGCCGCTGCTCCGAAATGTCCATCTCGGCAAGGATTTTCACCCTTGACACCAGCGGAGAGTGGATACTAAGGGGAAAAGAAAACATGTCGTGGAGGATGCCATCAATCCTGTAGCGTATCCTTAGCCGGTCTTCCTGCGGCTCTATGTGCACGTCCGACGCGCGGTCTTTGACGGCTTGCGCTACCAGCAGGTTAAGCGTCTCGGCAATCGGAGTGTTCGCGGTGATGTTAGCGGGTTCTTCCTGCTTTGCTTCTTTAGTCGGCGCTAATTGACTCACCTGTTTTTCAATCGCGCTGCTGGAACGATAATGTATGTTAATCGCCCGTTCTATATCGGAACGGACCCCCAGCGCTACCTCCACTCTCATCTTGGCCTGGGCTTTGATGTCTTCAATCGTCCGGATATCCTCTGGGTCGGCCATTACCACCATTAAAGAGTTGTTGACGATATCCAGGGGAATAAGCGCATGTTTACGTGCCATTTCTTCCGGGATAAGCCGGAGCGCCTCCGGCTGGACAGCGTGCCTCTTGAGGTCGATAAGCGGCAGCTTTAACTGGATGCTAAGCACAACAGCCAGTTCTTCGGCTTTAACCAGGCCCTGCTGCAGCAGTATGTCGCTTAGCTTGCCGCCTTTTTGTCGCTGTATAGCCAGCGCGTTTTCCAGCTGTTCCGGAGTGATAAGCTTCTCCTCGACGAGCATATCACCCAGGTTCTTTTTGGAAGTTTTGTCCGCCAACATGACCCTTCCTTACTTAGCTACTCTTTCCGGATGCTTTGGTCCGGCCTTCTTTTTAGCTAAAAGCTTCTCGACACGGGCAACTATATCCGCCGGGGCGGAAGGCTTGGTCAGGTAATCATCCGCGCCCACCTTGATGCCAGTGTCCTTGTCTATTTCCTGTGCCTTGGCCGAGAACATCAGTATGGGCAGGTTGGCCGTGGCTGGTTCGGACTTCAGACGGTAGCAGATTTCAAAACCGTCCATTCCCGGCAGCATAACGTCCAGGATAATAAGGTCGGGCGATTCCCCGAGCGCTTTTCTTATCCCCTCCAGGCCGTTAGAGGCCGTTATTATCTGGTAGCCTTCCTGCTTTAGTGAGTAATCTACCAGTCTTTGGGTTGCCGGGTCGTCTTCTATTATCAGTATCTTTTTTGCCATTTTTCTCTCCTCCCGTATGATTTATTGGCAGGGTAAATTTGAAGGTACTGCCTTCGCCGTATTTACTTTCAGCCCAGATTTTGCCTTCATGGGCGTCGATAATTTGTTTGGATATATAAAGCCCCAGTCCCGTACCGCCCCTGACCGTTTCACCCTCGGCGCGGTAGAATCTTTCGAAAAGATGTGCCATGTCCGCTTTCTTTATCCCGATGCCGTGGTCGATAACCTGGAACAGTAACTCTCCTTCCTGGACTCCTACCTTGACGTCGATGCTCCCCCCGCTTTCGCTGAACTTAATGGCGTTGCCGACGAGGTTGAGTACTACCTGCCGCATCCTGTCGCTATCCACCTCCATTTCGGGTAATCGCTTCGGCCGGTTTTCATTAAGAGTGATGTTTTTCTCGCGGGCCAGGCTGTGCAGTGTCTTCAGGGCATCGCAAATAATATCGCACATTGGCACTTTCTTCTTGTAAATCTGGAACCGACCGGATTCCAGCCGGGACATGTCCAGCAGACTGTTGATAAGATTGCCCAGATGGGAGACTTCCGTGTCTATTATCTGTAGAAATTCCTGCTGGGTGTCGGGGTCGGGCACCTTACCGGTCATAATCAGCTTGGTAAAACCGCTGATGGACTGCAACGGTGTGCGCAGTTCGTGAGACACGTTGGAAAGGAATTCGGATTTCATCTGGTCGATTTTACGCAGTTTTTCCTCCGCTTCTTTACGTGCCGTTATGTCCCTGATAATCGCCGTGGCGATATACATATCACCGACTTTTCTGGTTGATAATGATAACTCGACCGGTACTTCGCTCCCGTCCTTCCTGATGCCGGTGGACTCAATAATTTTGCTTCCTACGTGATGCGCGCCGGTTTTGTTAAACTGAATATAGCTATTGGTCATGGGTTTATGGATCATGTGAGGCACGATTTTCATGACGGACTGTCCCAGCATCTCCTTTTCTTTGTACCCGAAGATTTTCTCCGCTCCTTTGTTCCAGATTGTGACTTTCATATAGTGGTCGGCGGAAACAATAGCATCGGTTGAGGAGTTAATAAGCTCTCGGTATTTCTCTTCGCTCTGTTTCAGGGCTTCCTCGGTTTTTTTCCTTTCGGTAATATCCGATGCCAGCGTCACCCATCCGGTCCTCTTACCGTTGTCCTCCATCGCCTGACATTGAACATCGACCCATACATCGCCTTTTGGTGTATTATAAATTTGTTCTTCTTTATTAAATCCTCGCTTTAAAAGTATTTCTAAGCGTTTATCATTTTGTCCCGGGTGTTCCTCAACCAGCGTGAATACATCGGAAACAAGTTTTCCGATGGCATCTGCTGCTTTGATGCCAAACATCTGTTCGCACATTTCATTCCAGCGGGTTATTTTATAATCCATGTCCATTGCGTAGACACCTTCATGGATTGACCTTAAAGCGGTATCGGAAAATCTCAATACCTCTTCTGTCTGTTTGCGTTCGGTTATATCGGTATTAACGGAAAGCATGCACGACTTGTTGTCGATAATAATGATTTCCGCGGAAAACAATACGGTACGTGTTTCTCCGGACTTGATTCGGAAAAGGCATTCTTTATTGCGGACGAATCCTTTTTCCTTTAAAATTTTTATTATTTCGGCGCGTTGTTTTGGATTAACCCAGGTTTTAATTTCGTTCGCTTTCTTCCCGATTACGTCCTCACGGGAATAACCGAAGAAACTTAAGAAGGTGTTATTTACCTCTAGTATTTCTCCGTCGTCTATATTGGAGATTACAATTGCTTCCGGGCTGTTAAGAAAGGCTTTGGAAAATTTTTCTTCAGATATTCTTAGTGCTTCTGCAGCCTCTCGCCGCTCTGTTATATCCCTGGCTGTTGAAAGAGCGCCGGTCACCTTCCCGTCCTGGTCCTTAACCACCCGGCACCACCATGCCAGTAAGCGTTTTTCTCCATCACGGCGTCTTTGCCAGCTTTCTACGTACGTCACGCTTTCATCGCCGCTGAACAGCGATTTTACCTTGTCATACGTATCCTGGTCGCCTTCAAAATAATAAGAAGCCTCTTTTCCTATAACATCATCCCCGAAGAAGTCCACCCCGGCCTTATTTGCCCAGGTATAGACTTTATCGATATCAACTTCCATGATGATATCCGGCACGGACCCCAGAATTGCCTCCTGCCGCAAGCTTAATTCTCGCAGCGCCTCCTCCGCCCGCTTACGCTCGGTAATATCCGTGACGATTGTCTGAACGCCGAAGATATTGCCTTCGGCTTTCATAAGGTTCGAGCTTAGTTCGTATATTCTTGTCTCTCCATCTTTTGTCTTCCAGGGTATTTCCAGAGACGGATTCTTTTTGCCGGTCAATTGAGAAACAAACATTTCAGCATAAAGAGGCACGTCCTTGATGTTTATGTTGGGGATATCTTTAAAATGTTTCCCGACAATTTGATTCTCCGGGAATCCGATCATATTCAGGAACGTGAGATTGCATGACGTAATTATTCCCTCGGTATTGGTGATAATAATGCCTTCATGGGAGAGTTCGACGATGTTGCGGTATTTTTCCTCGCTGGTGCGCAGGGCTTCTTCCATTGCCTTGCGTTTGGTTATGTTATGCATGGAGACCAGGCGCGCCGGTCTGCCTTCCCAGGCAATGTTCACCACATTCATTTCCGCTATGGTCTTTTTACCGTCCGTCCGGTGTATCTCTATTTCTGATGTCTTCTCCCCTGTCAGGGGATACTGGAAAGTCTGGTTCAGCAGTTCTTTAGGCTTCTGCCCGAAGAGAGACTCGACGGCCGGATTGGTAAAGAGTATGCCCCCGTTTTCACTGACCACCACCGTCGCATCGGTGCTGTTTTCCAGGATTTTAAGTAGATTGTTATGCAGTTTGGATACTTCCCGCGAGTTCTGTTCCAGCTCGTACTGCAGGCGCGCCCGCTCGATGGAATAGTAGATTGACCGTTCCAGCTGGGCGTCATCCAGACGGCCTTTGACCAGGTAGTCCTGCGCCCCGGACTGTACCGCCCTGATGCCGGTATCTTCGTCATCGAAACCGCTTAGCACCACCAGCGGTATATGCGGCACCGCCAGGAGGATTTTCGTGACTGTGTCAAGCCCGTGACTGTCCGGCAGACCCAGGTCGGAAACAATCAGGTCAGGCTCGCTTGTCTCCGCCTGCTTCAGGCCGTCCTCAAGCTTGCGCGCTATCATAACCTGGAATCTGGTATTAACGGATTTTTCCAGTTTCCTCTTTATCAGCTCCGCATCGTCAATACTGTCTTCGATTAACAGGACGGATATTTTTTTATTTTCCATGCTGCCCACCTTAATCGGTACTGCTTGTGATACAGTCGTTCTATTAGTGGCCGTCGGGCGGTGGTTCGTTTATCAGCAGCCAGTAGAGACCGATATTCCTTACCGCATCAACGAATTCATTGAAATTAATCGGCTTTCTAACATAACTGTTGGCCCCGAACTTGTAACCGCTTATCAGGTCCTGCTCCTCTCTGGAGGAGGTCAGAATGACCACAGGCACCAGTTTGGTGATGTCCTCGGCGCGCAGTGCTTCAAGGACCTGCAGGCCGTCCATTTTGGGTAATTTCAGGTCGAGCAGAATCAGCCGCGGGATTTCTTTAATATTCCTATCGGAGAATGCGCCGCGACAAAACAGGTAATCCAGCGCTTCGACGCCGTCGCGGGCGACCATCAGCTCATTAGCGATGTTGTTTTTACGGAACGCCCGCATTGTCAGTTCAATGTCATCAGGATTGTCTTCTACGAGTAAGATTGTTTCATCCATTTTGGTGGTCATTTTCACGCTCCTTAATTAAGAGTAAAATAGAAACCTGCCCCTTTGCCCGTAGCGCCTTCGGCGCGGATGTTTCCACCGTGCCGGTTGATAATTCTCTGCACTGTGGCGAGACCAATGCCGGTACCGGGGTATTCGACCGCGTCATGCAGGCGCTGGAAGGCGCCGAATAGTTTGTCTTTGAAAGCCATATCGAAGCCGGCGCCGTTATCTTTGATAAAAAAGGTCCTTGTTCCGTTTTCAGTGGTGCTGCCGAACTCTATTTTGGCTTTCGGTGTATTTTTGGTAAATTTCCAGGCATTGCCGAGCAGGTTTTCCAGCAGCACCCGCAGCATTTGCGGGTCGCCGGTCGTTTTCAGGTCATTATCGATGATAAATTGCACATCCCGCTTATCGTGTGTTTCCCGCAACCTGGTGGCTATCTCATTAGCGAGTGAACTCAAATCGACTTTTTCAAAATGCATTTCACTTCTGGTCAGGCGGGACAGCTTGAGCAGACCGTCAATGAGTTCGCCCATTTTCTGGCTGGCGCTGCGCAGTCGGTTGAGATAGTCCTGTCCCTTTTCATCGAGACTATCTGTATAGTCCTCCAGCAGGGCCTGGCTGAAGCCGTCGATGCTCCTCAACGGCGACCGCAGGTCATGAGACACGGAATAGCTGAAGCTCTCCAGTTCTTTATTGGTAGCTTTCAGTAACGCACTGTTTTGCTCCAGGTCGGTCAGTGCCTGCTGCAACTCGTTTTCAGCTTGTTTACGCTTGGTAATATCGTTGCCGATAATCAGGAGACAGGGTTCACCGCCTATTTCAATGGTATCGGCGGAAAAGAGAAAGGTCAGCTTATTATCAGATATAGGAGCTTTGAATTCTATTTCCTCATTATTGAATTTTGTTCGTTTTTTCAGAAGCCCGCGTATTTTATTGCGTTCGTCTCCAGGTTTTAAGAACCCCATTTCTTCACCGGTGCGCCCTATTACCTCCTCACGGGTAAGTTGATTGAGTTTAAGGAAACTCTCGTTAACATCAACGAACCTACCTTCTTTGAGAGTGGAAATTGATAATGTCTCGGGAATGGCATGGAAAGCCTTGGAGAACTTCTCCTCGCTCTCCTTTATGGCTTGTTCCATTTGCTTGCGTTCGGTAATATCACCGGTGACACTCAAAACGCAGGTTTGCCCACCGATATTAACAATATCGGCTGACATTAGTGCTGTGTGTATTTCGCCGGACTTTTTTCTAAATTCGCATTCTATATTTTTAACGTGGCCTTTTTCACGTACCAATTTGAAAAATTCTTCACGTTGATTGGGGTCTGCCCAGGTGATTAATTCTTTGCCGGAATGGCCGATTACCTCTTCGCGGGTGTATTCGTTTTGACGGCAGAAACTTTCATTAACGTCGATAAATACACCGTCTTTTAGCCTGGCAATGGATATTGCCTCCGGTATGGTATGAAAAGCCTTGGAGAATTTTTCCTCCGATTCTTTCAGCGCCTGTTCCATCATCTTCCGTTCGGTAATATCGAGAATCAACGCATGAATACCGGTTACTTTACCATTATTTTTCATTATGCTGATTCTCAATTCGACTACCTTGGTTGGCCTATCTGGGTGATTCCACTCAATTTCCATCGGCTGGATTTTTTCGCCGGCTAAAGCCGACTTAAATATTTCCATATAACCAGAGATGTCTTCAGTCCTGACGAACGGAAGCTCGGCAAAATTCTTACCGACAGTTTCTTTAGCAGAAGCGCCGGTTAGACGACCAAAAGCCTCATTACAGGCGGTAATCTGCCCCTTAAGGTTCACGGAAACAATAGCGTCCTGTGCCAGTTCTACAATATTGCGGTATTTCTCCTCGCTCTCCTTTATGGCTTGGTCCATTTGCTTACGTTCTGTAATATCGGTGCCAACAGTTAAAATACAGGGCTTGCCGCCGAAATTAATCATATCGCCCGACATCAAGATGGTAATCATTTCGCCTGATTTTCTCCGTAGTAAAAACTCCTCGTTTTTAAATTGGGTACGTTTATCTCTTAACTGCTTCATACGGTGATAATCATCGGGATTAACCCAATGAACTATTTCTTTAGTGGAATGACCAATTATCTCTTCACGGGAATATCCGCTGAATGAGATAAAGCTATCGTTGACCTCAAGGAATACATCGTCTTCCAGTGAAGCAATGGAGATGGCTTCGGGGATGGCTTGGAAAGCCTTGGATATTCTCTCCTCCGATTCCCTCAACGCTTGTTCCATTTGCTTGCGTTTGGTGATATTGCTGGTGATGGTCAATAAGCAGGGTTCACCACCGATGTTAATTGATTCGGCGGAGAGCAATAGTGTCGTTATCTCGCCTGATTTTTTACTGAACTCGAATTCCATATTCTCAACGTGGCCTTGCTTTTTTAATATCTTGGTTACCTCGTCACGCTGACTCGGGGTAATTCCCAGATTTAGTTCTTCACCGCGATGCCCGATTACTTCCTCACGGGTATAGTTGTTATCACGACAGAAGCTTTCATTAACATCTATGAACACACCATCCTTTATTCTGGCAATGGCAACTCCTTCCGGCATACCATGGAAAGCCTTGGAGAATTTCTCCTCCGATTCTTTAAGAGCTTTCTCTATCATTTTACGTTCGATAGCGATAGCGGCAATTCTGGCCGACCACTCCAGTACTCTGATATTATCGGCGTTCGGCCCGCCCACATGGTCGCTGTAGTTGGTAATCGTGCCCAGCAAATCGCCGCTGGAGGAGATGATGGGTTCGGACCAGACGGCCCGCAAGCCATTTCTGGTTGACAGGTCGATACCTTCTTTAAACGGTTTGAAAAGCGGGCTGGTCTTAATATTTCTGATGATTACCCGTTTCTTGCGGTAGGCAGCAGTGCCGGAGGAACCGGCCACCGGACCGACAGATATCCCCGTCTTCATAGCGGCATTGTATTCTTCGGATAAACTTGGCCCGGAGCCTTTCAGCAGGTTCGTGGATGCATCATAGAGCATGACGGAGCCTTTAATAGAAGGGTCGTTTTCCTCGCACAGCCGGACAATAGCGTCCAGTATTTCATTTAGTTCTGCACCTTCGCTTAAAAGCATAAACACATAGTTTTCAGCTTTTTGCAGGTTTTCTCTTCTTTTCCGTTCGGTGATATCCGTTAGAATGGAAAGCCAGCACTTTTCGCCGCCTATTGTGATAGGTTCGATGGAAACGAGCTGGGTATTTTTCTGTCCTCTTTTACCTAAAAATTCAAATTCCTCATTAGAGACACGGCCATTATCTTTTATTAGTTGCTTTAGTTTTGCCATGTCCTTTGATTGTTGCCAGACTCCGAGTTTTTTAGATGTTTTTCCAATGGTTTCTTCATGAGTAAAGCCGGTGATCCGGGTAAAATAGTCATTTACCTCGAGGGTCACATCATCCCTGTCCCTGGTAATAATCATTGTCTGCGGGCTGGCATGGAAGGCCGTGGAAAACTTCTCCTCCGACTCACGGATGGACTGTTCCATCTTCTTGCGTTCCGTGATATCGCGGCAGACGCAGAAGATGAGTTTCTGCCCGGCGAACATAGCGCCGTTGGTGCTGATTTCAACATCATAAATAGAGCCGTCTTTACGGCGGTGCTGCG
>DAOULS010000081.1:0-19688 GCA_034418415.1 Dehalococcoidales bacterium | reverse complement strand
TTTTTCTCCGTCTTTATTGAGTCGTTCCAGGTTTTGGGATGTTATTTTTATTTTTAAAGCATGCTGCAGTTGCTGGCTTTTTAAAGCCTGCTCCCAGCACGCCCTGTCATGGCATAAATAAGTTCCCCGCCCCTCCATTTTACCCGTAACGTCGATTGCCACTTCACCTGTGGAGGTGCGTACCAGTCGCACCATTTCCCGTTTGTTTTTTACCTTGCGGCAGGCGGCGCAGGTCCGTTGTGGGTTAGCCTTGCCGGTTACCGTTCGGGTTTTAGAAATAATCTTCTTCCTCCTCCTCGGTGTAGGCGCGGCGGCCTTTTCTGGCTTTACCGCCCTCTTCTCCTGTTTCTCTGGCACGGGCGCCCTTCTTTTTCTTCTTGGATTTAGCGGGCTTTTCCTTTTCCTTGGTCCGCCTAGGTGTCAGTATATCCTCGGCGAAGCGCAGTTTCGGCTGCCCTTCTTCCGCTACCTCCTCCGGTTTTATCTGCGGCGGCATTAAAATCTCTGCCGCGACCGGTTCTCCTTCTTCTTCGGCCTCTTCTTCTTTGACTTCTTCCTCGGCTGGCTCTTCAGTCACCTCCACGGGTTCCAGCTGGGCGAGGATTTCCTCGGGGAGTTCTTCTACGGCCGCCTCTTTCTCTGCCTCTTCTTCTGCCTTGGCTTTGGGGGCGCCGGCTTCTTTGATTTTCTCGGCTTCGGCTGTGGAGGCACTCTTGATATCGATGCGCCAGCCGGTAAGCTTGGCGGCCAGCCTTGCGTTCTGGCCCTCTTTGCCGATAGCCAGGGAAAGCTGCTTGTCCGGGACGATTACCGACGCTACCTCTTCCTCGTTATTAAGTTGGACGCCGACGATGTGCGCCGGGCTAAGTGCGTTGGCGATGAATGTGGCCGGGTCGGGACTCCACATGACCACGTCTATTTTCTCGCCATTGAGTTCGCTGACGATGTTCTGTATCCTGATGCCCCGCAGCCCCACGCAGCACCCCACGGGGTCGATGCCTTCCTGCTTGGCGGCTACGGCTATCTTGCTCCTGAATCCGGCCTCGCGGGCAATCGACTTTATTTCGACGGTGCCGTTATAGACCTCCGGCACTTCCAGTTCAAATAAACGCCGTAATAACTCCGGGTGAGAGCGTGACACGATGACTCTGGGCCCCTTGGTGGTGCGGGCAACCTGTAGTAAAACTACCTTGAGGTGCTGTCCTACCCTGTACCGCTCGGTGCGTACCTGCTCGGATGCCGGCAATATGGCTTCGGTCCTGCCCAGTTCGACGAATGCCTGCCCCGCCTCGAAGCGCTGGACGACGCCGCTTACTACCTCCCCCTCTTTATCGGCATATTCCTCGAAAATGGCGCTGTGCTCGGCTTCATGCAGGCGTTGCAGGATGACCTGCTTGGCTGTCTGCGCCGCGATGCGACCGGCGTTGGCGGGAGTGGACTCTACCATAATTACTTCGCCGACCTTGATATCGCTCTTGATTTTTTTTGCCTCCCGCAGCGATATCTCGGTCTCCCGGTCCTGGGGTTTTTCCACCACCGTTTTTTCCACCCATACCTCCACCGCCCCGGTATTTGGATTGATTTTGACGGCTATATTCTGATTGGAGGAAAAGCTGTCCTTTTTATAGGCTGATACCAGCGCCGCTTCCACTGCGTTGAGGACTACATCCTTCGGCAGATTTTTTTCCGCCGAAAGCTGCGTAATGGCGAGCAAAAAATCGCTCTTCATTTCGGATGCTGACCTCCGCTTTATTCTTTTTTAAATATTCGCAACAAAAAAGTGGGACTCACACCCACTTCTCTCGCAAAGTTATTCTTCTCGTGGCAGCTTCATTATAGCACGGTTTGTATCGGTATGCAATATCAAATGAAATAAATTTATCATATTTAACACATGAAAACACCTGTCCGCTGGCTGGATTATAGAAATCCCTTGTTAGCTGGGTTATAATATGAAATGTGCTTTATAGCGATTAACTCGGGATAAAATCAGAAAGAGGGAGAATACTGAAATGAAGACGATTAACAAAAACGCGGTAAAAATACGCCGTATGGTATCCAGCGACATTACCCCCACTCTGGAAATCTGGTGGGCTGATATTCCTGAAAAGGAGATGGTGGCTGACCAGGTGCGTGGGCCTCGCGATTTGAGCTTTATTGCCGAGTATGAAGGTGTCCTGGTCGGTTTTATCCTGGCTAAACTCGAATATTCCGGGTTCCCTATGACCGGCACGGGCATGGTCTTCCTCATCGCGGTCAACCCTGATTACCAGAGAAGCGGCATCGGCACAATGCTCATCGACGCCGTGGAAAAATACTGTAAGTCCAGGGGAATTGACGTTATTCGTGCGCTTGTTCCCAGGAAAGAAGAGAAAATGGTCAAGTATTTCGCCGATAAAGGCTTCTGTGAGAGCAACATGATTAATTACGATAAGCCATGTCCTACTAAATAAAAATTAGTAATGTTGAGGAAAAAAATTTGGTTACAGAGAAACTAAAAACTGCCATCGCCGCGGAAATAGACAGGCATTATAAGCAGCTCTCCGATTTGAGCCGGAAAATCCATGATAACCCGGAGACGGCTATGGAAGAGCGCCGCGCGGCGGAATGGCTTACCGCATTTTTAAAAAAGCATGGTTTTACCGTGACCACGGGTACCGCCGGCATGCCCACGGCTTTCCACGGGATTTACGGCAAAGGCAAACCCGTTATTGGCTTTCTGGCGGAATATGATGCCCTGCCCAAGATAGGCCATGCCTGCGGGCATAACCTGATAGCTACCAGTACCGTGGCTGCCGCTATAGCCGCTAAAACGGCGGCAGACAAGTTCGGCGGCAGTATTGTAGTTTATGGTACCCCCGCCGAGGAGGCCGATGCCGGTAAGGCTATCATGGCTAAAAAGGGCGTATTTAAAGAGTTGGATGCGGCCATGATAACCCACCCGGGGGGTAATCAGGTATTATTTAACGCCCTGGCATGCCAGACCCTTGATGTCGAGTTCTTCGGTAAAGCCGCTCACGCCGCCGCCGACCCCGCGGCGGGTGTCAATGCCCTGGAAGCTATGATTCTATCGTTTAACGCTGTTGATGCCCTGCGTCAGCACATCAAAGACAACGCCCGTGTCCACGGCATTATTACCGACGGCGGTGACGCCCCCAATGTTGTCCCGGCGCATAGCGCGGCTACCTTCCTTATTCGCGCCGGAGACGATAAATACCTCGATGTCTTAAAAGACAAGGTGATTAGTTGCTTTGCCGGTGCCGCGGCCGCCACCGGTGCGGAGCTGAAATATCGCTGGGCGGACGTACGCTATGCCGCGATGTTGAATAACGTGACTCTGGCTAAGCTGTTCCGTAAAAATATGCAGGCGCTGGGGCACTCTATTCCCCTCGGTGATTCCGGAATTTTTGGCGGCAGTTCCGATGTCGGTAACGTAAGTCAGCTGGTGCCGACCATTCAGCCGATGGTACGTATTGCATCTAAGAAAGTGTTGATACATTCCCCTGGATTTGCCAAAGCGGCTGGCAAAGAAGAATCGTTGCGTGTCATACTCATTGCCGCCAAGGCTATGGCGATGACCGCCGCCGACCTGCTGGCAAGTCCGGAAACGCTGGCCGCTGTCCGCGCCGAGTTCCGGAAAAATAAGTAGGCTTTTTCTCCGTTAAAAATGGCATTTTTCGCCTGAAAATATTAACATTTAAGTAGTATGAAAGTTTATCTTGGTATTGATGTAGGTTCGGTCACGGTTAAGTTCGCCGCCCTCGATGAAGTGGATGGACTGCTGGCTGGTCTTTATTTGCCTGCCGCTGGCAGGCCGGTAGCCGTAATCCAGCAGGGACTTGGTGAGATTGGCCGCGAGCTACCGGCGGATGCTGAAATCAATGGGGTGGCTACTACCGGCAGCGCGCGCTACCTGGCTGGGGCTATCGTCGGCGCCGATATTGTTAAAAATGAAATCACCTGCCAGGCGGTGGCGGCCGTTCGCGCTGTACCGGATGTGAAGACCGTTATTGAAATCGGTGGACAGGACAGCAAACTCATTATCATCCGCGACGGCATGGTGGAGGATTTTGCCATGAACACGGTGTGCGCCGCCGGTACCGGCAGCTTCCTCGACCACCAGGCGGCGCGCTTAAATATGGGTATTGAAGAGTTCTCCCGCCGGGCGTCTGCCGGCAGGGACAAGGTGCATATCTCCGGTCGCTGCACTGTTTTCGCCGAATCGGACATGGTACATAAGCAGCAGATGGGACACAACGTCGATGATATTATTTACGGACTCTGCCGTACGCTGGTAAGGAATTACTTGAGCGATGTTGGCTCGGGTAAGGATATCCAGTCGCCGGTGGTCTTTCAGGGCGGCGTCGCGTTTAATCAGGGCATTATCCGGGCGCTGCGGGAGGAACTTAAAACGGAAATAATCGTGCCTCCTCATCACGAGCTTATGGGGGCTATCGGCGCCGCCTTGCTGGCACATGAAGTGGCGGACCGAACACCGGGCGCTTGCCGCTTCCGCGGTTTTGAAATCAGCGACGCTGAATACGAAACCTCCTCATTCGAGTGCCGTGCCTGCCCCATCTCCTGTGAGATAGTCAGGATTTCGCAGCAGGGCAATGTAATCGCGTCGTGG
The DNA here is from genome assembly GCA_034418415.1 of Dehalococcoidales bacterium. Classification (GTDB taxonomy): domain Bacteria; phylum Chloroflexota; class Dehalococcoidia; order Dehalococcoidales; family RBG-16-60-22; genus RBG-13-51-18. The sequence continues at coordinate 15,058 of DAOULS010000081.1, read as the reverse complement.
GGAGGCCAGTGCGATATGTGGGAGGCTGCTGTCCCCGGGATAAAGGAGAAGAGTTGAAAACCATTAAAATCGCCCTTGATGCCACCGGCGGTGATTACGCGCCGCACGAGATGGTCAAGGGTGCTATAAAAGCTATCCAGGAATACGACGTGGAAATCGTCCTGGTGGGCAGGAAAAACGTGATTCGCAAGCTGCTGGAAAGGTCGCCCGTTAAAAGCGGCATTTCCGTCGTTGATGCCACGGAGTTCATCGACTTCAATGAGCACCCCATCAAGTCGATTCAGACCAAGACCAAATCATCTATCGTCATCGGCATCAACCTGCTGAAGGAGGGTAATGCCTCGGCCTTTGTTTCCGCCGGGAATACGGGTGCCGTCGTGGCTTCGTCCCTGCTTACGTTGGGCAAGGCTAACGGCATCAGCCGACCGGCCATCGGCTGCTTTCTTGACGTGCTGACATCCCATCCGCCGCTGCTGGTGGATGCTGGGGCTACCACTGATTGCCGTCCGGAGCACCTGCTTGAGTTCGCCCGTCTCGGCACTATCTTCAGCAAATATATACTCAAGATACCCTTCCCCAAGGTCGGACTTCTTAGCAACGGCATGGAGGAAGGCAAAGGCAACCGCCTCACGCAGGAGACTTTCCGGCTATTGCAAGACGCCAAGGATATTACCTTCATCGGCAATATCGAGGGACATGATATTTCCCGCAAGACCGCCGACGTCATCGTGACCGACGGCTTTACCGGCAATATCGTTCTCAAGACCATCGAAGGGTTCAACGACAATTTCTTGAATTCCATGAAGGAATTGGGGCACGTTTTTTCCAGTGTTTCCCGTTTAAAAACGCGCGACCTTTTACAGGAAATCGGGCTTGGCTCCTGGACTAAGAAGCTGGATTTCAGCGAGTATGGTGGAGCTTGCCTGCTCGGTGTTAACGGTAACGTCATTATCGCCCATGGGCGCAGTAAGGCCAGGGCTATAAAAAATGCTATCGGTCTGGCTAAAGAGACCGTAGAACGGGGTATAACCGAAAAAGTTAAAGAGGAGAGTTATGAGCAAACCAGTGGAAGTTAATGATGCAAAATTTGATGAAATGGTCCTGAAGGCGGCGACGCCGGTACTGGTCGATTTCTGGGCGCCGTGGTGCGGACCGTGCAAGATGGTCGCGCCAATCGTCGATGAGCTGGCTAATGAGTACGAGGGCAAGGTCTCTTTCATGAAGCTGAACGTCGACGATAGCCCGAATACCGCCCGACAGTACGGTGTGATGAGTATTCCCACGCTAATGATATTCAAAAACGGGCAGCCGGTTTCCAATATCATCGGGTTCCGCCCCAAGCCGGAACTCAAAAAGAACCTCGACGCAGCTCTTGCTAATTAAAATCAGGGTAAGATAAGTACGATATGAGCAAATCGGTAGAGATTCAGGAAGCTGATTTTAACGAAGCAGTTTTACAATCTAAGGTCCCGGTATTGGTAGATTTCTGGGCACCGCGGTGTATACCCTGCCGTTCGGTTACCCCAATTGTTGATGAATTAGCCAACCAATATGAAGGCGAGATTTCCTTTGTGAAGTTGAATGTTGATAATAATCCTGGAATTGCCAGCCGGTATGGCATTATGGGTCTTCCTACTCTTGTTGTCTTTAAAAATGGAGAGCCTGTTTCCAGCGTCGTGGGATTCACTAAGGAGACGAGGAGCAGCTTGAGAAAAAATATTGAGTCTGTTTTAGGATTGAGTAGCTAGAATTGATGAATGAACCGTTGAAAAAATATGATGTCGTCATCATCGGCGGCGGGCCGGCCGGCTTGAGTGCCGGCATTTATACCGCCCGCGCCCGTTTGTCCACGCTCCTGATTGAGAAGGGTGCTGTCGGCGGCCAGATTATTAATTCCGAGATGGTGGAAAACTACCCAGGATTTTCCGACGGCATCAGTGGCATCGACCTCACCCAGGCGATGCACCAGCAGGCCGAAAAATTCGGTGTGGCAACCGTTTACGATGAGGTCACCGGCATCAAAATCGACGGCAGGCGAAAAACAGTAACCACTGCCCAGGGCGAATATCTTGCCCAGGCAGTCATTATTGCCGGGGGTGCCGAAAGACAGAAACTGGGTGTGCCCGGTGAAAAGGAATTTACCGGCAAAGGCGTTTCTTACTGCGCCACCTGCGACGGCGCTTTCTTCCGCGATAAAACGGTGGCGGTGGTCGGAGGCGGCAATGCCGCCGCGACGGAAGCCCTGGAGCTTACCAAGTTCGCTAAAGAAGTCGTCCTTATTCATCGCCGCAACGAGCTGCGGGCTACCCCCATCATGCAGGAAAGGGTCAAGTCTAACCCCAAGATAAAAATTTACTGGGACACGGTGGTGCTGGAGATACTGGGAGACAAAGCCGTGGAGAAATTAAAGCTGCAGAACGTCAAGACTAGAGAAGAAACATTGCTCCCCGTGTCCGGCGTGTTTATGTCCGTGGGCTCGCAGCCGGCTACCGGCTATCTTAAAGGCTTGCTGAAGCTGGACGCGGTCGGGGCTATTATTACCGATGATAAGCTTGAGACCGGCGTACCGGGTATATATGCCGTTGGTGATATCCGCAGCGGCTCCATAAGGCAGGTTATCAGTGCCGCCGGCGATGGCGCGGTTGCCGCGGTTAACGCTGGCAAATATATCAGTGAATAATAAAAGATAAAATATCTTTTTAAAAATATTTTCTTAGACCATGAGTAACGGAGGTTGACCCCTTCCCGTTTTTCGGTTAAATTTAACTTGTCGTCTAGAAAAGGAGCCAAACGTGAAGGTAATTTTCATCGCTGATGTCCCCAATGTCGCCAGAGCAGGCCAGACCAAGGAGGTCGCTAACGGCTACGCGCGCAACTTTCTCTTTCCCCGCAAGCTGGCGGTGCTGGCGGATTCGCAGGCGGCGACCACGGTGGAGTCGCATCTGAAAAAGCTGGCTAAACAGCGCGCCATTGAAGAAGCCGAGATGGCTGAACTGGCTAAAAAGCTTGAGGGTGTGACAATTACCCTTAAAGCCAAGGTCGGTGAGAAAGACAAACTCTACGGCTCGGTCACCGTCGCTGATATCGCCGAGTCGTTAAGTAAGGAAATCGGTAGTGAAGTAGATAAAAAGAAAATCGACCTCGCGGAGCCGATTCGTCAGGTGGGTGTCTATGATTTAGTGGTCAGGTTCACCCATGATATTACCGCTGGGGTTGTTGTTACCGTCATGTCCGATGCCGAGGGCGCGGAAATACCAGTGAGGGCTGAAAAAGCGGCTATTCCGGAAGAAGAAATGAAGGAAAAGAAAGAGAAGGCTGAAAAGAAGCCAAAGATGGAAAAGAAAGAGAAGAAGGCCAAGAAAGCAAAAGCGCCCAAGGAGGCTAAGGAAGAGCCGCCTGCCGCAGAAGAGAAAGAGAAAAAACCGGTCAGGAAAAAGAAAGCTAAAGCCGCCAAAGCAGAAAAACCAGCTAAAGGAGAGAAGCCTGCTGAAGCGGAAAAGCCGGCTGCAGAAGAAAAGCCTGACAAAGAAGAGAAGCAAGAAAAGAAACCAAAAGCCAAGGCTAAAAAAGAGAAAGAAGCGGAAGAGGAAAAGAAGGAATAGACGCAGGTGAATGAAGCCAGGCTCCCGCCCAATGATAATGACGCCGAAGAAGCGGTCATCGGCTCGCTGCTGATTGACGGCGCTTCTATTTTCCAGATCGCCGACTTTTTGCAGGCGTCGGACTTTTACTTCGAACAGAACCGACTGCTCTATGAGGCCGCCATGGCGCTTTACCAGCGCGATGAGGCTATCGACCAGGTCACGATGGCGCAGGAGCTTTCGCGCACCGGCAAACTGGAGACCTGCGGCGGCGCCGCCCGCTTGAGCTATCTCATCTCCGTGTGTCCTACGTCCCTGGATATCGAGCATTATGCCCGTATCGTTTACCGTTTATCCGTCATGCGCCAGCTGATAACCGCCGGCGACCGCATTTCCGCCATCGGTTATGAGTCCGCACCTGATGTCGAGGAAAGTCTCGCCAAGGCCGAGGGTGTTTTATTCCGTTTGCGTCGCGGCGGTTCCGTTAACGACCTTACCCATATCCGCGAGGTATTGGATAAATATTTTGAAATAGCCCCGCCCCCCTCCGAGGAGCGCCCCGAGCAGCTGCCCTTCGTGCTTTCCGGATTCGCCGGACTCGATGAGTTTCTTAACGGCTTCCAGCGGTCCGACCTTATTATTATTGCCGGGCGCCCCAGCATGGGTAAGACCAGCCTGGCGCTGAATATCGCCCGTAATGCCGCCGTCGAACACCGGGCTACCGTTGCCCTCTTCAGTCTGGAAATGAGTCGCGACTCCCTGGTTACGCGTCTCGTCTCCAGCGAATCTGGCGTCAACGCCCGGCGTATCCGCTTCGGCGAGCACAAGACCGAGGACGAAGAGAAGAAGGTAATGGACGCCACCGGTGTCCTCTCGGAGGCACCCATTTACGTGGATGATACGCCGATGATTCGTATGGCGGAGATGCGCTCCAAGGCGCTACGTCTTAATTACGAACGCGGCATCGACCTTGTTATCCTTGATTATCTCCAGCTGATGCAGGGGGAGGGTGGCAGCCGCGGCGAGAACCGCGTTCAGGAAATCAGCTTTATCTCCCGGTCGCTCAAGGCATTGTCGCGGGAAATCAATGCCCCCGTGCTGGCTGTTTCTCAATTAAGCCGCGCCGTCGAGTGGCGCGCCTCTCACGAGCCGCAGCTTTCCGACCTTCGTGAGAGCGGCAGCATCGAGCAGGATGCCGATGTAGTCCTTTTTATCTACCGTGATGAGTATTACTACAAGAGCGAGGAAGAGTGGATAGCTGCCCACCCCGACCGCGAATACCCCCGCGAGGAAGCCGATGTTATCATCGCCAAGCACCGCAACGGGCCCACCGGTCGTATCAAGTTGCGTTTCCGCCATTACCTGGCTAAATTTGAAACGTTAGGTAGTGAGGAGCCCACTCTGCTATGACGCAGTTTCAGGGTTTTCCGTCCGGCGCTAAAGTCAAATACACGGCGGTGCCTGATGTCTTTTTCAGCGCCGTTCTGCCTCAAATCACCGATATTAACGAACTGAAAGTAACACTGCACCTGATGGCGGCGCTTTACAGTCGTAAAGGCTACCCCCGTTTTCTCCGTTACAGTGAGTTAAAGAGTGATACTGTCTTGATGCAAGGCCTCAAGAGCTCGGAAGAAGCGTTGCAGGACGCTCTGAAAAAGGCCGTCGCTCGCGGTACTATCTTAAGCTTAAACGTAGTAAAGGAAAAAGCATCCGAGGATATTTATTTTCTAAATGATGTACCCGGCCGTCAGGCGGTGGAGAAAATCGAAAGCGGTGAGCTTGAGCTGGCCGGACTCAAAGCGGGTAAGTCCGTGCCCGCCCCGTCGGGACCCCTCCCCGATATTTTCACCCTCTACGAGCAGAATATCGGTATGCTGACGCCCATGATCGCCGATGAGCTCCGTGATGCGGAAAAGCTTTACCCGGAGAGCTGGATTAGAGATGCTGTTAAAGAGGCGGTTTTACATAATAAACGTAATATCAAATACATCTCCAGGATTTTACAGAACTGGTCGATAGAAGGTCGCAGCGATGGAACATATCAGCGAGATTCTAAAGCGACAGGGCCGGACAAATACTTCAAAGGAAGATACGGACACATGGTCCGGCGCTGAAGCGGCGTCCTCAAACGGCCCCGACTGCCCCATCTGCAGGGGCGCCCGTGTCGTCCATCCCCGTTTGCCTTCGGGGCAGGTGGACTACGGTCGCGTTGTTCCCTGTAGCTGTGTCAAAAATAAGCAGAAAGGCGACCGCCGCTCACGCCTCAAGCAGTACAGCAATCTTGGCGCTCTGGAGCGTTTCACCTTTGAAAATCTGATGCCGGAGGGTCGCAGCAGCAGCCCCCAGAGCCAGGAGAGCTTTTCCCGCGCCTTCCAGGCGGCCAGGGACTTTGCCGAGAATCCGGAAGGCTGGCTGGTCTTTACCGGCCCCAGCGGCAGCGGCAAGACCCACCTGGCGGCGGCTATCGTCAATGAATCTATCGAAAAAGGCCGCCCCGCCTTTTATATCACCACCCCCGATTTACTGGATAGACTGCGTGCCTCTTTCGATGCCGATAGCGAGACCCCCTACGACGAGTTCTTCGAGCAGGTTAAAAATACCCCGCTGCTGGCGCTGGACGACCTCGGTGTGCAGTCCGCCACCCCCTGGGCTAAGGAGAAACTTGACCAGTTGCTGACGGCGCGTTTTAACGCCGGCCTGCCCACGGTTATCGTGCCCGCTGTCCCCTTGGAAGACCTTGATGACCGACTGCGTACCCGCCTCACTGATGACCGTTTGGCTCGTGTTTTTGCCCTCGAAGAGGAATCGCAGGCATCCATCTACGCCTGGCCGCCGGAGTTCGACCTTCAGAAGAACATGACTTTTATCAATTACAAGCGCCGCACTGATTTGTCTATGGAGCAGCAGGACAACATGGATGAAGCCTATCGCCTGGCTTTTGATTTCGCTAAAAATCCTGAAGGTTGGATAATTTTATTAGGGTTGACCGGCTGCGGCAAGACCCACCTTGCCTCGGCTATCGTCAACTACCGCTACGAACAGGGCAAACCGGCATTATTCGTCGTCGTGCCTGATTTCCTCGACCACCTTCGCTCTGCCTTCAATCCGGAAAGCAAGGTCTCTTACGACCGATTTTTTGAAAGTGTTAAGACTGCCCCGTTGCTGGTGCTGGACGACTTCGGTGAGCAGTCCACCAATCCCTGGGTCAAGGAGAAGCTGTATCAGTTAATCAATTACCGCTATAACAGCCGCCTCCCCACCGTCATCACCACCCGACTCTCTTTAGATGAAATCATGAACGAGGTGGACAGCTCCATAAGCTCCCGCCTCGTCGATAGGAAAATCAGCGTCACTTTTGCCATCCTCGCCCCCGACTTCCGCACCGACCGCAAGTCAGCTTCTCGGCGGACGTCCTCGCGGGGCAAGACGTCACGTAACCGTTAATCTTTAAACACCAGTGCCCCCGTCGGGCATACCTCGACACACTCCCGGCAGTTCAGGCACCTGTCTTTGCCTATCGGCTCATCCCCGAAGGTCGTTATCACCCGCTTGAAGCCCCGGTGCGCGAACCCCAGCACGGCTTTATCTCCCTGTTTTCGGCATTCCCACACGCACCGGCCGCACAGGACGCATTTATTGGGGTCGAGGGTGAAAAGGGGATTGCTGTCGTCTACCGGCAGTTCGCGTGTAAGCGACCGCAAATTTTTCGGTTTCAGACTGCACTTGAGCACTTTGGCTATTTTCTGCAGTTCGCAGACGCCGTTAGCGCTGCAGTGGGCACAGTCGATGGCGTGTGACGCCATCAGGAGTGTAAAACCGGCGCGGGATAAATCGAGTGCCTTTTTACCCTTTGTATTAACGACCATCCCGTCCTTTACCTCCACCGTGCAGGCGGTCACCGGCTTTTTTTCACCCTCTATCTCTACCCAGCACAAGCGGCAGGCGGCGTTGGGCTTCGGCTTGTCTTTGATGGCGCACAGGTTGGGGATATAGATATCGTTCTCCAGCGCTGCCCACAGGAGTATTGTTCCTGCTGGAGCTTTTATCCGCTTGCCGTCGATGGTTACCGTTACTGTTTTCATTGGGGCACCTCGCTCGGCGGCGATAGCTTGACGATGGCGTTATACTGCGGCGGGCATGCCTTAAGGCAAGTCCCGCACTTAACGCACTTCTCTTGGTCGATAATCTTATAGCGTTTTTTAGGATGACTGGATATTGCCTCCACGGTGCATTCCCCTACGCACGCGTCGCAGGAACGTTCGCACTTGTCGGGCAGGATGTAGTAGGCGATAAGGGGCTGGCACATCAGCGCCGGGCACCTGCCCAGAGTAATGTGCTCTTTGTATTCCTGTCGGAAGTACCGCAGCGTGGTCAGGATAGGATTGGGCGCTGTCCGTCCAAGCTGGCATAGCGACCCCGCCTTTACCTCCCCCGCCAGCTTTTCCAGTATGTCTATATCTTCGATTTTACCCTTGCCCTGTGTGAAATCGGTCAGTAATTCCAGCATCTGCTTCGTCCCCAGCCGGCAGAACGTGCACTTGCCGCAGGACTCGCGCTGGGTAAACTCCAGGAAGTAGCGGGCTATCTCCACCATACAATCTTCCTCATCGAGGATAATCATACCGCCCGAGCCCATCATCGCCCCGGCCTGAGTTAGGGAGTCGAAGTCAATGGGTAAGTCCAGGGCCGACTCGGGCAGGCAACCGCCGGAAGGCCCCCCAATCTGCACCGCCTTGAATTTTTTGCCGTTGGGGATGCCGCTGCCGACATCGAAGACTACCTGACGCAGCGTGGTGCCCATAGGGACTTCGATAAGCCCGGTGTTGACCACCTTGCCCGCCAGGGCGAAAACGGCCGTCCCCGGGCTGTCTTTAGTGCCGATGCTGCTGAACCACTTAGCGCCTTTGTCGACTATGTGGCGGATAAAGGCCAGCGTCTTGACATTATTGATCAGGGTGGGCTTGCCCTCCAGGCCGCTGACGGCGGGGTAAGGGGGGCGGTTATTGGGGGTGCCCGCTCGCCCCTCCAGCGAGGCGATTAGGGCGCTTTCCTCGCCGCAGACGAAGGCGCCCGAGCCCTCAAATAGTTTTATGTCGAAGCTGAAGTCGCTGCCCAGTATGTTCTCGCCCAGCAGTTTGAGCTTTCTGGCCTGGCGCAGGGCAATTTGGGCTCTATGCACCGCCAGGGGGTACTCGGCGCGGACATAGATATAGCCCTGTTGAGCCCCCACGGCATAGCCGGCGATGAGCATGCCCTCGATAACGGAGTGGGGGTCGCTCTCCAGGATGGCCCTGTCCATAAAGGCACCGGGGTCGCCCTCATCGCCGTTGCAGACTACGTATTTGGTTTTACCGGGGGCGCTACGGCAGATTTGCCACTTCTCGCCGGCGGGAAAGCCGGCCCCACCCCGCCCCCTTAAGCCCGACCCTTTGACTTCGTTGATAACAGCCTCTGGCGATATCTTAAGTGCCTTATCAAGCGCCGAATAGCCGCCGTTAGCGATGTAGTGGTCTATCTCCTCCGGGTCGATATGCCCGCAGTTCTTGAGTATGATTTTCTGCTCGAACCTGGCGCGGGGGAAATCGGTCAGGCTGGGGACAAGCTCGCTTTCGCCCACAGCACCGAGGACGAAATCGAGGCAAGGGTCGTCGCCTAGAATATATTCTTTGACCAGCCTGCGGGCGATTACTGGATTTACCTGCTGATAAACAATGGGGGGATAGCCCGGCTTGGCGATGATAACAATCGGTTCGGCGTAGCAGTGCCCCATGCAGCCGACCTCGAAGACGGGGCAATCAAGGTTTTGCTTTTTTAGCTCGTTTTTGAAGGCACGCAGCACACTAAGAGCGCCGGCGGCACGACCGCAGGTGGCGGCGCCCACCATAATGACCGCTTTAGCCTCCTGCAGCTCCTGCCAGTGTCTTTCCGCCTGGCGCTTTATCTCATCGAAAGTCGCCGCCTTTGGTTGCCCAGTTTTCACTGTTTCTCTTTACCCAGCCTCTCCTTCTCCCGCTCGAATGAGAGAAGAATACCGTCCACTTTGGTCGGTTCCACCTGACCCTCGGGCTTATCGTCAACCACCGTCACCGGCGCCATGACGCAGCAGCCGACGCAGGCGACGGTATCCAAGTCGAACTCGCGGTCGGGTGTGGTCTGGCCACGGTCAATCTTTAGCCGCCGTTTCCAGGCATCCAGCGTGATGTAACCGCCCTTCATGTGGCAGGCAGTGCCCAAGCAGACCCTTATCGAGTGTTTACCGGGGGGATTGAGGCGGAACTGGTTGTAGAAGGTGACCACGCCGTAGACATCAATCTCGGGGATGCCGAGGAAGCGGGCAATCTCGGCCATAGCCTCACGGGGCAGATAGCCCAGCTCCTTCTGGACTTTTTGTAACATGGGGATAAGGTTGCCCCTCTTGCGGCCGAGGTGGTTTATAATCCGTCTCGTCGCTTCCTTAACCTTAGCCTGTTCCTTCATCGTGTTGAATTATATGACAGCTACTCTATAGTGCGCAACAGGATAAAAAAAGGGCTGGGTTTAAAACCCAGCCCTCGTTGGCTTAAGTCGAGCTATTACAGTTTGACCTCAGGCAGTTCCAGTTGTGCCTTCCTCACCTCTTCCTCGGGATAGGCGTAATCCACCAGCTCGCCCGACATGTATTTCTCATAGGCAGACAGGTCGAAATGCCCGTGCCCGCTGTGGGCGATGAGTATGGTCTTGGACTTGCCCTCCTCCTTACACTTGAGCGCCTCGTCGATGGCCACCTTCAAGTCGTGGCAGGGCTCCGGCCCGGTGATGATGCCCTCGGTGCGGGCAAACTGGATGCCGGCTTCGAAGACCTTGGTCTGGGGCACGGCCACAGCATCGACGAAACCAAGTCGGTGCAGGTGACAGATGATGGGCGCCATGCCGTGGTAGCGCAGCCCGCCGGCGTGAATCGGGGGCGGGATAAAACCGTGCCCCAAGGTGTACATCTTGACGATAGGCCCCATACCGACGGCGTCACCGTAGTCAAAGGCATACAGACCCTTGGTCACGGTGGGACAGCTCTCCGGCTCGACGCAGATGATTTGCATATCCGGTTTCTTGCCACTGAGCTTATCCCGCAGCCAGGGCAGGAACTGCCCGGCGAAGTTGGAGCCGCCGCCGATACAGCCCACGATGATATCGGGGTAGGCGTCGGCCATCTCCATCTGCTTTATGGTCTCCTCGCCGATGATGGTCTGGTGGAGCAAAACGTGGTTGACCACGCTGCCCAGCGAGTAGTGCGTATCCTCGCGGGATACGGCGTCTTCCACCGCCTCGCTGATAGCCAGCCCCAAACTACCTGGGCAGTCGGGCCACTTTTCCAGCATACCCTTGCCCACCTTGGTTTCGGGGCTGGGGCTGGGTACGCAGTTGGCCCCCCAGAGCTCCATGGCGATGCGGCGGTAGGGCTTCTGGTCGTAGCTTATCCTGACCATATAGACCTTAATCTCGATGTCGAAAAGTGCGCCGGCAAAGGCCAAGGCGCTGCCCCACTGCCCGGCGCCGGTCTCGGTGGTGATGCGCTTGATGCCCTCCTGCTTGTTGTAATAGGCCTGGGCCACCGCCGTGTTGGGCTTGTGGCTGCCCGCCTGGTTGGTCCCCTCGTACTTGTAGAAAATCTTGGCGGGCGTGTCCAGCGCTTTCTCCAGCCGGTAGGCGCGGTGCAGCACCGTCGGCCGCCAGGTGCGGTAAATCTCCAGAATCTCTTCGGGGATATCGATGTAGCGGTCGGTGGTGTTGACCTCCTGCATGATGCACTCCATGGGAAACAGGGCATGCATGAACTCCGGTGTCGCCGGCTCTTTGGTTATGGGGTTCAGGGTCGGCGGCAATGGCTCGGGCAGGTCGGCCTGGACGTTATACCACTTGGTCGGCATGTCCTTCTGGTCGAGAAAAAACATTGATCTTTTCATATTGTCCTCCTTTTAGTATCAGATTAGACTTATTGGCCCTAAACTAAAAAAGCCCCTCGCCTTAAAGGGGCGAGAGGGCTCGCGGTGCCACCCTTCTTGGTCAGATGCCAACTGACCATCTCTTTGCGTATCGGCGATTGTTCCGATACCCTGGGGTCTGATAACGCTCCCCTGGCGACAAAGCCTACTCGTACCTTACTTTCGGTTTGCGGCTCCCAAGTCCATTCGGTTTCGGCGCTGGCGTCGGCTCACACCCTACCCGACTCTCTGTGCCCCGCTGCGAAGCCTACTAGTCTTGTTCACAGCCTTTACTTTATTTCGCCCGATTATAAGCCAATATGCTTAAGCTGTCAATAGTAAGCCGGTGGTACTTGTCAATCAAAGCGATAGGGAATATAATACCGCCAAATGGTGAAGGGTTATCTTCTCATCAAGCTGATCCCAGGTTTAGAGGCCAGCGCCTTGTCCCAGATTCGTGCCATCCCCGGCGTCACCGATGTAAACCTGGTGTTCGGACAGTGGGACGCCATAGCCACCGCCGAAGCCAAGTCCCTTTTTGAGCTCTCCAAGGTAATCGTGGGTGAGCTGCGCAGCGTTCAGGGAGTCCAGGATACCACCACCCTGGTGCAGGGCGAGCTCTAGAACCCAACTCTTGCTTAAAAAAGGACGTAAACTCTGCGGGTAAGGGCTATTAACATACGTGATAGCCCTCGCCGTTCTAAGAGAAAAGGATTAGAAGATGCCGCCAATAGTTTCCATCGTCGGTAAATCGGAGTCGGGCAAAACAACCCTTATGGAAAAGCTCCTCGGGGAGCTGAAGTCAAGGGGCTACCGGGTGGCCACGATAAAACACACCGACCAGAAGCTGAGCTTTGATGAGCCAGGCAAGGATAGCTGGCGCCATATTCAGGCGGGGAGCCAGGCGACCCTGATAAACTCCCCCGACAAGACGGTGCTCATCAAACCCACCGCCGCTAAAATGAGCCTGGAGCAGATAGCCCACCTCATCGGTGAGGACTACGATATTATCCTTACCGAAGGCTTCAGCCAGGGCGACGCCCCTAAAATAGAGGTACACCGCAAAAAGGCCGGCCCGCCCCTGGCTTCGGTAAAAAAGCTTTTCGCCATCGCCACCGACGAACCGCTGGAAACCAAGACCCGACAGTTCTCGTTAGAGGACACTAAAGGCCTGGCCGACCTCCTGGAGAAGGGCTTTATCGAGCCGCAGCGGGAGCGGGTTACCCTCTACGTAAACGATGCCCCCATAGCCTTGAGCAGCTTCCCCAAACAGGTAGTCAGCAATATTCTCCTGGCTCTGGCCTCCAGCCTCAAGGGAGTGAAGAAGATAAAAAGCCTGGACTTTTTCTACCGCAAACCCTGAAGTTACCACCCACACTTAGAGGGGTTTCCCCCTCTAGAATTCCTTCTGGGATACGCCTCCCCCACCCCCCTATTTTGGGGGTTTTTAAGGGGGACGAAGTACCCTTTTGAAAGACTTCTGTTGGGAGGGCAGGGTGGGAAGATAATACGTTCGCCATCAAGGTGGGAGGTGGGGCAAAAGCAAGATATTTGTCTAACCCCTTTTTCCGTGCTAAAATCGTCAACGGAATGACGCCAGAAAATGAATTACACCTGCGCCACCTCACCCTGGACGAAGCCCTGCCCAAGCTCGATAAATACCTCAACGACGCCTTTATGGCCGGCCTCTATCAGGTCAGAATAGTCCACGGCAAGGGCACGGGCACCCTGCGCCAGGCGGTCAGGAAAAAGCTAGATAAGCACCCACTGGTCGAATCCTACCGCCCCGCCGTTTACGGAGAGGGCAGCGGCGGTGTCACCATAGTAGAACTGGCCCGAAAGTAACAAGAAAGGGGGTAACAATGGCTAAGAAACTGTATCGTAAGGAACTGTCAGGAAAAATAAGGCAGCTTGGTCCCTACCCTATGGAAAGCCTCAAAAAGGTTGACCAGCCCACCACCCGAATCACCGAAGACATTCCTAGATTTGACGAACGGGAGCACGGCTTCGCCCGTGCCATGCGCGGTGATTTCGGCTCCAATCCCGCCAAGGAATTTGAACGTTTTATCCATAAACACCCTCTAGGCGCCGCTTTTGCCGAAATGACCGGCCATCTGGTCCCGCTGGTCGAAGGTGAGGTCGCCCAGGCCAAAGCTCCCCTCCCTAAAGACCCCAAGGGCTTAAGCCAGCACATAAAACAGCTGGGTTACTTCCTGAGGGCCGACATTGTCGGCATCTCCCCTCTGCCACAATACGCCGTCTACAGCCACGGCCTGGACGGCAATCCAGTGGAGCTTAACCACAAATACGCCATCCTGCTCGTGGTCGACCAGGACTATGACACCATGCTTGGCTCTGTCGGGGACGACTGGATTTCTGGCTCCCAGAGCTTTATCGGATACTCAAACAGCGCTTTTATGGCCTGCATCATGGCCAACTACATAAGAAAGCTGGGCTACTCGGCCCGAGCTCACCACGTCTTTAACTACCAGGTATTGGTGGTGCCCCTGCTTCTCCTGGCTGGAATCGGCGAGATGTGCCGGGCCGGCATCGTGCTTAACCCCTTTCTAGGCACCCGCTTCAAGGCAGCGGTGGTCACCACCGACCTGCCGCTGGAGCCTGACAGCCCTATCGACTTTGGCCTCCAGGAGTTTTGCCAGAAGTGCCTGAAGTGCGCCACTGAATGCCACGCCAAGGCTATCCCCGATGGCGACAAGGTTATGATAAACGGCTACGAAAACTGGCGATTTGATGCCGACCGTTGCAGCAAATACCGGGTTAGCAATCAGAGTGGCTCGTCATGCGGCCGCTGCATCAAGGTCTGCCCCTGGAATAAGCCTGAAGGATGGACCCATGATTTAGTAAGGTGGATGGTGAAACAGACCCCGTTCCTAGACAGGTTCCTGGTTAAGATGGATAATGTATGGGGCTACGGCAAACGGGACAAGAGATATAAATGGTGGCTTGACCTGGAGGAAGTTGATGGGGTTATGAAAATCCCCAGAAAATCGAACTGAAGTAACCTTTAATTGAACGAAGACGGGTTTTTGGCTATAATGGCTATACTCCTTAAAAATGGTGAGTGTAGCCCAGTGGTCTAAGGCGCCAGGTTGTGGCCCTGGAGATCGAGGGTTCAAATCCCTCCACCCACCCCACTACCACCTGATTTGTTCGCTTTTCGTTAGAGCGTTCAAATCCCTCCACTCACCCCATTACCACCTGATTTGGTCGCTTTTCGTTATAGCGTTCAAATCCCTCCACTCACCCCACCATTTTTTTATCCGCCCCACGTCGGTGGTTGGCGAAAACCCAAGCTCTGGTTTTCTTGATAAAGTCTCTGACTTCTTCTTCAGTGCGGAAATCTTCTTCACCAAAGTAGTCACGGTGAACCATCTTGTCCAGCGGCCTCATCAGCTTGGGCCTCGATTTATATGCTGGATAGCCCAGGGCAATCATATCGTAGACCTCCATATGGGTAGGTATGTGCAAAAGGTTCTTCAGTAAGCAGTGATTGTAAGG
>DAOULS010000080.1:0-76225 GCA_034418415.1 Dehalococcoidales bacterium | reverse complement strand
CCATCCCCAGCACCTCCGAGCCCTTGACCCTCACATTGCCCCTGACCGCCGCGCTGCCCAGCAGTTCCGAGACGAGAACGACACCCTGTCCACCGACCCCGCAAATGATGATATTGATTTCTTTCTTTGCAGCCATTTTATTCACCTGCCTTTATCGCGTCGTGGGGGCAGACCTGGGCACAGACCCCACAGCCCGGGCACCCGGCGGCATCCACCGCCACCTTGCCTTTATCCGTAATTAGAGCCGGACAGCCCAGCAAATTGATACATATCTTGCAGTCGCACTGGAGGCAGCGTTTAGCCTCGTTAATCGCCTTTTCTTTAGTCAAGCCGGTCTCCACCTCTTTAAAGTTGCCCTTACGCTGCGCTACCGGCAGCACCGGCATGACCGGCCGGGATTCTTCGGGAATACCCCAGGTATCAACGATGAGCTTGCTTTCAAAAACGTCTTCGCCCTCGCGTCCCACATTGAGAGGCTCACCCTTGAGATATTTATCAATGGATTTAGCGGCTTTCCTGCCCGCCGCCAGCGCCTGGATAACCGTGGCGGCACCGGTCACAACATCACCGCCGGCGAAGACACCCTTAACGTTCGTCTCCAGCGTAACGGGGTCGGCTTTGATGTAGCCTTTGGACACGGCTTTGGCAGTATCCCCGGTCATGAAAGCAAGGTCGGGCTCCTCCCCTACCGCGGCGATGATTAGTCCGGTCGCTACAACGAACTCCGAGCCGGCCACCGGCACCGGACGGCGTCGGCCGCTGGCATCGGGCTCGCCGAGCTTCATCTTGATACATTCTAGTCCGGCAACTTTACCGTCCTTAACAACGACCTTGTTGGGACCGGACAAAAGGGTGAGCTTTACACCTTCGTGTTCCGCCTCGTTCACCTCGTCGGCGATGGCAGGCATTTCGGCGCGGGAGCGGCGGTAAACGATATTAACGTCCTTGAAGCCGAGTCGGACACAGGTACGGGCACAGTCGACCGCCACGTTGCCACCCCCCACCACCACGACATTATCCTCCACATCGACCGTTTCGTCGGTATTTACTTTATAAAGGAACTCGGTGCCGTCGATTACGCCTCTGGCATTATCGTTTACGATGCCGAGTCTCCTGCCCTTATGCGTACCAGCGGCGATAAAAACGGCCTGGTAGCCCTTTTTCAGCTCGGCAAGGGGTACATCCTTACCGACCCTGGTATTGAGTCTGATTTCCACGCCAAGCTTACTAATAATATCCGTCTCTTTGCCGAGGACATCACGGGGGAGGCGGAACTCGGGGATGCCGACGGCCATCATGCCGCCCAGTCTGGAAAAGGCCTCAAAGATGGTGACCTTATAACCCATCCTGCGCAGGTCATAAGCCGCCATCATGCCGGCGGGACCGCCGCCGACGACAGCCACTTTCTCTTGCTTCTCCGCGGCAATGGAGTAGTCCTCCGTATATTTACCAAAGTCTGTAGCCGCGCGCTTAAGGGCGTTAATGGCGATGGGTTCCTCGACCTCGCTGCGCTTGCACTTGGCTTCGCAGGGACGCGTGCAGACCCTGCCAATAATGGAGGGGAAGGGAAGGGTCTCTTTTATCAGTGCCAGCGCCTCATTAAATTTACCTTCTTTAATCAGTCCAATATACCCCCGGATATCAATATGCAGGGGGCAGGTGGCCTGGCAGTAAGGCGGGCTGCCGGACAGGCATTTCTCCGGGTCGACGACGTAGGGAACGGTCTTCTCACCGGCCCTCCTCTTGACCCGCTGGTCGAGGATATTGCAGAGTCGACGGGCGATAACAACCGAAGGTCCCTCGAACCTGATAGCTTTCTCTAAAACATCAATAAGTTTCGGCAGGTCAAAGGCATCCACAACCTCGACGAACTTCACGCCGCCGCCCCGGGCAACATCCTCGATTTTAATATCGTGGGTCGCATCGCCGGAGGCGCCAGGGTGGGGCTGAAAGCCGGTCATGCCCGTGGTGGAGTTGTCCAGCACAACCATGGTGATGTTAGCCCTGTTGTAAACGGCGTTAATCATCGGCGGGATGCCGGAGTGGAAAAAGGTGGAATCGCCAAGGTGGGCGACCACCGGCGCATCGATGGTATGTGCCAGTCCGTTGGCGATGCCGAAGGCGCCGCCCATGCAGATAGCAACATCATCGGCGTTGAGAGGCTCATTGGCGCCGAGGGCATAGCAGCCGATATCGCTGGTCTTAACCGGCTCTTTGCCCGTCTCCTGCTGGTAGCGCCGACTGGCGATGTTAATGGCATAGAGCGAGGCGCGGTGCGGGCAGCCGGCGCACATCGTCGGCGGGCGAATGGGCAAAAGGGCATTGGTCTCCTGCCTTAATTTATCGATTTCCGCAAAATCGACCGGCGGCTGGGCACCGGTAAGCTTACTTAACGCCTCGGCGACCTGGCGGGTGGAAAGCTCGCCGGCCAGCGGAATGATGCCCTTACCGTGTACTTTAGCGGTTAGGTTGTTCTCCTGGGCGACAATCCTGACCGCGTCCTCCACAAAAGGCTCAAGCTCCTCGACAACCAGGACCTCCCGGACGGACTCCAGCAGTCGCTTGGTCAGCTTTTCCGGGATGGGATAAGGCGTGCCGATTTTCAGCACGGACACCCTGTCCTCCAGTCGCATCCACTTGATAGCCTCCAGGGCATAGCCGTAGGAGATGCCGCTGGCGATGACGCCCAGTTTAGCGTCCTTTTTCAATGTAAGCTGGTTATACGGCAGATTATCCACGATTGCCTTGATTTTAGACATTCTCTGAATCAGCAGTCGGCGGTTGACGCGGAAATTGGCGGGGAGGCAGACCAGCTTCTGCGGGTTCTTGACGAATTTACCCTGTTTTCTCTTAGCATAGATGCCGCCGAGGACGACATCGCTGCGGGCATGGCCAATGCGGGTAACCGAACGCAGCATGAACATCTGGCTATAGTCCTCGGAGAGGCGGAAGGCGTCCGCCATCATGTCCTTGGCTTCCTGGGCGGAACACGGTTCAAGTACCGGTATATAAGCCTGCCGGGCGATATAGCGGTTGTCCTGCTCGTTCTGGGAGCTCCACTGCCCCGGGTCGTCTGCGGAAATCAGGACCAGCCCCCCCAGCCCCATGTAGCTGGCGGAGGTCAACGCGTCGTGGGCGACGTTCACGCCGACGTGCTTCATGATGGAGAGCGACCTCAAGCCGCTGATGGCGCCGGCCATCGCCACTTCCAGGGCGACCTTTTCGTTAATCGACCACTCGGCGTACATGTTGAGTTCAGGGGCGGCTTCCACCAGCGCCGTGGTGATTTCACTGGAGGGGGTGCCGGGGTAAGCGGCGACGACCTGTACGCCGGCCTCGATGGCGCCGCGGGCGATAGCCTCGTTGCCGAGCATAAAGAGAGTGGCGCCGGGGGCATTGGAGGTTAGAGTTACTTCAGCTACCTTGTTCAAGACAGTCCTCCTGACAGGAAAATTCCGTCTTTATTTTCTGCGGGGAGTCGGTTTGCAGACGGTTCTCCGGGCGGCAGTCATGCAGACGGAGAGAAAGAAGTCATTTACGTTTATATTTTACACGCTTGTGCGTACGCTTGGCAAACGCTTTGACATTAATCCATTGCAGGTGTAATATGATTTCACCCCACCAAAGGAGGCAATCAGTTGAATATCAAAGACTTCGTACAGAAATTTATTAAAGCGGAAGACGAAGCCTGGATAAACAGGGACTTCGCGCCGCTGGCGGCGCTCGAAGACCCTAAAGTCGTTTACCATTTTATCGTGCTCGGCGCGGATGTCGATGGTTTCGAGGCGCACAAGCAGCAAATCCTCGACTCCCTGGCGTCGTACTCCGATATCAAGCAGGAATGGACATATCTCACCGGGGAAGGCAACCTCTTCGCGCTTTTATACGAGGCTCATTATGTTTCTAACGGCACAGTGCCGGGGTTGCCGCCCGCCGGGGGTAAGGTAGACGTAAATCTGATGTTCCTTTTCAGGTTAAAGAACGAGATAATCGTCGAAGCCTGGGTCAACGGCACCATGAAGGGTATCGACTTCGATGTTTATTTAAAATAACTTCAGTACATACTAAAACATAATCACGTTGCGTATCACGTCGCCTTTTTCCGAGGACGCCAGCGCTTCATTAATCTTTTCAAAGGGATAGTGACCGGAAACAAGCTCATCCAGCTTGAGTCGGCCGGCCTTATAAAGCTCAATCAGCCTGGCGATATCAATTCTTAAGCGGACGGCCCCCATAGCACTGCCGGTCAGTTTTTTACCTGCCATGAAATCAAGCGGAGTGAAATCAGTCAGCTTCTCTCCCCAGCCGTGACCGATAATGCAGGTTGTGCCGTCCCTGGCTGACATCATGAACCCCTGTCTTAAGATATCGATGCCCGCCACCGCCACAATAACGTAGTCCGCACCCCGTCCGTAAGTAATCTCCTGCACTTTTTTAATGGGGTCTTTCTCTGTTTTGGCATTTACCGTATGCGTGGCGCCGAAAACCTTAGCCGTTGCCAGCTTGCCGTCACGAACATCGACAGCGATTATGGGGTAAGCCCCTACAAACAAAGAACCCTGTATAGCGTTAAGCCCGACGCCCCCACAGCCGATAACGGCAACGCTGCTATTAGCCGTAACCTTAGCGCGGTTCATTACCGCCCCAAAACCGGATATAACACCGCAGGCAAGCAGACAGGCCCGGTCTACGGGCAAGTCATCCGGTATTTTCACCAGGTTCACCTCGGGAATGACGGCGTATTCGGCGAAGCCAGCCACCGCGCCGGCATATTGCCCGATGCGCTGGCCTTTTTTACTGGTAAACCTCCCCTTTCCGTATAGATAAAGTCGATTGGTCGTACACTGGCTGGAAAGACCGATACGACAATAATAGCACTGCCCGCAGCCTTCCGGAATAATACTGCCGATAACACGGTCGCCGGGTTTAACGTAAGTAACACCTTCCCCTACCGCATCGACGTAACCGGCAAGCTCATGGCCAGGTATCATAGGCAGAGGAGGGGTGCCATGCTCCCCTTTAAGTGAATGTATATCACTATGGCAGATGGCACACGCCGCCATACGCACTTTCACATCGCCTTTTCCCAGAGGGTCCAGGGTAACTTCCTCTATAACCAGGGGTTTGCCGAATTCATAGCAGACAGCCGCTTTCATGAGACCTCCTTGAAAAACCAGCCGAAGCAGTTTTTATTATGTAGTCTATATATAGCTATCCCTAATGTCAAACGCTTTTAATTTGATAATTTCATCCATTTAAAGGTAAACTAAATTTCAAGTACAAGTAAGGAGGGCTGATAATGGCCGAAAAGAAGTACGCTAAATACATCTACGAGTACGACCCCAAGATGTTCCCCAAAGAGCGCCGCCCGGTGATGGCTTATATGGACAACAACCTGGCGAAAGGCAGCAACTTCTACCTGATACACTGGATAATGCCGGGTTTCGGGATGCAGCCGGAATGGGACTTCCCCTACGCGGGGCACCCGCCGCACATCCACAAAGACGCCGAGCTGCTTTTCCACATTGGCACCGACCCCAATAACCCGATGGACCTGGGGGCGGAGGTAATCATGTACCTGGGGCCGGAGCTGGAGGAGCACCACATTACCCGCACCTGCTGTATTTGGATACCCCCGAATTTCATCCACTCTCCCTGGAAACCGGTCAGGTGCGACCGACCCTGGATATTCATGGAGTTCAATCAGGGTCCCGTGCACACGGAGAAGTCTTACCGCCAGATACTGCCCAAAGAAGCGCGCGCCAGAATGGACTGGTCGATGTGGCCCGATGATAAATACCCGGAGATAATGGTTTAAAGGATATAAATCAGGCAGATAAATTCACTTACGGAGGCTAAAGTGGCTTACAGGATAGATACCAAGAAATGTTTAAAATGCGGACTCTGCGTTACCCAGGACTGCCCCGAAGACGCTTTTGTGGTAACCGATAAGGTAAAAGAGGACGACGGCTTGATACTTTACACGGTCATCATCGATGAGAATAAGTGCACGGAATGCGATACCTGCTTTTCCCACGAGTGGTGGTGCCCGGCTAAAGCGATTATAAAGGGATAAAAGCAACCCAAAAATCAGCAGAATCAACAGGTATATCACGTAAACCCTGTTTGGGGAGGCATTGAAACATGGCAGAACTAAAATACAGCAAATACTTCCTCCACGAGCTGCCGGAGGAGCAGCGTAAAAAAGGCTTCGGCAGGATGCCGTCGATGGTGGCATTTACCGATAACGACATCATCGAAGGCAGCAAGTATTTTTCCGTGATGCTCATGGGCGAGGAGGCAACCAAGGTAGCAGGACACGGGCCGCACATACACGATGACCCGGAACTGCTGGTAGCGCTGGGCACCGACCCGGCTAATCCCAAAGACCTCGGGGCGGACATGGAAATGTGCATGGGGCCGGAAATGGAAAGCCATATTATCTCGGAGTCCACGATGATATGGATACCGGCCAAATTCATACATTGCCCTTTCCGTATCTTGAAAGTGCGGCGACCTTTCCTCTTTATCCAATGCCAGTATTCCCCCAAGCTGAAGGAGACCTCCCTGAAAAAGCTCGTCTCCAAAGAGATGCAGGATAAAATGATTTTCATCAACGCCGACGGCAAACAAAAAGACTAAGTAAATATTAAATTAATGACTTATCAGGTATTCCACTTGCCAAAGAGGACGATTTCAAGGTATACTTAAACGGTTAATTCTATATTATTTTATGGTTGGGAGGAGGACCCCATGGAACAGTTCAATTTTCCAAAATGTCAGAAGTGTAATACCGGTGACCTTGTGCCTTTATCCGACTTCGGCAGTCAGGGAGCATCCATACAATTTAAAGCCTGGGTTTGCACTAACCCCGATTGCGGCTTTAATTTGAAAATCAGGAACGGTGACGTCTATCGAGACGAACCTATCATGAGCGGCGCGATGCATAATGCCCGCTCCAGATAGTATTCCGGCGAATCGTTTGACCGACTGATAATTGCGGATGGCAAACGTGCTTCCTCAAATAATGAATCTGAAGAGGGTAGCACTAGACCTGTTTTTCCCGCCCTGGTGCATCGGCTGCGGGCGGGAGGGTCGATACATCTGCAGCGCCTGCCTCGAGAAGCTGCCCCTTATTTCACCTCCGGTCTGCGCCACGTGTGGACGACCATTGACGGAGCAAAACACCTGCCCCGGCTGTATCGAAGAGCCGGTTACCATCGACGGCATCCGCGCTCCCTTCCTGTTTCACGGCGTTATCCGCAAGGCGGTTCACGAGTTCAAATACCGCAATCTCAAGGCAATCGCGCCGCTGCTGGCCGGTCTCCTGCACGACTACCTCCTGGAGAACCCCATCTCCGGCGATGTCCTGGTGCCGGTGCCTATACACCCCAAACGTCTGCGCGAGCGCGGTTATAATCAGTCCTCACTGATAGCGCATGCGCTGGGCAGGAAGAAGGGACTGCCTGTCATCGAGGACAGCCTTACAAGAAGCATCAACACGCCGCCGCAGGTAAGGACAGCCAGCGCCGCAGAACGGCGTAAGAACATCGCCGGCGCCTTCGCCTGCTCCGGCGAGAGTTTAAAAGGTAAACAGGTGATAATAATCGACGACGTATCCACGTCCGGGGCTACTCTCAATACCTGCGCGGAAATACTGAAGGAAGCCGGCGCCGCCAGCGTGTGGGGACTGACGGTGGCACTGGAAATATAGACCGACCTACGTATAAATAATCCTTTCAGGAGCGTGAAAACATGGAACTTCAAATAACCGGGACGAACACGGAAATAACGGCAGCCGTAAACAAATATATCGAGCGTAAGTTTAATAAGCTGAACAAACACCTCCCCGATATTATAGACATCAAGGTGGAGGTGTCCGAGGAACAGACCAAGTCCCGGGAGCAGCGCTACCTGATTCGGGCGACGGTCAACAGCGGCGTGGGAAAGTCGGTGTTTCACGGCGAAGAAAGGGCCGAAGACATCATGAAAGCCACCGACAAGATAACGGCCGTCCTGACCCGGCAGCTAGAGAAGCACAAGGGTAAATTGTACGACCGCGGACGGGGCAACCCTCTGGCAAGGGGTAAATTCCAGCAACCGGAAGCAGAGGGTACTGCAAGGAAGGTAGTCAAGACCAAGCGTTTTATTATCGAGCCGATGACGCAGGAAGAAGCCATCGCGGAGATGGAACACCTCGGGCATAACTTTTTCCTCTTCTATGATTCAGATGCCAGCGAAGTGCATCTGCTGTACCGGCGTAAAGACGGCAACTACGGCATCATCGAGCCGGAATTCAAATAATGCCAACCAAACATTATGTCATCTTCAATACAGCCGCGGGATGGGTAGGCCTGCTGGGTTCGGACGCCGGACTGACACGCACTACCCTGCCCCAGCCCTCCAGAGAAAAGGCAACCGCCACTCTCGGCACCGATACCGTTCAAGCCACCCTGTCTCAAGAGCATTTTAAAGACCTTGTCAGGCGGTTCAAAGACTACTTTATGGGACACCGTGTAGATTTCCCGGATAAACTGGATTTACAGGGGGCTACCGCTTTCCAGCGAAAAGTCTGGGAGGCAGCGCGGCAAATACCCTGCGGCGAGACCCGCAGCTACGCCTGGATAGCCCGGCAAATCGGGAATCCGGCTGCGGCGCGAGCGGTCGGGCAGGCTTTAGGGAAAAATCCGCTGCCGGTAGTCATACCCTGTCACCGCGTGATTGCCAGCGATGGCAGCCTGGGGGGATTTTCCGGCGGACTGGCGATGAAAAAACGTCTGCTCGCCCTTGAAAAGGGGTCGGGCTAGTATTTAGTGTTTTCCCCGGCAATATTGACTTTATAAAACCTTTTCCTGGCCTCGGCGGCTCCCCGCAGCATCTGGTTCAGGAAATCCGTCTCGTACTCCTCGATTAAGCCCTCGCTGGCGAAGCTGTAATGCTTGTTTTCGCCGATGATGATATGGTCCAGCACCTTAAGTCGCATAATCCGGCCGGCATAGACCAGTTCCCGGGTAAGGCCCCTATCGCTGGTGCTCGGTTCGACGGCGCCGGAGGGGTGGTTATGCACGAATATAATGGCGGCGGCGTTGCTCTTAAGGGCACCCTCGATGACCTCGCGGGGGGAGACGGAGCTGCTGTTAACCGTGCCCTCGGAAAGGTCGACCGTATTGATAATCTGGTTCTGGCTGCTTAAATACAGTACCTTAAAGACCTCTTTCTTCAGTCCGCGCATGGAGTGATAGAGATAATCGAAGACCTCCTGCGAGGAGCGGTAGAAAGGCTTATCGAGTATCCTGGCTTTTAGAAATTCGCGGGCGACCTCCTGCACCAGCTTGATGCCGAAGGCGCTGTGGGCGCCGATGCCGGTAATCTTCTCCAGCTCATCTATCGGCGCTTCAAGTACACCGCGCAGGGTCTGGAACTTCCTGATAGCCTCCTTGGCCAACTGCTTGCAGTCTTTACGCGGCGTGCCCAGGCTCAACAGCAGCTCCACGATTTCGTAGTCGTGGAAGCCGCTCAAGCCGGACTTCAGGAACTTCTCCCTTAGTCTTTTGCGGTGTCCCCGATGCCCTTCTTCCGGTGGCTGATTCGACTTTTTGCCGGTCATTCTCTTCCTGTTCGCCCGTATTGTAGCACTAAAGTCGTGTCATTTCCACAGAAGACTTTATGCTATAATTATTCTGAAGAGCGGTCCGGGAACAGATAAAGGAGCATATATGGCTGACAAAGTAAGCGAAAAGAACCAGATTTTCAACAAACCTCTCCCCGAAATTCTCGATGACATCCAGGATGCCGCGGCCGACGCCAGGCAAGCCGCCGAGGATGCCAGAGCCGCCGGCGAAAAGGCCGCCCAAGAGGTGATGAAACGACTGCGCAAGCTGTTCCTTAAGATGGCCAAAGATATTACCGAAGCCATGGACGAGAGTAAATAACAGTCGCCAGCTTAAAGGCTTTAGTGAAGGCCCAGCTCGCGGTTCATCTGGATAACACGTATGATGTCGGCGCGGCTTAACAGGCCGCCGCACTTGCCGTTATCGTTAATCAGCACTTGGTTGATATCGTTTTTGGCAATCATTACCAGCGCCGTGCTTAAATTATCGTCCGGCGTTACCGAATAAAGCGGTTCGCCGGTCATAATACTGCCGACCGTAGTCTCCGCCCATTTATTCTGCGGAACCTTTTTAACATCGCTAATCGTCGCGATGCCGACCAGCTTATCATCCTTACAGACAGGTACCGCCCTGCCCTGCTGCTTGCGGAAAATGTCCCTCACCATCTCATCGACGGTCGCCTCGGGGGAGATGGTGCTGACATCGGGATTCATCAACTCCCTGACCTTAACGTGACTCAAGCGCTCGCGCAGCGTGATTTCCTTGCGGCTGGCGTCGGCGGAACTGTTGAGAAACCACCCGATAAACGCTATCCAGAGTCCGCTGACGAAGCTGACGGATATCATCAGATAGATACCCAGGCCGATAAAAGCCCAGCCGAAAAACTGCCCGACCATTCCGGCAATATCGGTAGCCCGGGTGATACTGCCCGTCGCGCCCCAGATAATCGACCGGAGCACGCGGCCTCCGTCCAGGGGGAACCCGGGCAGCAGATTGAAGATGCCCAGGTACATATTGATGAGTGCCATGTAGCTCAACATCGCCGCCAGCGGGGTAGCAGCGTCCGACGGCAGTCTGGCAAAGCCCCAGAAAATGGCGGCGAGCACAAGACTGGTGATAGGCCCCACGATAGCCATGGCAAACTCGGCGGCCGGCTTCTGCGGCTCTTCCTCCATGTTGCTGGCGCCGCCGAGCAGGAAAAGCGTAATGCTGTGTACCGGGATGCCCCTGGCATTGGCGACCAGCGAGTGCGCCATTTCGTGCAGGAGTACGGATACGAAAATGAGCAGCGCCCCGATGACGCCCGTTATCCAGTAGGTTGCCGTGCTCCAGCCGGGATAATACCCAGGGAAATAGACCATCGCCAGCGTCCAGCTGAAAAAGATAATGGCGAATATCCAGGTATAGTGAATGCCGATAGTTATCCCGAAAATACGAAACAGCTTGAATGAAGCTTTCACGGTTACACCCCTGCTAATTCCAGTATATCACTTAAGCTGTTCCACTTTAAGTCCCGCCTCCCCTACCAGTTCCACCAGACGCTGCTCCAGCTCGGGGCAATAGCCAGTCTGTAAACCGGGCATCTTCAGCGGGACGGCCCCGCTGCCGTTAATAACGTTCAACTGCACCTCGTCGCGGCCGTCGTAAGACTTAAGCACAGACACGATTTTCCCCAGCCGGGCGATATCGCCCGATTCATCGTCGGTCTGCTGGAGGTTGATTATCAATAGACGCCTAGCGGCGGGTGTTGGGGCAGGTTTTTCCGCCGGGGCTTCCTGTTTTTCAGGTAGCGTGCGGGCTGCCGTCTCTTCCCCTTCGCGGGGCGGCTGGTAAAGGCGCACGTTATCACAGCTTATCTGTGCCCTGTCCTCACGCACCCTGACCTTACCCTGGATGACGAGCTCGTTGCCTTCCATCCAGAGCTCATCGGTCTCGGCATAGACCTTGGGCCAGACCATGACCTCCACCTGCCCGCTGAAGTCCTCGAGAACGGCGCTGGCGAAAGACCGCCCGTCCTTGGTCAGCAGATAGCGCGCCGAGACGAGCCGTCCGGCCAGCACCACGTTTTGCCCATTGAGTTCCGTGTTTATCTCTTCGCAGAACTTGGTATCGGGATTGGTACTGCTGAAAACGGGACTGAACGGCTTTTCCGAGAAGCTGACGCCCAGCAGCTCCTTTTCCCAGAGCCCCTTTTCTCTATCGGTGACTTCAGAGGGTGCCAGTTCAAGCTCCGGCAGGGGCACCGCGGTGGATTCTCCAAAAAGGTCGAACATGGTGGTCTGCCCCGTTTCACGGAGTCGTTGCTCCCGCTGCGCCAGCGACAAAATACGTGAGACGCTGTTTAACAGAGCCCCCCGGTTCCCCAGGCTGTCCAGCGCGCCGGCTTTTATCAAGCTTTCCATGACGCGCCGGTTGACCGACTGCAGATTGGCGCGACGGCAGAGGTCCTCGATTGATTTGAACATTCCGTTCTTATTGCGTTCCTTAATCAAAGGTTCGATGGCTCCGCCGCCCACGTTTTTCACGGCGGCAAGCCCGAAGCGTATGGCTGGACTGCCATCACCGTTGCTTTCGATAGAAAAATCAAGCTGACTGCGGTTGATATCCGGCGGCAGGACCTCGATATTGAGACGGCGGCATTCGGCGATGGCGCCGGCGGTCTTTTCCAATTCCCCGGCGTGGATGGTCAGAAAAGCGTCGATATACTCCGCCGTGTAATTAGCCTTGAGATAAGCCGTCTGGTAGGCAATCAGGGCGTAGCACCAGGCGTGCGCTTTATTAAACGCGTAGCCGGTAAAAGGCTCGATTAAGGCAAAGACCTCCTCCGCGATTTCCGTGGTAAAGCCCTTTTTCTTAGCGCCGCTGATAAAGGCACGCTTTTCCTTCTTCATCGTTTCGGCGATTTTTTTGCCCATCGCCTTGCGGAAGATGTCCGCCTGACCCAGACTGTAGCCAGCGAACTCCTGGACAATCAGCAACACCTGCTCCTGGTAAACGATGACGCCGTAGGTCTCTTTGAGGATGCTTTCCAGGGCGGGGTGGGGATAGCGTATCGGTATCTTCCCGTGCTTGGCATCGATGAAGCGGGGAATGTGCTCCATAGGACCGGGACGGTAAAGCGCCACCATAGCGGCGATATCGCTGAAAACGGAAGGCTTGAGCTCCTTGATATAGCGTCTCATGCCAGAGCCTTCCAGCTGAAAGACGCCGGCCGTTTCCCCTGCCGCCAGCAGGTCGTAGGTCTTTTTATCGTCCATGGGCAGATTAAATAAGTCGATATCCACACCGTGTTTCTCTTTAATGATATCCTTAGCTTTACCTAAAATGGTCAGATTGGCTAATCCCAAGAAGTCCATCTTGAGCAGCCCGATGCGGGCGATATCGTTCATGGAGAACTGGGTCATGACAGCTTCCTGGTTTTCCGTCCGGGAGGAACGCTGAAGAGGCACGTATTTAGTCAGGGGCTCCCTGGAGATAACGACCCCTGCGGCGTGGGTGCTGGCGTGGCGGGACACCCCTTCGACGCGGCGGGCGGTATTCACCAGGTTACGGACGATTTCATCTTCCTCATAGATTTTTCTAAGCTCATGGTTATCGTCCATCGCCCGCGCCAGCGTCATGCCCGGATTGCCGGGCACCAGCCGCGCCACGCGGTCAACGTCGCCGTAAGACATGCCCAGCGCCCTGCCGACGTCGCGAATCGCCGCCCTGGCGCCCAGCGTGCCGAAGGTGATAATCTGGGCGACGTGGTCCTGACCGTATTTCTGGGTAACGTAGGCAATCACCTCGTCACGGCGGTCGTCCTGGAAGTCCATGTCCACATCCGGCATTTCCTTGCGCTCTATATTTAAGAAGCGCTCAAACACCAGATTAAAATCAAGGGGGTCGAGGGGGGTGATGCCGAGGCAGTGAAGGACGAGACTTGAAGCAGCGCTGCCCCTCACGCCGAACAGGATGTTCTTGCTCCTGGTAAAAGAGATTATATCCCAGACCACCAGGATGTAATTGGCGAACTCGGTCGTCTTGATGACCTCAAGCTCGTACTCAAGTCGTTTTTTGATTTCCGGGGTGGGGTCGGGGTAATACTTCTCCAGGTTTTCGTAGCACAGGTCGGCGAGAAACTGGTCGGGGGTCTTGCCCTCGGGGATGCCGATTTCCGGCAGGTGCAGTCGCCCGAACTCCATCTCCAGATTGCACATCTCGGCGATGCGCTCGGTATTTTCCAGCGCCTGCGGGATGTCCTTATAAAGCTCCGCCATTTCTTCCGGCCCCTTGAGATAGAAAAAGTCGCCCGCCATTTTCATACGCTTATCGTCGTGAATGGTAGTGTTCGTGCCGATGCAGAGCAGAATATCGTGGGCGGAGGCGTCTTCCTTTTTAACGTAGTGGGTATCGTTGGTGGCGACGATGGGGATGTCTAGTTCCTTGCCCATCTCGACCAGATACTTGTTAACGGCTTCAAGCTCCGGGATGGGGTGGCGCATGATTTCCAGGTAATAGTCCTTGAAAGTCTCCTTGTACCAGAGGGCCGCTTGTTTGGCGTCCTCATAGCGCCCGTTGAGTATATACTGGCTAAGCTCGCCGGAGTTGCAGGCGCTCATGGCGATGAGTCCGTCCTTGTGCTGCTCCAGCAGCTCTTTGTCCACCCTGGGTTTGTAGTAAAATCCCTCCAGATGGGCTTTGGTGATGAGCTGGATAAGGTTCTGGTAGCCGGTCTGGTCTTTAGCCAGCAGGACAAGGTGGTAATTGTTCCTGTCGACGGCGTTCTTGCTGAAACGACTCCCCGGGGCGATATAGATTTCGCAGCCGATAATGGGCTTGATACCGGCCTCTTTAGCCGCCTGGTAGAACTCGATGACGCCGTACATCACGCCGTGGTCGGTTATCGCCAGGGCATCCATACCGAGTTCTTTGGCGCGGGCGACGAGCTTGGGGATAGAGCACATCCCGTCAAGCAGGCTGTATTCAGTGTGAACGTGGAGATGGGTAAACATGATGCCCCCCGAGAATGGTCTTCATTATTATAGCACAGGACGCATTTTTTAGAGTATTATTAAGAGACGCAGGGGAAGAAATTTAACAGATGAAAATAGTGAGGTTAATAGCCTGGTGGCTGTTCGTTTTGTGCCTGCCGGTGATGCTTTTTACCGCCAGCGTCAGCGTGGCCGCCAACTGCATCTGGCTCTACGAGTACGGCTTCGATAAATACGACGTCGTCCAGGTGACGGGACTGGAGTCGTCACAGCTGGAAAAGGTAGCCCAAGGACTAATCGGGTACTGGAACTCCGGTGACGAGACCTTCAATATCACCGTGATGAAGGACGGACAGCCCTTCACCGTCTTCAACCAGCGGGAGGTGGGGCACCTTAAGGACGTCAAGGCGATATTCCAGCTGGTTTACAGGCTACTGATGGGGACGGGCATCTACGTTCTGGCTTACGCCGGCATCGCCCTTTTCTGGTGGGGGGACAAACGGAGGTTAGGGCTGGGGCTGGTCTGGGGCAGTGGCCTTTCCATAGCGCTGATGGCGGCGCTGGGACTGGCGGCCATCATCGATTTTCACTGGCTGTTCTGGCAGTTCCACATCATCAGCTTCGCCAATGACCTGTGGCTGCTTAACCCGGCGACGGACTACCTGATAATGCTTTTCCCGGAGGGCTTCTGGTTCGACGCCGCTATCTACTGCTCCGTGGCTAAAGTAGTCGCCGCCCTGATACTGGGAGGTCTGGGGTGGTGGCTGTGGAGGAAATATAAAGACGCACCAGTTTAACTAATAACTTACGAAATTTACAATCCCCCGCTACTTGTCCCCACCATTACTTCAACATCACAGCGCTGAATGTCCTGACAGTCCCCCTGGCATTGTATGTAAAAGTCCCAGGTATCGTCCGGTTTCAAGTTCAGGACGCTGTCCGTTGTGCTGCCGATAAAATTATCTTGAGAGTCGTAGAAGCTTACCTTGACCTCGGCCAGCTCAACGGTCACCTGACTGATATTTTTAACAGACACAAGATAGATTACATTGCCTTCCTCGTCCTTGGTCAGTTCCTGCTTGATAATAGCCAGTTCCGCCTTCCTCGGCGGGCCTTCCGTGTCCTGCAGGAATGAACAGCCGGAGACCGCTAGCAGCAACAAAATCAAGATAAATACGGGTATTTTATATTTCAATTATCACGCCTCCGGGGCGGCTTTGGGTTTAATAACAAAGGACACCACCAGCAAAACCACACCCGCCACCAGCAGACCTATAGATAACGGCAGGCCTACCGAGGTTATGTCGTTAGCCACACCCTCCGCCCAGGTAGTTAGCGTAGACGGGACATCAAAGGCATCCGTAATATAGTGGAACGGTGAAACAGCCTTAACAACGATGATTCCTATCAAGCTAAGACCGCCGTAAATACACAGGTTGGTCCCCAGGGCTCTGGCGGTGGCTCTTATGTTCATGTTAATCACGAAAATCAGGGCCGCCAGGACAATCATCAGGACAATCATCCAGGGATAGTAGGTCTGGAAATACCCAATCGCCGTCTTGGCGTTAGATATCGCATTCATGGTATCGGCCCCGAGAGTACTCTCGTCAATGGTGTAGGTATTCGGGATTTCGTCGATAAAGTCCTCAAGAAATTCGTCGAAATACTCTCTGGCGCTATCCTCGACCGAGGCGGTTACTTCCGGCGGCAGGCCGACAACGGAATTCAGCCCTGCAAAATCTCTCAAATACTGTTCGACGGCAAGATTACGCACGTTTTGAGGCAAAGCGGCCAGCTCCGGGGGCATCAAGTCGGTGGGAATCTGCCGCACTATATCCTGGAGGTATACTGATATTTCTGCTTCGG
Organism: Dehalococcoidales bacterium; assembly: GCA_034418415.1. Classification (GTDB taxonomy): domain Bacteria; phylum Chloroflexota; class Dehalococcoidia; order Dehalococcoidales; family RBG-16-60-22; genus RBG-13-51-18. Next base: position 59,775 of record DAOULS010000080.1, on the reverse strand, counting down.
ACTTCCCGACAAGCTCCTGACGGAGATAAGACCTGGCTTCATCCCACAGCGTACTCTGGAGGTCCGCCTTCAGTTCGGATAACGGAAGCACGATGTACAGCGTATCCGTCTCACCCAGTATATAGTCATAACCGCTGTCCATGGCTTCTTTTAATGTATCTTTAATCCACGGTTCCTTTTGTTCCAGGACATTCAATGCTACGTCTTTTGCAAAAGGCATATCTTGAGTTAATTGTGAGGTGATTAGCTCATCGCCTAAATCGCGGGCGATATCGGTTATCGGCACCTTATCCACCTGGTCAGAAACAAAATCATAGTTCAGGACGGTGCCCTTAAGCATGAAGGCAATGCTGAAAACCATCAGTGTCAGGAACAGTATAAAGCTTAGAATACTTGTGGCAAGACCTCTTAAGATACCCATCTTTTATACCTGTACCTTCCCGCAGCTTTTCAGAAGAGTCCAGCTATAAATATATAAGCCGCTCCCTAAATTAATATAACGTTTCAATACCGTGCATAGATTTTAACATATCCTATACTAAAATACATCCTGAAGGCAATACAGGTTGACGTTAAAAGGGGGCATTTAGTAGAATTGAATTGTATTAAGGGCGGTTAGCTCAGTTGGTTAGAGCGCCGCGTTGACATCGCGGAGGTCAGTGGTTCAAGTCCTCTACCGCCCACCATAATGTACAGAAGGTAGAACTTCATCTCTTTCGATAGTTAACTTATCCGGTATTACAGGCATCATATAATTCAAAACTGCTTTATCATTACTTCCTCAAATGCATTAACCACCTCGCGAGCAAAAGCCGGCTCGTCAATATTTGCGTCCACCTCCCTTATCTCAATCCCCGGCTTTAACTTCTCCTTAAGTCCATCAACAAACGACTGAATGCCTTGAGGGGAGTAAAACTCGCCACCTTCCTTTTCTATCGAAAGCCACCCTCGCTTTGGGATGAGAAACTTAGTTGGGCCTTTCGCCATATTAAGTTTTTCAGCGTAAACCGAGGCGATGTTCCTTAATTCATCCTCATTCAAGAACACCGTCACCCGTTGTTCATCCATAAAGTAATGTTTTCGTATTTTGAGTTCGGGGGCTAACTCTTCGGAGGTAAGTCCGGTTCGAGAAATAGTATCTACTCCCGCTGGTGCCACTACCTGGGGGAGGCCTTTCTCCCCGGCTACTTCCAGCCGCCTGGACCAGGAGATTCGCGAGCCGCTGAACTTCTCATTAGTTATGCTGGACGGCACCAGGTCAATAACACCGCTGAAGAAGCCCTCCTCGATGAGCTTCTCCATGGCCACTTCCGGCATTCCGGTGGCATGGAAGCCGATGAGCTCATATTTTTCTCCCAACGACTCTCTAATATAACGGGCGCAGTTATCTATGTATCCGTAGGTAGTCATGGCTATCCTTGGTTTTCCTTTCTCAGGATAAGGAGGTGGAATTTCAGCTTCCACCATACCGCAAATAGCTGCGGCCGCTCTACTCAATTGGGTTTTAAGCAGGCTATTAAGGCCTCTCACGTCGATCAGCGAATGCATTAAGGTTATTCCCGCGGCACCGAAAAGGCGGTTGACACCGGGCGACGAGGCAGTACTGGAAACGATGAGCTTGGGAATTTGGTAAGGCATTTCTCTCATGATGCCGGAGGCCATGACCAAAGTGGTCATGCCACCAATGGCAATCATGCCCGATACCTCACCCGCCCGACATAGAGCGTCCAGTTTCACTATTGCCCCCTGAATCATTAACTCAGTCGTTCTCTTCCTTCCCTCGGGTTTCCGTAACTCCTCTATTTTGGCGCCGGCGGCTTTGGCTACTTCTGCAGCAGTAATGTCTGCCGCTAGCCTCGGCTCCCCTCTAAAGCCAATATCAATGATCAGAGGTTGCTGTCTCCTCTGCAAGATAAGTTCCTTCAGGTAGCTGACCTCCTGGTCTCTATTATCCAAAGTAGCAATGATGATTATCTTCTTCATAACTATCTCCAAGTTAATACCCTTATGGCATACTTGTGATATATATCCGTCCCGGATAATAAGTTGCTACGGGTACTGAGTCTTGATCGGGCGTACGCCCTTCATTTCCTCCTCCCTCAATGCAAGTCGAAGCAAGAATTCCTCATCAGGGAGTCTCCCCCCAATTTTGCGACGCAACTCTTCTATAGATGGTTCCAGAGGCTCTTTACCTATAATATTTTTAGCCTGGTGTAAGCTACTTATTTTATCCAGAACATTCTGGTCTAAACGAGCTGGAGGCTTACCAAACCACCCCGCTACATATTGGATTATTCCTTCAGGCACTACTTTGTACCGCTCGCCCGTGATGACATTGTTGGTTGCCTGGGCCATCACAAACTGCGAAAAGGGAGTAACCATAATAGGGTAACCAAGCTCCTTACGGACCTGGATTGCTTCCTTTAAAATCTCATCCAGCCGGTGTTCTACTCCCATCTCGGAAAGCTGACGCTTAAGGGTCGCTACCATCCCGCCAGGAATCTGATGCTCGTAGTAATAAACATCATACTCAGCTGGTGCGCCACACGGTCGACCTTCCCTTTCGGCAATGCCGCGGAAATGAGTGGCCATAGCTTCCAGCGCTTCCTTGTCTAAGTTCGCCGAATAACCCAGACGCTGAATGTTACTCAAGACGTTTTCCGTGGATGGGAGTGAACTGCCGTTGGCAAGAGTTGAGATACAGGTCGAGACCGTCGAGACGCCTTGTTTGATAGCTTCAAGATAGCAAATGGGGGCAAGCCCGGTATTACAGTGCGCGTGGAGCTCCATCGGCAAACTGCCGATATTCTGTAGAATGAGCGGCATCAGAGTTCGAGTGCTCTCCGGCGTCAGCAGGCCCCCAACATCTTCCATCATTATGGCGTCAATATCAGGGCACTTCGCTAACTCTCTAGCTTTTTGGACATAGAATTCATTGGTATGCACAGGGGAAATCGAATATATCAATGAGGCTACAACCTCCTCCGCCCCTGCTTCCTTAGCTATTCTTGCGGTTCGGTAGGTGGATTCAGGTTCGTGTGAAGTTTCCAGTATCCAAATGCGCCTTATCCCGTTGGCAATCATCACCTTTATCGCCAGGGACATAACGGAGAGAGGCGTCACGGTGAAGGTCAGGAAACGTCTGCCCGTCGTCAGGAAGGTTAAAGGGGTATCTTTTAGCGCTTTGGCAACGAGCCGGATGCCCTCCCAGGGATTTTCATGGTGCACGCGAATTTGCAACCTCATGAGTGTAGAGGCTGTAAGAACTACGGATTTAAAACCGACCCGGTTCATAACAGGTGCGATTGAAAGTATCATAGGGGTTGTTATCCCCGTAGCATCCCAGAGGCTTTGGTTGCCATCTCTTACGGACTCATCGATAAAATTGACCACCTTGTCCTGCATTGTTCTAAACTCCCCTCTATCCTGCTTGGCCGGGTGTAAAAATTACGTCGGTATCATTACTTTTACCAACCGCTACATCTTTTTCATTCCTCCAAATCCTCCTCTTGAAAACCGACTTACCGCTAAGTCTATAATCTTGTCAACAGGCTTTTTTCTCTGTGCTATAACCGCAGAGCGAGTTTGGAGCAGAATAACGCTATCAGGGAATGAGAGACCTTGGTCTATAGCCCATTCCACGTCCTGAGGCACACCGAAATGCTCCTCCAACAGCTTGCCCATTCTGCCTATTTCCCTTATCTCACTGTCACCTAAACAAAAATTAGACCTTTTATCCAGCGGAGTCTCCTCGTCGGCTACTCCTGCTTCTCTGCAAACCACGTATTCTGATTTCTGTCCCAGTTTCCTCTCACGTATTTCTAAACTCTTCTTATCCAAGATATAAACGTCGGGGATTATTTTACCGGCTACAACGCTCTCTCCTAATCCCCAGTTTGCCTCGACTATCATCCTATTAGTGTCGCCGGTATTGGGGTCAGCGGTGAAAATGATTCCTGCAGCCCGAGCGTTCACCATTTTTAACACAGCTACACCAATAGGGTCGCTCGACAGCGGCATTCCCTTTTTGCTACGGGAGGCCAGGGAACGGGGATTGAACGTGCTCGCCCACACCTTCTTGATGGCGCCTATCACATCTGACTCCCCGACTATGTTAAGGTAAGTCTCGTACTGCCCCGGCTGACTTACAGGCCCGGCGGAGCGTGTTGACACAGCAACTTTAGTGACATGGCACCTTCGGCACAGCTCCCTGTAGCACGAGATAATCATCTCCTCCATTTCCTCAGGCATGGCTTTTGACTCAACGAGCTGGCGTATATGAGAGCTAGCCTCGTTGATTTGGTCCAAGTTCAGGTCTTTGTTGGCCGATTTATTCAGCAATCCCTGTATCTCCCGGAGGTTACCTGTCATTTCCATAAAGTCCTTATAAGCTTTGATGGAAAGAGCAAATCCAGGGGGGACTCTCAACCCTAATCTGCACATCTCCCCCAGGTTGGCGCACTTATTACCCACCAGGTCTTTATGCTCCCGTCCTAATTCTTCAAGCCAAAAAACCCAACTCTTGGACACTGATTATCACCTTCCCTCTCATGGTGGCTATTATCAAGTCAATTATTGTCTACACTTCTCATTATATTCAAAAACTCTTCCGAGGTCGTCACCCAGCCGAAAGTGGTTCGTACGTTATAAATAGTCGCTTCCTGGGTTATTGCGGGACCCAGTTGACTTACAGCATCAGATACGAGAATCGGAAAGTAATCTAAGGAGAAAGCATGCCTGAGCGTAGTTTCAACGCAGACGTTGGTTGCTGTTCCTATAAATATAAGGTATTTTATGTTGCCAGTCTTTAAAACTGTATTTAAATTAGTGCCGATAAATCCATCGTACTTTTGCTTCCGAATTATTAAATCACCCGGCTGTTGTTTCAACTCCTCTATAATATCGGCTCCCCAGGTGCCATGAATATAAATCCTATCCTTCATTTCGGGATATTGCTCAATAAAAGCTAACCCCCTCGATTTGTACAAGACCGGAGATTCTGAACCTCCCTTATCTAACAAGTCGGTACTATAAGCCATCTGCAAATATATAACCTTGATTCCCTTCTCACGTGCCGTATTAACAATTTTACGGCAGGGCTCGATGATTTTTTCGGTGGCGGAAATGTCAATACCAAGCTGGTCCAAATATCCACCGCGGCGTACAAAAGCATTCTGCATGTCTACCACGAGCACAGCGGTCTTTAAAAAATCTATTTCGATGGGTTTTGGCTCGGCCTGGAGGATTACTTGCCCCTTACTCACCTCAAACCCCTCACCAGAGCGGGATTGGTAACCAAAGTCATTTTCTGTACATGGTACCCAGCTTGCATTTCCATAGGTCGAGAGTCACAATCACTTCAGTATATAGACGACCCCAAAGTTACCATCAACCCTTACCCTGTCGCCAGTCTTGATCTTCTTGGTTGCCTCAAGACAACCGATAACGGCAGGAATGCCGTATTCTCGGGCTACAATCACAGCGTGAGCCAGGGCACCGCCGCCATCGGTGATGAGGCCCTTTATTATCTCAAAAACAGGAGTCCATGGTGCACTTGTTCCAGGTGCTACCAGGATCTCCCCGGGCTGAACCTCAGCTAATTTCTCCTCAATCATTATAACGCGAGCAATCCCTTCTACTACCCCGGGGGCTGAAGCAGTACCAAAGAGGTCAGCATCCGACCCTTCCCTGACTACTGGGGCTGAAGTGGAGACAGTGATCACAGAGTCCTTTCTTACCATTTCCTGCACAAGCTCGATATTCCCGTAGTAGGGCTTAGGAGTAAGCTTGAGGTATTCTTCCCATTCCTTCTTCCGCCTGTCAACGTAGCTGTGCAGTTTGACTTTCCCCATCGGGATTAATGCTTTCTCTATCTCATCAGCGATTAGGAAATAGACATCTTCAGGCTTATTGATAACATCGACCTGGGCGAAGCGCTGCCCAATTTCTCTTGTTATCCAGCGCCCTATTGCGTGGCAGTAAAGGTCGGTATAATAAGTGTGGTCTTCGCTCCAGTAACCAGCCATCTGGGCGGCTTTCATTAGGGCCTCAAACCACTCCCTGTGCTCGGTCGGCACCCTGGCCAAGGCTTCCCTCTCCGCCTGCTTTCTTTCCATTACAGCCTGTTCCCGCCTCTCATCAATGGTATAAGCCCCCCCGGTAGTCATCGCTACCTTTATTGCAAATATCCCCAGACTCGGCTTCTCTAACCAGTTGGGGGTTGCCCAGTCGAGCATACGCTCATTTCGCCAGCCATGAACCTCCAGGAAATCCTGGTATTCCGCAAGCCACTTCCTCCCGTTCTTGCTCTTTTCCAGCTTAGCGAGCAGGGCGTCATTGTTTTCGATAGTCTGGAAAGGTTCAGTAAGCCCAAGTTCAACTGCTCGATTAGCCAGTCGCCAGACCTCTTTATTGAACCTGAATACCATGCTGTCAAAGCCAGACATCAGCTTGGCGAACAGGGGATCGGTATGGCCGAATCCAATAAGCTCCCGGCACATCTGTTCAAATAGACCGAAGAGATAAAATGCCGGAACCATAAACCCCATGTGCACATCCCACTGTTTCCTATCTACCTGCATAAAATCGTCAAAAAGATCCAGAAGGTCAATATTACTCAGCTTCTTGATGTCCTCATATTTCCCCAATCCATACTTTTTCCTGAGCTCTTGGTAGGTGTTCATTAAGTCCGCCTTGCTTTTTTCCCAGAGCCCATCGAAGTCCTCAATATAAGGTCTTATCCTCTCTCTGAATACCGGTTCGCGCTCCCTCGTCTCTTGCTCCGAAGTCTCAATCACGGTAGGATAAGGATAACCATCTATGTATCTCACATCCCAACCCTTGGTTGTGGGCAGGGACAGTTGCTCGGCGGTTCGTTGTATAGAGCGATAAGCCCACCGCCCCCAGCTCTCCATGAAGAAAAGAGGACGCCAAGGTGGCGTGGCGTGGACAACGTCAGCTAGCCACACAGTGTAGTTCTCGAGGTCATTTTTTTCATCAAACTCAAAACGTGTTACTCCATATACTGTTGCCATTTATCCTCCTTCCTCATCTAATGTAATGTAGTATACCAATAATTTTTTACTAGCATGCGAAATCTTAACGATAGTATATCATCTGCTTCAGTTTTTTACCATTCTGGCGCTCTCTTTGGCTAGCTAGATCCTGTAGAGGTCGTTCGTTCCCCTGGCAGCTTGGGATACGAGTCATTATCTGAAGTCGGCAATGCTAAACAATCGTCCATTTTGTTAATTTAAATGTCGATTGTTTGAATTATGGTGTGAGTCCTATTAGAATGTAATTGTAAACGCTAGGGCAAAAGTTCTACCTTTTGTACACCACCACCCACTGTAACGTACAATAGGCAGAACTCCCAACTCTTCTTTCCGTGAGTTCGCCATTATCAATAAACTGACGCAGGTCATCCACATATTGCCGTACCACCTTCGGACTCGCCAAGTCTATCACAGTAAGGACTGGTAAGCCAGCTACCAGTCCTTGTTTATGAGTTGTGGTACCTAGAGGCATGTACATTTTGCTTTTAAGAATATGATGCCACGTCTCAGCACAGTCACCGACCGCCAGAATATCCGGTATATTGGCAGCCACGGTTCTGCTTACATGTATAGCTCCAGCACTAGAGATAGCGGTAACTTCCGGGAGCTCTGTTGGAATAGAGCTCCCGGAACATTAGCTATTCGTGCTTGTAGATGTGGTGGACCGGGTATGCGCCCAGGTCTACAATCTTCCCATTCTGCACCTGCTGGATACGCACCTCATCACAGCCTTCAACGTCACCCGGACCATAGGTCAGGAATGAACCGGTTATACCTCCGGTGTCCAGGTCCTTTATCTTGTAGAAGCCGTACTCCAGGACATCGGCCGAGGTTAGCTGGTCAGGAGATTTGCCGGTATTTAATAAGGCCAGCCTGAACGCCTCAACCTGGGTCATGCATTCAACTATGCCACCGGCATACATGATGTGCATAGCTCCAACACTGTCAGGACGGTATGCCGCTAACAGCTGGTTGGCGAAAGTCATTCCTTCACCAGGGTCGTCCCAAGAGGCATAGCCGCCGCCAACGACAAAACCATTACCCTCTTGACCCATCGCCGGAAGGAACACCTGAAGGTGACTGGGCGTGGCGCAGCCGAAGGTTATCTCGTAGTCCTTACCGGGTCCCATATTCAGGTTGTTCATTTCCTTTACCGTTGGCTGGGAACCGGGATTGATCATGACGCCGAAGCAGGCATCAACTTGATTGTCCTTCAGCCATACCAGCTGGGTGGTTGGGGGCGCCGTGGGAACTAAAGGCACATACTGTTCGCCGACTAATTCAAACCCGGCGCTCTCCAGATAGTCCTTCATTTCATCAGTCACTAGCGACCTGCCCATGGAATTATCGGCGGTAAGGAAGGCAAACCTCGGTGCCCTGGTCTCATTCCAGTTTTCCATGAACCAGTCAGCGAAGGCAGCGCAGTCGTCGGTATAGATAGGGTAGTTGGTGAAGATGGTCTTCGGCGGCGACAGGAGATACGGCCCGGCAGCTGCACTGGTGGCACCGATGCGGTCCTCGTTCATCAAGTCCATTAGTGCCAGCGCTTGCGGTGAACCTGATATTCTTTCGACCAGAAGTCCTGTGTCTTTAAGCTCTTCGTAGATCGAAAGCACCTTCTCTACGTTGAGCTCATCGTCTCGCCATAGCACCTCAAAGGTAACGTTATCGGGGATTGTCTTATCCGGATACCACGGAGCTACTTTCTTGTTTTCATTTACCCATTTGATGTAGTCCTCGTATCCGGCCAGGTCCGCCGCCATATCCTCGGCATAGGCACCAGTGAGGGCAAAACAACCACCAACATACACCGTGTAGTTAACTGGTGCCGCTGTGGTTGTCGCAGGCGTCGTTGCTGCCGGGGTCGTCGTTGCTTCCTCCTCGCCACAGGCACTCAAGAGAGGTAATGCCAACAGTATGATAATAGTAAGGGAAGTCATCAGTACCCATTTAGTCTTCGTCATCTCTCCTCCTCTCTAGTTTATGGTTTTGCTTATACTTTAAGTATTCCGTTTTCTGAATTTTATCACCCCCTTTTTAGCAAGTATTTTTAATGTGAGAAAGGCCATAACCGGTAGTATGCTTTAACGATCTGCCACCGATGAGCCAGCCCCCTGGGCTCAAAAATGAGGAAGATGATAATGATCAAACCACGCATTATGAGACTGAGTGAAGCGGCTGCCTGGGGAGCAACTGCTACCGAGAGCATCGGCCCTACAACAGTAACCAGTTCATCCAGTAGCTTGAATGATACGGCGCCCAGGATTGCCCCGAGGGTGCTGCCCATACCACCAACAATTAACATACCCAGATACCACACCGAATTCATAAAGGGAAACTGATCAACAGTGGCGAAGGCAACATAGTGAACCAGAAGTGCGCCAGCCACACCGGCATAGACACAACCGATGAAGAACGCCATTAGCTTATAAACCCACAGATTGATTCCCATGACTTCGGCCGCCAGCTCATTATCTCTGATAGCAATAAAGGCTCTGCCTGCCCTGGTCCTGACGATGTTTTTAGCCGCGAAAGTCGCCAGACAGGCAATTATCATCACCAGGTAAAAGTAGCTAGCTTTGGACTTTAAAACATAGCCAAATATTTCCGGTCTTGGCACGGCCAAGCCATCACCACCACCGGTGATATTACTGAATTGAAGAATAAACCATATGATAATATACTGGGCGGCTATGGTCGCCATAATCAGGTAGAAGCCCTTAATCTTCAGTGATGGCAAACCAAATAAAATACCCACCAGTCCCGCCACCAGTGCAGCACAGGGCAGGGCTCCCCAGAATGGCCATCCCAGCTTGGCACAAAGGATACCCGAAGTATAGGCTCCTACGGCCATAAAACCAGCATGACCTATGGAGATTTGATTACAGTATCCAGTTAGAATACTAAGCCCTAGAACACTGATGATGGTAATACCCATTATGGTCATGATGGTCAGTATTCGGTCACCAAAATAAAGGGGGCAGGTGAAGAGAACGGCAAGAAAGGCAAGCAGCAATAGCCATTGCGTCCGGGTGCGGAAGAAGGCCATATCCTGACCATAGCTTTGGTTAAATGTCCCGGAGGGAAGATCCATCAACTAAATCCTTTCTATCTCAGCCAGACCAAACAGGCCATAGGGCCTGAAGATTAACACGATTATAATAACGATAAACGGGAAGACGTTAGCCAGCCCACCCCCAGCAGGTAAGAGTGGGTCCAGGTAGCCGGCAGCTACGTTTTCTAGAACACCGATTATTATACCCGCGATAATGGCTCCGCCAAATGAGTTTACCCCTCCCAGCAGCACCACGGCGAAAGCCTTCAGACCGACCTGTGACATCCCTACCATGACACCGGATACACCGCCCAAAATAATACCGCTGATGACGCCGACGACACCGGCAATTGCCCACGAGAGGGCATAAATAGTGGTTACCTTGATACCGGCGCTCTGAACCACTTGCTCATCCTCGGCGGTGGCTCTCATTGCCAGTCCGCTTTTAGTGTAGCGGAAGATAATCATGAGTATGACTACCGCTAAAACAGAAACTATTACTCCAATTATCATCTCTGATGGTATGGATATCTCACCCATTTTCAGGGTTAGTTTCGGCAGTACTCCATGGTAGGTCTTATATTCACCACCCCAAATCAGAGTGGCCAGCCCTTCTAGCACCGTAGCTAGGCCTATGGTCATCATGATGACCGCTAATACTGGTTGACCCACCAGAGGACGCAGGGCTAAACGTTCTACTAACAAGCCCATCACAATAGCCACGGCTATCGCTGCCAGCAGGCTGGCCCATATCGGCATATGGAAGGTTACCAGAAAAGTAAATCCCAGGTACCCGCCAATCATGACAAACTGACCCTGGGCAATGTTGAACGCCTTGGAGCACTTAAGAATAATCACAAAGCCTATAGCGATCAGGGCATAGACCATCCCCAGGGTAAAACCGCTTATCACTAACTGCAGAAAAGTCACCTGTCAGCTCCTTTAACAGCCTGGATCATAATTGTGGTCTTTATTGCCCCCACTCGACCGTCCCGGTATCTGACCTGGGCCTCCACGGGCACCTCGGTCTTGTCACTATAAATGGCATTGATAAGATCGCGATAGCGCTCCTGCATAAATGCCTTCCTCAACTTCCTGTCTCTGGTTAGCTCGGCCTCGTCAGGGTCAAATTCTTTATGCAGGTTGACGTATTTCCTGATCCTGGTGCCCGGAGGTAAAGTCTCATTTACTCGATCAATATCTTGCCTCACCAACTGGTAAACCTCCGGCTTCTGAGAAAGCTCGGTGAAGTTATTGTAAGCCACTTTCTTCTTTCCGGCCCACCTGCCGACTCTATCGTAGTCAATGATGAGGATTGCCGAGGTATAGGCTCCATTCGGACCACCGAGAACCCAAGCGTCCCTGATATAAGGACTGAACCTAAGCCGGCTCTCAATAAGTTGGGGAGCCAGTTTATCACCACTGGCCAGTTCAACTATATCTTCTACCCTGTCCAGAAGGACAAGATGTCCGTCCTCATTAATAAAACCGCTGTCACCACTATGAAACCAACCTTCTTTCAGCACCTGGGCAGTTTTATCCGGGTCATTATGGTAGCCAAGGAAAACACCGGGCTGCCGACACGTAATCTCGCCATTATCGTTTACTTTCACCTCGGCTCCCGGGAAAACGGGACCTACCGTCTCTAGACAGATGTCTTCATTCTTCGCGCCAGTCAGAGCACCTCCCTCCGTTGACCCATACAGGCTTTTTGCGGGGAGACCCAGCGCATGGTAGAATCTGAAGGCTTCGGGACTTAGTATTGCTCCGGTGGAATAACAAATCCTGGCGTTGGGCAGACCAAGGTTATCTCGTATTGGTCTAAAAAGGGCGATATTGGCAACGGCATAAAGCATCCTCCAGAACAGATTCGGCCTTTGTTTTTTATACTTAAGTTCGGCTATTTTATACCCGATAGGCATTAACAGGCGGTAGACATTTCTCTTTAAGATATCGGCCTCTCGGATACGGGCCTGAACCCTGCTCGCCTGGGTCTCCCACGTCCGGGCCCCATAGAGTACTACACTAGGTCCTATTTCTCTAAAATCCTCACGTAGGGTTTCCGGCTCTTCAGCAAAGTTCTGAATACAGCCTGAGAGGAGGTGGCATCCAATCCCGAACCACTGCTCGGTCATGCTAGCTGGTGACAAGTAGGGAACAATATTATCGTTCCTATGCCAGGGGTCGAGGCGCAGATAATAGTCGGCCCCGGCCCTCATCGTCCTGTAGCTGTGGACAGCTCCCTTGGGTACTGCCCCGGTGGTTCCCGATGTGTAAACAATGGCACAAACATCGTCAGCCTTGCCACTTTCAATATTGTGCTCGAATGTTCCTGGCTGTTCCTGCCCATACGCTTTTCCTAACTCCAGCACTCGTCCGTATTCCATCAGTTTATTATCATCGTAATGAGCCAGTCCCTTATAATTCCAGAAGATAATTTTTTCGAGGTTGGGAAGGTCGCTCTTAATCTGGAGGAGCTTATCAACCTGCTCCTGGTCCTGAACGACAGCAAATCTGGCTTCAGAATTTTTGGCGATATATTTTATTTCTGATGGGAGTAGCTCTGAAAACACTCCTACTGAAGCCCCATGGTCAGCCTGAGCCGCCAATTCAGCATAGTACCACTGGGGGGCATTATCGCCAATAATCAGCAACTTATCTCCGGCTTTAAAGCCAATGGCTATTAAACCAAGTGCCAGATAGCTAACATTGAAGTAGTAGTCCTTCCAGCTATAATGCTGCCAGACGCCGTGTTTTTTATGCCGCATCGCAATACTGCTATCGCCATACTTTTCGTAGTTGTATTTCAATATCTTGGGCCATGTATCGCCCTTTTCTTTGTAGACCAGCCCTGCCTCAACAGTCATTGTTTCTACCCGTGCCTTTAGGCCAACCATCTCTTCCTTCGTCGGTAGTGCTTGACTTCACGATAGCTCTTCTGAGAGCCCAACGCAGATAACCCCATATAAAATTCCTTGACATCTTCATTATCCTTTAACATCGCCGCCGGACCGCTCATAACTACCCTGCCGTTCTCCATAACGTAACTATAATCAGCGATATCAAGGGCAGCCCTGGCATTCTGCTCCACGAGGAGTATGGCCATTTTTTGTTCAGCATTGATTCTCTTGATAATTTCATAGATTTCTTGTACTAGAAGAGGAGCCAGGCCCAGTGAGGGTTCATCCAAAAGCATAAGCTTAGGACTGGCCATGAGCGCCCGCCCTATCACTAACATCTGCTGTTCACCACCGGATAAATAACCGCTCGTCTGCCGCCGAAGGTCCTTTACTTTGGGGAAGTATGTAAAAACCATCTCCATATCCTTCTTTACTTCTTTCCGGTCTCTACGATTAAGGGCAAATACCAGCAGGTTCTCCTCAACACTAAGATGTTCCAGAACCCTTCGCCCTTCCATGACTTGGCTTATACCCAAGGCTGCAATATCTGCTGCACTAAGCCGGTCTATCCTCTTACCATTGAAAATGATACTGCCGTCAGTTACTTCCCCCTCCTCCGTCTTTAACATTCCGGATATTGCTTTTAGTGTGGAGGTCTTTCCCGCGCCGTTAGCCCCGAGTAGGGCAACGATTTTGCCGTCACCTACTTCCAGCGATACGCCCCGCAGTACCTGAATAATATTCATGTAGGTAACTTCAATGTTGTTGACTTGAAGCATTTTCTCTCTCAAGAAGTATTAATTTATATTTACTGTCCGAGGTAGGCCTTGATAACCTCAGGATTGGCCTTAATTTCAGCCGGGGTACCCTCGGCAATTTTACGTCCGAAATCGAGGACGATAATCCTATCCGCAAGGTCCATAACAACTCCCATGTCATGTTCAACAAGGATGATGCATTTAATACCATCTCTCAAAACGGGTGTATCGGGATACGTATCTCCCTGGCCTTCGAATACATCGATGATAAACCGGGCGATATCCTCCTTTTCCTCCAGATTCATCCCGGCCATCGGCTCATCGAGGAGCAGGATTTTTGGTTCCAGAGCCAGGGCCCTTCCTAGCTCGACTCTCTTTCGCATTCCGTAGGGCAGAACCGCCACTATCCTCTTCCGGAGTGGCTCGATTTCCAGGAAATCAATGATATCTTCTACCGTCCTGCGATGTTCGATTTCTTCCTTGTGAGCCCAGCCAAAGTATAAAGCACCAGCGATGAAGTTCTGCTTCATCAATACATGGCGGGCAGCCATAATGTTATCTTGAGTGCTAAGTCCGGTATAAAGCTCGATGTTCTGAAAAGTCCTGGCGATACCGAGTTTAGCCAGTTTATCCGGACGCATGCGGGTGATTCTTTGACCATCGTAATAAATCTCGCCCTTTTGCGGCTTATAGAAACCGTTTATACAGTTGAGTAAAGCCGTCTTACCAGCGCCGTTAGGTCCGATAATCGCCAGTATCTCATTGTTTCTGATATCCAGGCTTAAGTCAGTGAGGGCTTTGACTCCGCCGAAGTTAAGGGAGAGGTTATCAATACGTAATTTAACTTGACTCTCGACTGCCATTTAGCACAGTCCCCTGTTTAATATCACACTCACCTGTTTTTAATCAGTTTTGCTGTTTTCATCCTAATATATATATCCGTAAAAGCAATACCCTAAAAAGGGTATTTTTGACAGCGGAAATAAAAGGTGCTATAAATGGTGCAAATGGCTAGGCTGACCAACAAAGATTACCGCGAAATACTAAATCTGATCTATCTCGCTAACCGGTGTGGAGATGTGGAAAGTTTTGTTAATGCGTTATTCCCCTCCATAATGGGGGCGTTCCGTGTCGAATGTGCAACTTTTCATCTCGTCCAGGGGTATCCAAAGAATATAAATATAGGTGAGTCCCGGTCTTTCAAGTTCGATAACCACAATCTTTATGAAGATAATTATTACTGCCCGCTATATAAAGGTTCTTTCTACCAGCATTCTCCCCTGTTAAAAGAAGCGCTTTCATCATCAAAAAATGTATTGAAAATTGGGGAATCTATTTCTTTTAGAGACTGGGAGAGGTCAGTTTTATATAGTGATTTCATACAACCACAGCATCTATATTGGGAATTATTCCTGACCCTGCGCTGGAAAAACAATCTGGAAGGCATGATTACACTATGGCGTCCCAAGAACCAGCCGGATTATGAAGATAGGGAAGTTCTCAAAGCAGCGAGGCTTGCTACTCATCTTGGGGTCGCCATACATAATATCTGTGTGATCTCACAAATTAATAACCAGAAAAGTCATTCCTTGTCTCCCAATGAGACTGATGGTGAAGGGTTTCTTTGTTTAGACCATAAATTCAATCCCTCCTTTTTCAATGCCAAGGCGAGAGATATCTGTCTGCAGCTATCCAACGGGCAGCCTAATATCTTTAGTCTTGAAAAGGGTGAGTTTCCCATACCATCCTGTGTTATTAGAGATTGTTCCAGCCTCCTTAATTTAGTAAAAGCAAAAGGACAGACTATCCTGTTGCCCAAAGAAAGGATAGTATCCACTGAAAATGGCCAAAGAATCCGCATAGAATGCTCACTGGTTTGGACGGTGGGCCAAATAAGTTCTGCGCCTAGTTTCATCGTTGTTCTATCTGACCTCAGCGACGAAAATAGACTAGAGACCAGTTTGCAAACAAGATTCAAGCTGAGTAGAAGAGAACTTGATGTCATCCACTACTTAATTGGGGGCATGTCTGATAATGAGATTGGCGAAAAACTTTATATTAGCCGGCAGACGGTACATACACATATCAAGAATATTTATAGAAAACTGGGGGTTAAAAGCCGAATTGAGTTATACCGGATGGTAATCCAAGAAGGCTTCCCAGGAATACTAAATCAAACAGCTTCTTATGTTAGTTCTAAATACTAACCAGCTTTATTGGCTACTGCCAGCCTGTATTTCCTTCTATTTTCAGCATTTTTTTACCAATAAGCTGGTATGCTGCCGGTCAAACAATCTATATGCCAATAGCTTCACCATGTCATTCACCAGGAACCAGGCTAGAGCGTATCCCCATACCACCCCGGCCCACCCCCATCCGATGGGGGTCATTCCCAGCCCGTAAACTGCAATTAAGGTAGCTACCATTTGCGTGCCTATTACCGCCAGCAGTAATATGCGGGCCGGCTTGATAGTCCAGAAAGGCCCCCGGGTGCGGGTAACAAATACCGTAAGATGACCGGCCACCGATAGCTTCAGATACATTAAGGTCTGGATTGAGTCTCTGCTTAGATTGAAGACGTTTTCACCCAGGTAAAAAAGCCCGAAGGACGCAATTACCCCTATCAGACCCAAAGACGTTGCCACGCCCAAAACCGTTCGCATATTCCAGACCTCTGGTTTATCAGAATAACACGTATTATCATAGGCGATTGACAGGATAGCCCCGTCATTCAATATTGCCAGAAGTACGATCATAATCGCCGTTACCGGATAGAAATTGAAGACCATGATAGACAGGGTCATCAGCAATAAGACCCGGACAGTCTCGGCGATACGGTAGGTCGAGTAGTTAATCATACGCTGGAATATTTTACGGCTTTCTTTGATTGCATCGACAATGACCGAAAGTCCGGGAGTTAAAAGCACGATATCAGCAGCAGCTCGTGCGGCATCAGTAGCACCGGCAACGGCGATACCGGCATCGGCCTTCTTTAAAGCCGGAGCATCGTTAACACCGTCGCCGGTCATACCCACGATATGCCCGCTTTTCTGTAGCACATCAACTATATGATATTTATGTTCGGGGAAAACCTGTGCAAAGCCGTCGGCTTTTTCGATTGCTTCCGCCATCTGCCCGGTTTCATGTTGCCTGGTACTTTCGAAAATACTGGCATCCATAATATTTGTACCCAGGTCCAGCTGCTGCCCTATTTCCCTGGCTATAGCTACCTGGTCACCGGTCAGCATTTTTATATTCAACCCCATATCTTTAGTAGCATCAATCGTGGTTTTGGAGTCCTCCCGCAGCGGGTCAAACATTGGGATAATCCCCTGGAGCTGCCATTGACCTTCCTCATTGGTCCGCGCCACTCCGAGCGAGCGGAAGCCGTGCACAGCAAATTCGTTGACCGCCTTATCGACCCGGGACTGTATTTCAGCGGCATCAGGGTCGAGCGCCAGAATTACCTGTGGAGCGCCTTTGGCGACTTTAAATTCATGACCATTTTCATCTTTTACAGTCGCTTCGGTACGCTTATGTACCGGGTCAAAGGGTTGGAAGTGACCTATCTTATATAACTCCAGTTGCTTCACGTCTTTTAAGCCACTTAATACAGCCAGGTCGATGGGGTCCTTATCTTCCTCCCTTGATGCCAGGGCCCCGTTTAATATCACCTGTTCCGGAGCAGTGCCTCTAACGGTGAAAGGGTCTCCTATGGTTAGTTTGCTTTGTGTTAGCGTACCTGTCTTATCGGAACAGAGAACATCGACACCGGCTACTTCCTCGATAGAGGTTAGCTTAGTAACGATAGCCTGCTTGGCCGCCAGTACTTTGGACCCCAGCGCCATGGTTACCGAAAGCACCGCCGGCATAGCTACCGGGACAGCCGCGATAGTCAGAACCAGCGCGAATTGCAGTACCTGGAGTATCGGGTCGTGGCGGAAAAAGGCAACGCCTAATATCAATATCGCCAATCCTACGGCAATGACAATAAGATAGTCGGCAATCTTAAGAACGGCACGTTGTAAATGACTGCGTGTTTCAGCCGTCTCTACCAACTGGGCGGTCTTGCCGTAATAAGTGTCCTTGCCCGTAGCATATACTATAGCGTCGATTTCGCCCTGCTTCAGGATAGAACCGGAATAAACGGTGTCTCCAGTTTTGTGCTCAACCGGCAGTGATTCACCGGTCAGGGCAGACTGGTCTACCTGTACCGGGTCTCCTTCTAGGAGCTTGGCGTCCGCAGGTATTATGTTGCCGATACGCAGACGAATGATATCACCGGGAACGAGTTCCCGCGCCGGTATGCCGGACCATTTACCGTCTCGCCTGACATTAGCCTGGATTGCCAGTTTCGCCTTAAGCGCAGCTACGGCGTTGCCCGCCTGGTATTCCTCGCGGAAACCTACGATAGCATTTAGACACAGCAGCGCTAAAATAACGCCAAGGTCCGGCCAGCGTTGCAACGCTCCGGAGAGGACCGCCGCTATTATTATCATAATAGGGATTGGCCCCCAGAAATATGAAAGGAATTTTAAAAAAGTGTTGACTTTCTTTTCTGGAAGCTCATTATAGCCGTACTGCGCCAGCCTGTGCTCCGCCTCTGTCTTACTAAGACCATTTGCGGAAGTCTGTAAATGCTTTTGTATTTCGGCAACGCTTAAGTCCTTCAGTTGCCGCTGGGACGTTTCAACCACTTTACTCCAATGCGGTCGCTTGAATTTTTCGCCCGGTGATATTCATCCACCGTAACTGCTTGAATCTTACTTTTTGTTTAACACCTCTAGGGCTCTCTCGATAGCCGGAGGTGCCTCCACCGATGGTTCAAAACTTTCCAAGGCGATGATTACCGGTCGTATTATCTCAACAATTTTTCCGTTATTTACATCGTGCAGTACATGGTGCACGCCTTCTCTAAGCCAGAAAGAGTCAGGACGTTCCCTTATCGCCTGCAACAAGGGAACGAGGGCACTTTTCCCCATATAAATCAGCCCTTCTGCCGCGAGCCAGCGAACATCAAACATGTTGTCTTCCAGAGCTTTTATCAGCGCTTGAGCTGCCGCGGGGTCGCCGATTTGCCCGAGTGCTTTAGCTGCCTCCCAGCGTACCCATTCTCTTTTACTTCCCAGAAGTTTTTTCAGCGGTCTCACGGATTGATTCCCCAGCGCTACCAGACGCTTGCGCGCCCGCACTCTTACCAGCCCGTCCTCGCTGCACAGGTCGTTAACCAGCGTTCTTATAGTTGCTGTTGCTGCTTTTTTAACCGTAGCCGGCGCACGTTGTTTTGTTTTATTTGCTATCATTAATTTCTCCTTAACTTATTCAAATTTGTACCAACAATATTACTTAAGTAGACTGCGATAGCTGCGGTCTGACCAGCAATAGCGGTTTGCTCCCGGCATGTAGAACTTTATCAGTGACATTGCCGTGGTCCCAGCGGCCGAACCCTGAATGACCGTGTGTTGACATGATGACTATGTCAGGATTTATTTCTTCCTCCGCCTCGATTATCTCGTCACTAACCGGACCCAGTCGTACTTCATAATTGACATCGACACCTTTTTCTTTAAGCTTATCACTCACGTCCCCGATAAATTTATCAGCAATCTCTTTATAAGGTCCCATCTCTTTTTTAGAGTAAGGTATTCGTATAATTCCTGCTGCACCATAAAAACTGAATCCATCAGACCAAGGGTAAAGATGGTACAACGGTTCAACAACGGTTAAAAGATTAACCTTGGCCTTTAACTTGGGAATGAGGTTCGCAATATAGTGCAGCGTCTCTTCACTGGCTTTAGACCCGTCGATTGGAACCAGTATTTTCTCCAAACTGACTTCCCCGGTTACTTCAAGGTTTTTCCTGATAAGCAATATCGGGCATTTGGAAACCCGTACTATCTTATCAGCCGTACTTCCCAGAGCCCACCTGCTGATGCCGGACCGGCCGTGCGTGGCCATCACAATCATACTGGCATTTACTTTCTCGGCATAATCTACTATTCCCTCGGCAGGATGGTTTATCAGGCTCGGCGGACCGACAATCGCCGTTGCTACCTTAATTTTTTCTCCCGCGGGCAGCGAACCAGATTTTCTAATTATCTGCTCTGTTTCCGCCGCCGTTTTACTCATATAAGCCTTATGGTCCGGCTTGTCTGGAGTATCGGCCAGCGTTCTCACATGCATCAGGATAACCTCCGCCCCCAATTTTATGGCTAACTCCCTCGCGTAGGGTAGCGCTATTTCCGCCAGTTCTGAAGTGTCCAGTGGCACCAGCAACCTTTTAAACACTAAAGTCTCTCCTTAATTTTTTAATATCCGGGGCATTAAAAGAAATCTTGCGTATGGATATAACAAATCTGCCTCTCAAGAGCATTTTAGCCTTCCCCGGGTTAAATAGTTATATCGCGACTAGTAAAAGTGTTACAAATTTATAGCATTTGTTGGCTAAACACCTATTGACTATCAACCATACACCCATTACCCATGAGTGCAGAAAAACAAAGACTCTCTGATTGTCTCTGCGAATGAATAATGCTAATATTGAAATCAGATATAAAATATATGAACAAATTATCAACCATGAGTATATTAAGAAAAATAGGCAAATTCATTTATCATCATTGGTTCGGCTACACCTTCGCGGTAGGAGTCGTTGCCTTAGCTACCTGGTTTAAGCAATTGGCACAACCGGATATCATTCCTGCCAATGTACCCATTACTTACATTCTGGCTATCGTAGTGACCGCATTTTTCTTCGGGTTAGGTCCGTCAATTTTATGCTGTATCATCAGTGTGATAGCTTTCGATTATTATTTCTTACCGCCGCTCCACAGTTTCTTATCGTTCCATATCTTCGAAGTACCAATTGCTCTGATATTTTTATTTGTTGGTATTGTTATCAGCTACCTATCTTCCAGCCTTCGTAAAAAAACCCAGGAAGCTAATAAAGAACTGGTTACACGCCAGCAACATGAAACGGAGCTTATCACTTATCGGGAACACCTTGAAGAATTGGTGAAACAACGCACCGCCCAATTAGAAGAGGTCAACCTCGACCTTAAAAAAGAGATTAACGAGCACAGAAGCGTGGAGAAAAGGCTGCTGCAAAGCGAGGACATGTTAAAACGGTCACAGGAAATAGCAAGTCTGGGCAGCTGGGAGTTTGACCTTGCCGGGAATACCCTGACCTGGTCTGATGAGGTGTACCGCATTTTTGGTTTAAAACCGCAGGAATTCAACGCTACATATGAGGCTTTCCTGGAGTCCGTTCACCCTGATGACCGTGCTGCCGTGGATAACGCTTACTCCAGTTCCGTAAGCGAGGGGAAGGACGGTTATGAGATTGAGCATAGAATTATCAGGAAAGACACCGGCGAAGTACGCTTCGTCCATGAAAAATGCAACCATGTAAAGAATAAACAAGGTAAGATTGTCCGCTCTTTAGGCATGGTTCATGATATAACCGAGCGTAAAAAAACCGAGGAGGCTCTGCGTAAAATCCGGGAGGAACTGGAGATACGCATCCAAGAGCGTACTAAAGAACTGGCTGAAGTTAATATAGCTTTACAGGCAGAAATTTCTGAACACAAGCAGGCGCAGGAAGAATTAAATAAAGCTCGTGTCGAATTGGAGACACGTGTTGAAGAACGTACCAAAGAACTCCGTGAAACACGCGACTATCTGGATAATCTTATTAATTACGCCAACGCCCCGATTATCGTCTGGAACCCGGACTTTAAAATTACCAGGTTTAACCATGCCTTTGAACGACTCACAGGGCGTACCGCTAAAGAAGTATTAGGTAATACTCTGGACATCCTCTTCCCGGATGACAGCCGTGACAAGTCCATGAAGCACATCCACAAAGCCACTTCAGGAGTACGGTGGGAAGTAGTAGAAATTCCCATCAAGCACAAGGACGGCGCTGTTTATATCCTTTTGTGGAATTCCGCTAACCTATACGCCGAAGATGGCAAAACGGTTATTGCCACCATCGCGCAGGGGCAGGACATTACGGAACGTAAAAAAGCGGAACAACTCAAAGATGAGTTTATCGGCCTTGTTTCACACGAACTCCGCACTCCCATGACGGTGATTACAGGTTCTTTAAGGACAGCTATGTCCGCAGGTATATCCACCAAAAACAAACGCATCCTCCTGGAAAATGCCATCGAGGGTGCTGGTTCACTGGCCACCATTCTGGAAAACCTGCTGGAGCTTTCAAGGTATCAGGCCGGGCGTCTCCAGCTTCATCGTGAGACGGTTGATATACCAAGTATCACAGAGACTGTTATAAGTCGATTGAAAGCCCGGGGCGAACGTCGATTTCTGATAGATTTTCCAACCGATTTACCTACCGTTGAAGCCGACCCGATAAGAGTGGAGAGAATTCTCTATAATCTCCTCGAGAACGCCAACAAATATTCCCATGAAGATAGTGAAATAAAAGTATCAGCGCGGAAAGAGAATGGCAAGGTCATCACCAGAATAGCCGATAACAGCATGGGTATACCTCCGGAAGACCTTGAAAAAATATTTGAACCCTTTGAACGGCTGGAAAGAGGTGGTAAACCACGCCAGGGTCTCGGGTTGGGATTAGTGGTATGCAAACGACTGGTGGAGGCACAGGGCGGGCAAATCTGGGTGGAATCGGAGTCGGATAAAGGTTCTGTCTTTTCCTTTTCTCTACCTACACGTGTGAAAACTAAATAAGCTTTTCAGTCTTTTTTATTCCAAGAGAACAGTAATCTTCTGTTCAACCTCGTCGGGATCGAACGGTTTGTGAATGAAATCGTTGGCGCCCGCAAGTATTGCCGGGTCCTGATTCCCCGGGCTGGCGCTAAAAGCAATTACCGGTAAATCTGAAAAAGCCCGCAGCCTGTTCAACACCTCAAAACCGTCTATCTCCGGCATTATCATATCCAGCAATAATATATCTGGTTTCTTTGATGTAACCAACTCCAGTGCCTTCTCGCCGGAAACCGTCGTGATAACACTAAAACCACGGAGCTTTAAGTCTATTTCAATGAAAGTAAGAACCCCGGGCTCATCATCCACCACAAGCACGAGTTTCTTCTTTACTGTTGCATTCATAGGTATCCACCAGTCTTCTGGCGCTATAAAATTTACTACTGGTGTCTGGTAGTAGATTATACCTATTATACGTTATACGTTATGAAAGTGTCATAAATATCATATAAAAAATATAACAGTTTTATGACATTTTACTTGTATCGACTTTATCAGGTTAGTGGAGATGACAGGTTGGAAAAATCAATAGTATTTGACATTTTGCCAAACCACTGATTATCATTTGTTTGCAGCTTATACTTACAGGATGGAATAATGAAGCAGTTTCGCGTACTGATAGTTGATGATGAGCCGCATATACTCCAGTTCCTTCAGGTGAAACTCACGGCTTCGGGGTATGAAGTGCTATCCGCCAATAACGGCTCGGAGGCTTTAGCCCAGGTTCAGACACAGGAACCGGACCTGCTTGTACTCGATGTTGTTATGCCTGGTATGGACGGCTTTGAAACTCTAAAGCAGATCCGGGCAGTATCCCCGGTGCCGGTTATTATTTTAAGCGCCAAGGAAACCAATGTTGATAAGGTCAAGGGTTTGAAAATGGGCGCTGATGATTATCTGGCCAAACCCTTTAATCCCGATGAGCTGGTCGCCCGTATTGAAGCCGTCAGGCGGCGTCTGGCACCCGCGGAAGACCGAAAAATCATTGAATCAATAACTCTGGGAAACTTAACCATCAATTTAAGAAACCGTATGGTCGTTGTTGACGACCAGGAAATTCAACTAACCCGTATCGAGTGGCTGCTATTGAGTGAGCTTGCCCGCAACCGAGGCAAACTCATGCTTTACGGGGACCTGCTAACAAGAGTCTGGGGGCCGGAATATCGTGATGATGTTCAGATATTAAGAACCTGGATTAGTCGACTTAGACACAAGATGGAAAGAGACCCGGATAATCCCGCCCTTATTCGTACCGTGCCCAAGACCGGGTACATTATCGACGAGACCGAAAATTAACCAGACCTCATAACGGCACACTTTCCCGTGGGAGTTAGCTTTCCTTTTAAAGACTATATATCGTCAATCTGTGGGTTATATTAAACATTAAGAATATAGAATGCACGGTTGATTTGAGCCACAATTATGATAAATCCGGCCCCCTGCCTGACTAAATTTGCGTGTCGGCATCATAATATTCCCTTGAAGCCAGACTGTCTGGAGGGCTTTACACCGGGGGCAAAACGCCATGACCTCTTCGGTCCTTAATGAATCATCCCCTGCCCTATTTTTTAAAATCCTCTCTTCTTTTATTAGCGTTAGTGTCATTACCCGTCCCTCCAGACTGCCTGATTTAGAGATTTTATATAGCTACTGATGGAAAAGTCATAAAATAGGCCCCGGAATAATTACAAAAATATGTCATTTTTTTCATAAAACCATCCCCGATTCACAAATACCGCCTTCCCTGATTTTAAACCCAGCCAGGAAATGTCACGATTTTGTAACGTTTTTCCCGCTGGTTTTATAACTTTTCCACTGGCCGTAATCTAAAATTTTTAAGGGACATAAGCAAGACTGTAATGCCTTCTAGAGCCCCACTTCCAAGATTTAGGTGCATGATATTACCGCTTCTTTACCAGCCATATCCAGAGGTAATTACTCTTAGGGGAGGCCATTGTAATGACAAATACTAAAACCGCTGCTTCTGCAAAGGACTTTTTTGCTAACGATACACATGGAAGATTAATAAGGCTGGCGGATTATAAAGGCAAGAAGCATGTGGTGCTGGTATTCAATCGGGGTTTGGGCTGACCATACTGCCGGGAGCATATGGCGCAGTTGCGTCAGGATTATCAGCAATTCATTGACCGTGATGCAGAAGTCATTGCTGTAGGACCTGAAAACACTAAACAGCTCTCGGACTACTGGCGCAGCAAAAAGATACCTTTTATTGGCATACCTGACCCCGCCCACACAATTGCTAAAAAGTTCGGGCAGGAGGTTAATCTCCTGAAAATGGGCAGGATGCCAGCTCTATTTGTGATTGATAAAAACGGCATGATACGCCTGGAACATCATGGGGCATCCATGAGTGATATTCCTCCTAATAAACAAGTCCTGGCTCGGCTGGATGAACTAAACGAAGAACTTACTTAATAAAAATACTGAATAACCGGTAAACACAAGTCGCTGACAAAGGGGGTGGAAGAAAATGGCCGGGATAATGACAAAACAACACGGAATAATGACGAAACAATTAGTAAAAAACATTCCATTGGTACTGGAAAGGTATAAAGGTAATCCTATTTTGACCCCCAGACCCGATAGCTGGTGGGAGACAAAAGCCACCTTTAATCCCGCCGCTATTTATGAAGGCGGCAAGGTACATATTCTTTACCGGGCAATTGGTGAAACGGATGTCTCCATGTTAGGCTACGCCTCCAGCACGGATGGGATGCATATTCAGGAACGCCTCGATAAGCCGGTGTACTCCCCTAGAGAACCATTCGAAGGAATCAACCCGGTTTACCAGCCTGGTACAGGGACTTCGGGTATCTATGTTTCGGGAGGCGGGGGTATGGGGGGCTGTGAAGACCCGCGCCTGACCAGAATTAATGAACGTGTATATATGACCTATGTCGCTTATGACGGGCGCAATCCCCCCCGCGTGGCATTGACCTCGATTCATGTTGATGACTTTCTTGCCCGGCGGTGGGACTGGAAAAAACCCGTCCTTATCTCTCCCCCCCACATCGTGGACAAGAATGCCTGTATTTTCCCGGAAAAAATAAATGGGAAATACGTTATTTTTCATCGGATTTATCCGAATATACTTATTGACTTCGTTGACGACCTGGACTTTGACGGCAGAACAAAGTGGCTGACCGGACAGTATGAAATACCTATAAGGACCTCGAGTTCAGAGTGGGACAGCCACAAGGTTGGGGCAGGACCGCCACCATTAAAAACTAAATATGGCTGGCTGCTTGTTTATCAGGCGGTTGGTAAGAATGACGGCTACCGTTATAAAATCGGGGCGATGCTGCTGGACCTGAAAGACCCGACCAAGGTGCTGGCTCGAAGCAGGAAACCTATTCTTGAGCCTAACGCCTGGTATGAAAACGAAGGCTGGAAAGCCGGCGTGGTTTATCCCTGCGGGGCTGCCATAATTAACAAACGCTTGTTTGTATACTATGGAGGGGCTGATAAGATAGTCGGCGTTGCCTCGGTAAAACTAAACGGCTTTGTCGAGGAGCTCGCCGCAAACCATAAAGAGTCGACCGGCCGGAGCATAAGCGTACCGCCTTCTTCTGATGCAGATAAGACAATGAAACGTGTAGATGGATTCTGCCTTAAATGCCGGCAAAAGCGGGTTATTAAAAACCCGCGTCGTGTAGTTTTCAAAAACATGAGGCATGCTATCAAGGGTGTGTGTCCGCAGTGCGGGAAAAACATGCTGAAATTTGTAAAATCTACCCTGCGTATTTAGGAAAGTCTGTAAAAAAAGAGAAAGGATTTTGGGCATGATTCGCTTTAAACGCTCTGACGAGAACCCAGTTTTAATACCCGACCCTGATAACAACTGGGAGGGAGAGGCGACCTTTAACGGTTGCCCTGTCAAGCATAAGGGTAAGATATATCTCTTGTATCGCGCTGAATCATCGGCTTTAAGCAACGGAGGACCTCACAGGAATGTCTCGTCCATTGGCTGTGCTTCGAGTAGTGACGGTATTCACTTTAATGACCGTTACCAGCTTATCAGACCGGAGGAGGAGTGGGAGCAGTTCGGCTGCGAGGACCCGCGCGTTACCGGCCTGGATGGTAAATACTATATTTTTTACACGGCTCTATCTAAATATCCCTTCACTGCCGATGGTATTAGAGTCGGGGTAGCTATTACCAGTGATTTTAAACAGATTGAAGCCAAACATCCTGTTACTACTTTCAACGCCAAGGCTATGGCGCTTTTTCCCGAAAGAATCAATGGGAAAATTGCCGCCGTGCTCACGGCAAACACGGACAATCCTCCAGCTAAAATCGCCGTTGCCTATTTTGATGACGAAACTGAAATCTGGTCGCAAAATTACTGGGACAAGTGGTACGAATCGCTAAATTCACGCACCATTCCTCTGGAACGGCAAGACCAAGACCAGATTGAGGTCGGGGCGCCTCCCATTAAGACCAAATACGGTTGGCTTTTACTCTACAGTCATATTCAGAACTACTTCAATCCGCCACCTGTTTTCGGCGTAGAAGCCGCATTATTGAGTTTATATAACCCCACCGAGGTGCTCGGCCGTACCAAGAAACCTCTCCTGGTACCGCGACAGGAATATGAAAAATACGGACGCGTCCCGAACATCGTTTTCCCAACCGGTGCTGTTGTCAGGGGTAAAGAGCTGTATATGTATTACGGCGCGGCGGATACCACCTGTGCCGCGGCGACCATCAATTTAGACCAGATGGTACGTGAAATACTGGGAATTGAAGTTAATACTGTAAAACTCAAACGCTTTTTTGATAATCCTATCCTCACACCCAACGACCAAAATCCTTGGGAAGCCCAGGCAACTTTTAATCCGGGGGTTATTTATGAAAAAGGCAGGGTTCACCTTCTTTACCGGGCTATGTCGAATGATAATACCTCCGTTCTGGGGTATGCTTCCAGCGCCGACGGCACGCGGATTACTGAACGGCTACCTGACCCTGTATACGTACCGCGAAAGGACTTCGAGATGAAGCAGGTAGCGGGGGGCAACTCCGGCTGTGAAGACCCCCGATTAACCCGAATAGGAGATAATCTATACATGTGTTATACCGCCTTCAGCGGCAAAAATCCTCCTAGAGTAGCACTTACACACATCAAACTGGATGATTTTTTAGCAAAACAATGGGACTGGGCCGAACCGGTATTGATTTCTCCCCCTGATTTAGCTGATAAAGATGCCGCGATATTTCCCAAGAAAATAGAGGGTAAATATGTAATTTTACACCGCCTCGGTGACAGCATCTGGGTGGATTTTGTTGATGACCTGGACTTTGACGGCAACAGGTGGATTTACGGGCAGGTTCTCATGACACCCAGGCCTATGCCGCGTGTCCACCAGAAAATCGGCATCGCCGGACCGCCTATTGAAACACCACACGGCTGGCTTTTGCTTTATCATGGGGTGACCATTAACCATGCTTATTACGAAATTAAAGCGGCACTATTAAACCTGAACGACCCCATGCGTATTATCGGACGTACTTATACAGCTATCCTGGAACCTGAAACGGATTATGAGAGAAACGGTATTGTTAATAATGCCGTTTTCTCCTGCGGCGCCGCTGTAATTGAGAATACCCTGCACCTCTACTATGGTGGCGCGGATAAAGTCACTGCCGTAGCTACAGTTCGACTCAACGAGTTGCTGGAAAAACTTAAACCATAACTTTGAACGGAAGCTCCAGCGGCCAGTCTATCTTAAGTCCACGAGCTGAAGATGGGCTCATTACCCCTGCAAGTAGCCATCTCATATTTTGTTGATAGTGCTGTTATACGTTCCCGTACTCTTTTTTATCGGGACGTATTGGCTAATTTTTGGAGTAACTTCTTTTTGATTATAATGCGACGGCACTCAAGGCCGATTAGTCCTTCATGATACAAAGACTGGATTGACGAATAGACTTGATATATGTTTACACCCAAAATCGTCGCTATTTCTCTCTGGGAAAGATTGCCCTGCATATTGTGGCCATTCCTGGCATGTTCAAGTAAGATTCTGGCTACGTTTGCTCTAACACCGGAACCCGATTGTCCCGGTTCTTCTGATATTATTGGAGTTCCGTTTGTTTTCATCACTCCGCAATTTTAGAGGTTCTATGGTGGAATAGTTATAAAAAGGAGGAGATAAATATTACAAAATTATGACATTTGAATACGCATATACATTTTAATAAACAAGTAATTAGGCGGCAGGAAGTATAGTATTGCGTACTAGCAATTTAGTTAAGCCAGACGAGATTCAGAGTAAAAAATGCCCGGTAGAAATAATGGGACTACTACCAGTTGAAACCACTTACGTATATATTTCTAACCTAACATTTTTTCGACGGTTTCAGCAGCTAGTGCTATCGGTTCCATACCCGGGTCCGGGGATAACTCCGGCTGGCCGGCGCACCGCAATGTCGATAAATCGAGAGAAGTCCAGCGCGCTCTTATAGCCACGGCCAATGCATCAATATGCTTTATCGGGCATTCGCTATCGCTTACAATCTGTCCGCCGATAATTCTTTTATCTTCCTTATCGAAAATCAACTTAATTTTATAGGGTTTTCTGCTTCTCATCATAGAGTGCTGACTTGCCGAAGACTGTATTGAGCTGACTGCACTGATACCGTTATTTACTGCCTCTGATTCGGTGATGCCCGTTCCGGCGATAGATTTCTCAAAGAATTTAGTGGCGAAGCTGTTAATGAGAGGAGGATATTCAATACCGTATCCGAGGATATTTTTAGCGATTATTCTGCCGCCAATTACAGCGTTAGGTCGCAGCTGTCCTCTTATCGGCTTACCCGTAATAAAACTTGAATACTGAACAAGGTCGCCTGCGGAAAAAATATCAGGGTCGGAAGTTCCCAGATACTTGTTGACTTTCAACCCCAGTTCACCCATTTCAAGCCCGGCTTTTTCAGCCAATTCACTGCGAGGTTCAGCCCCGACACAGATAATCACCATATCCGCATTAACTCTTTCACCTGATGCCAGTGACACGCCCTGGACTTTTCCATTGCCGCTAATTTCCTTGACCTGTTCACCTAAACGCAGGTCTACACCCTGCTCTTTCATGTAGCTCTCCACATCCTCGCTCATATCCGGGTCCAATGATTTTGATAGAACATGCTCCAGTATTTCTATCATTGTCACATTGATACCATGCTGTTTAGCCAGGTAGGCAATCTCGACACTAATAGCACCACCGCCCACCAGGACCAGGCTCTTTACCCGCTTGGTATTCAACCACTGGAGAATATCAATGGCACTACCGCTCGTACGCAGTGTGAAAACCCCGGGCAGTTCGGCTCCCGGGATAGGAGGCACTACAGACCTGGCCCCGGTAGCCAGAACCAGTTTGTCGTAGTAATAATCCTTACCATCGGCAGTGGTTACCATCTTCTGTTTTCTATCAATTTTTTCGGCTTTTATATTGACCAGGTTTATACCGGCTTTGGTGAAGATACCATCATCTTTGTAAGAAGGGTCCGTGAGTACATGCCCAAAACAGATATACGGCGTAGCGCATCTGGTCAGTAAGCCCGGCTCCTCCTCTTCCCTGATTATAGATACATCCACAGAGGGCGCAAGATTTTTTAGCATGCGCGCCGCCAGTGCACCGGTGCCTGAACAACCTATAACAACGACTTTTTCGACTTTATTCATGGCTCCCCCTCAAATCGGTTTGCGTTTTTACCTATATACTGTCATACCACTTTTCTTTGAAAGTCCTTAAATAGTCTTCCTGGGGATAGGTACGGGCAACATCTTCCTCTCCGAAGCTATATTTGTAATCATTACAGTAATCCAGAAGCAGCTTATATGCCCGGTTTAGTTGTTTCATAGTCTCGCTCTCGGCGATATTATCGCTACCATGCTTATCGGGGTGATGGCGATGCGCCAGCTTTCTATAAGCCCTTTTTATCTCCTTCAGTGTCGCTGACTTACCAAGCCCCAGCAACGTTCTCGCCTCTTCTATTTCATTGAAGTCAGCCATCGCTCATCACCCAGAAATAGATTTAGCCTCATCCGAGAGCAGTCCTGAAAGAAGGTTCAGTTCAATATTTTTGGTGCCACAGGCAACAGACACGTAGTCCAGGAACGAGGCATATTTTCTCATACTCGCCTCTCTTTGACCGACGTTATTTATCTTTGGCTTTTTTCCCGGAATCAGGCGCCGGCAGCGCATTGCCGAAATACAACTTGGTGTGAGGCCAGGGGATTTCAATACCCTCTTTATCGAACTCTCTCTTCAATCTCAACCGAAGCTGGCCGGCTACATCCCACTGGCGCATCGGCTGCGTATCCCCAGCTACCCTGATATCAATACCTGAATCGCCAAAATTATCTACTCTCAATACCTTAGGCGCACTAAGAACAACTTCCTTCCATTCAGGATCTTCAGCAAGTTCTTGACCAACCCGGTTGATTACGCTAATCACATGGTCCAAATCTTCCCCATACCCCACACTGACGTTAAAATTCACCCTTGATAGTTCTTTGGTCATATTATTAGCCACCCGGATTTCACCGTTAGGTACAACATGAACAACACCGTCGAGGTCTCTAAGCACAGTCCTTCTTAGATTTATGCTTTCGACGATACCGCCGACGTCGGCGATTTTAACAATGTCACCGACACGGTACTGGTTTTCTATGATGACAAAAAAGCCCGCTACTAGGTCCCTGATCAAGCCTTGAGCACCAAAACCGATAGCGATACCCACGACGCCGGCACCGGCCAGGATAGGCGCGATATCTATCTGTAGCTCGGAAAGAATCATAAAGATAGCGATGAATACTATAAAAACCTGGCTGGTACTGACTAGCACCTTAGCCAGAGTGTCGCTTCTTTTTTTGACCTCGTCTTTTCTTTCTCCAGGTCGGCGGGTTAAGGTCCGTACCACCACTCTCGGGATAATTTCTCCAACACTGATGATAGCCAGCACGGCAATACCGACGATAAGCGCAATGCGCCAGCCGTATTCACCGAGCCAGCCGGTTACGATACTGACATTCATCCCCCAGATACTCAATACGGCCATCACCGCCAGCCAGATAGCCGCCAGTATCATTACTACCCAGCAGAGAGTTACCAGGCGCATACTCAAACCTACACCGGTTTTTTCTGCGGTAGCCCTACGACGGTACCACCTGATGATGGTATCGAGTAAAGCGACGGCGGAAAAAATACCCAGCAGGCTAAGCGCCGTGGCCAGTCCTTTCAATGTGTACGACCATACAGCTTCACTCTGCGGCAGAGTCACCACCGCTATGTAAAAGCCCAGCAGGACGATAATGATGATAACGGGTTTCCGCATCACCGATAGAATGGCATCATCCAGTTTAGTGCGAGTCTTTTCCGTAAATCTTTTACCCCATTTTTCTAATGCGAACCGTATAAACCATGCCAGCCCGCAAAAAACCACGATTATGACCAGGGCAATGATTATCTGCTTTATCGTCAGTCCTATAAAAGTCTGTTCCATAATTTCAACCTCCCGACGGCTATCTCCATCGTTTAATAACCGGATTAATCAAGCTGCATATCCAGAAACCATCAATAGCGTTTATTCAACCCTATATTTTAACAGATATTCAACTATAAATTACAGGCGGGACCGGAACATACATGATTAGCCGTCTTTTTCAAGCGACCCCTCTGACAGTGGCATCGTAACCGTAAATGTTGAGCCCTCCCCCAGTTTGCTGTGGGCTTCTATCCTGCCCTTATGCCGGTGGATAATGCCGTAGGCTACCGCCAGCCCCAGCCCGACCCCCTTTACGTCCGCCTTGGTGCTGAAAAAGGGAGTAAAGAGCTTGCCGATATTTTCCGGAGGAATTCCCGTTCCGGTATCCTGCACCTCCAGCTTGACTTTGGAATTGCTGACATAGGTACGCAAGGTCAGTCTGCCTCCCTGGGGCATGGCCTGAACGGCATTGATTATCAGACTAAGACAGACCTGCTGAAGCTGACCGGGGTCGGCCATGATTTCCGGCAATGAGGGGTCGAGCTCATTGAAGACCCGTATCTCCTGCTCCTCAACCGAGTGCGATACCAGGTCCAGGGCATGATTGACAACGGTATTCATGTTAACCGGCTGATATTCCGGCGTCGACTGGAGGGCAAAATTGAGCAGGTTCTGTACCAGTTTAGTACTACGGACAAGCTCGGATTCCATTTTGGTCAGGTAGTCGAGGGTAACTTCATTATCGGCTTCGCCTCTCTCGACCTTCCTGGCCAGCAGCTGGGTGTAAACCAGTGTACCGGATAGAGGATTATTGATTTCGTGAGCGATGGATGCCGCCAGCTGCCCCAGCGACGTAAGTTTCTCCGCCTGGATTACCTGCGCCTGAGTCTCCTTAAGCCGCCGGTGGTTCGTTTCCAGAGCCTTTAACATCGCCTCCAGCTTACTGTTGGATTCCTCGAGGTTTGCGAGAATCTGCTGTTTTTGTTCCTTTCCTTTTCTATCGTAGTAAATCCATAGAACCACGAGAGCGCCGATGACGATTACCCCGATAGTCTCGAACAAAGCGTCGGCAAAAAACTGCGATATCACGAAGACACGCGGCAGCATGATGGCGGCGGTCAATACCAGGCTTACCAGTCCCGCCCGCGTACCGATAAAGAATCCGGCATAGCCAATCGGCAATAATAGGAAAATGCGCTCTACGGCGTGGCGGCTAAGACCGAGGAAGGAAAACAGAGAGGTTGAATCCGTCGCGAGTATCTGCTGCGGGTAGTGAAGGATAATACCCACCGCAAACAGGACTACAACCACCCATAAATGCGGGCTCTTTAGCGTTTTCAGCCAGCGACTATACATATTAGCAACCATTTAAACCGCATAGCAGGTTATATTGATTCTCTATTATATACCATCAATGATTGCTAATAAACTTTTTAAAGCGACTTAATCTCCACCCAGTTTCTTCACCAGATTTTTCTGGCTGTCGTACACGTAAATCGGCACCGGTGAAGGGCCATTCAAATCATGCGAAGCGCAGGCAAGGCAGAGGTCGTAGGGACGCCAGGCCATCTCTACCCGGTTGAGGATGCCCTCGGTGATTTCCTTACCGGGCTGGATAACCGCCTTGGCCGCTTTACCTATCGACATATTGACGGCGGCGCCGTTGTTGACCGTAGCTACAATCAGGTTTGCCTTTTGAATCACGCCCTTTTCATCGGTGATATAGTGGTGGATAAGCGTACCCCGGGGCGCCTCCACGATTCCTACGCCTTCATCGGGAGTCTTATCGGGGATAGTGCGTATTTCAGGACTGGTAATGTCAGGGTCGCGAATCAGCTCCAGCATGTGTTCTGCGGCATTAAGCAGCTCGATAAGGCGTGCCCAGTGCATCGCCAGCGTATGGTGTACCGGCTTACCGCCGAGGGTCTCGTAGAATTTCTCGTAGTGTTCCTGTGCCAGCGGGGTCGACATACCGTCGGCGGCGTTGAGCCTGGCGAGCGGCGCTACGCGGAAGACACCGCTGTCCTTGCCATCCACAAATCCCTTCCACCCCACCTTCTTCAGGAAGGGGAACTTGATATAGGACCACGGCTCAACATGCTCGGCGACATGGTCGAGATACTCGGCGGGAGCAAACTTCGCAAATTCCTTGCCTTCGGGGTCAACTACCCTGACCTTGCCGTCATAATAGTTGGCTTTGTTGTTCTCATCCACAAGTCCCATATAGTAGGTCTTGTGGGTATAAGCATCGCTGACAATCATATCTACATAGGCTTTGTTCTTGAGAACAATATCATCGAAGACCTTCAGCGACAGCTTGCCGAACTCTATCGACTCCTTGGCAATTTCCTCGATTTCTTTTCTTTCTTCTTCATTAATGCTTTTGCTGACGCCGCCGGGCAGACCGAAGACAGGGTGAACACCCCTGCCGCCAATCAACTCGATGACATGGTGATTCCGCATGCGGGCTTTGATAACAGCCCCACCCAGTTCCAGCCCCACCTTGCCGATAACGCCGATAATATTGCGCTCGGCTACCGGGGCATCGGGCCCCATGACAAAGTCCGGGCCGCCCAGGATGTAGAAATGCGTGGTATGGTCGGTTACATAGAAGGCATCGTAGAAAATTTCACGTAGTTTTCTAGCTGTCGGGGGCGGGTCGACGTGGTAGAGGGCATCAAGTGTTTTGGTCGAAGCCAGGTGGTGCGCTTCCGGGCAGACGCCGCATATCCTCTCGGTAATCTGTGGCATATCGTCGGAATTGCGACCTTCGGCGAACTTCTCAAAGCCTCTCAATTCCGGCACCTGGAAATATGAATTAGCGACCCCGCCCTTGTCATCCAGAAATATCTCTATCTTACCGTGGCCTTCGAGACGGGTTATCGGGTCTATCGTTATCTTCTTCATGATATCTTGGCCCTCCTTAACAGCGATTCCGGCAGCGAGTACCTGTAAAACGTGCCGGCCGGGTCAGCAATATCCTCGATTATCTTGTTAATTTCTTCGGGGTCGGTGGAATCGATTATCGACGCCACCGCGCTCAAAAAATGCACCCCCTGGTCGGTAACTCCCTTAACCGGACCATAGCATCCGGTGCAGGGCATGTTGGCTTTCGGGCACATGGCATCGCAGCCGCCGGCAGTGGCTACCCCGGCGCAGAGTACCCCCTGCTCCAGCAGACAGACCTCCGGGTCCGTCTCGACCTGGAACGGACGGTAGAATTTCTTGACCTTCTTTTCGTTCTTGGTGCGGGGGCAATCATCGCACACCGCTTTGACGTTATGAGAAATTATCGAGCCCTTGGGCGGCAGCTTGTTTTGAATCAGCGCTTCCAGGGCAAGCCAGGTGGTCTTTTCTTCCGGCGGACAGCCTGGGATGATGAAGTCCACGTCCACCGTTTGCGGCAGACTTCTCACGGTATCGAAAAATTCAGGGAGAGAGAGCTTCCCTTCCGGTACGTCAATACTGGTCTGGGGAGTCACCTTCTTTTCATTATCCGTGGACTGCGTTTCCAGATAAGCCCGGTTGAAAATCAACTCACGGTTATACAGGTTACCCAGACCCGGAATGCCTCCGTAAGTGGCGCAGGCGCCGTAGGCAATCATTATTTTTGACTTATCGCGCAGCATTTTTGCCATGTGCTCCTGCTCCGAGGTGCGGATGGCGCCATTGAACAGGCAGACATCGATACTTTTATCCGGCATGGCTTCCACGTCTTTATACTTCACGTCGATAGCCACCGGCCAGAAAACGATATCGGCTACCTCTATTAGTTTCAAGAGTTTTTCACCTATCTGGAGCTGGGCGATTTCACAACCGCCGCAGCTGGAGGCCCAGTACAGTGCCAGTTTAATTTTTGCCATGTTGACCCTCCCCGTTATTCGACCTGAACGGTCCGAGTTCCCTGACCTTCTCCGTCATTTCATTGACGACATTGGCGTATTTCTCACCTTCAGAAGCGGATACCCAGTCCAGGCGGACTCTTTCAGGTTCAATGCCGAATTGCTTGAGCATTTTCTTTAACAGCGGCATGCGCCGCATTGTCTTGTAATTTCCTTCAATATAATGGCAGTCCCCCGGATGGCAACCCAGGATAAGCACGCCGTCGGCACCCGACTGAAAGGCTTTTACCACGAAAGACGGTTCCACCCTGGTACTGCAGGGCACCCTGATTACTTTCACGTTGGGCGCGAAATGCATCCGCGATGTACCCGCCAGGTCGGCGCCGCGATAAGAGCACCAGTTACACAAAAATCCTACAATCTTCGGTTCCCAACTCATTACGATACCTCCTGTGCCGGTACCTTCAAATATGGTTTAACCGCTCTAAGGGCCGGGGAGATATTCTTGTTAAACCCGAGCTCGCTGGGACTCAAGCCGAAAGCGATGCCCATGAGCTGCGTCAAAGCCAGCACCGGCATATCAAATTTCTTGCCCACACGGTTATTAATCCGCCCCTGATTGGCGTCCAGGTTGGTGAAACACAGCGGGCACAGCGTGCTGGAAATGCACTCGCCGCCGTGCTCTTCAACGTTATCGAGGATTTTATAGAGCAGCTTGTAAATCATCTTTTTGTTACTGAAAAGCTGCGTGCCTCCGCAGCATTGAGCCTTCAAGGGGAAGAAGACCGTTTCGGCGCCGAGGGCTTCGACTATCTGGTCCTGCCAGACAGGGAATTCATGGTCGTCCGGACCGTAAGGGCGCGACTGGTGGCAGCCGTAATAGCTGGCGACCTTCAGGCCGGTCAATTTCCTCTGGACTTTTGAAGCAATCACATCAAGACCGATATCGTTGACGAATACGTCAACCAAGTTTCTGACGCGTAAAGTGCCGTTATATTCCAGGTTGGTTGCCGCCAGGGCTTTCTTGACCTGTTCCCTGATTCTGGGGTCTTCGGTATAGGTCACGTGGGCGGCCAGCAGGTTCCGGTAGCAGCAGCTGCAAGCCGTAACCATATCGAGACCGCTTTTTTCCGCCAGTGCCAGATTGCGTGTGGCGATGGCGACTGCCGCCAGCTCGTTAATCGATTCACCAGGGCAGCCGCAGCATGTCCAGTCATCGAGCTCCTTGAGTTCTATACCCAGCACCTCACAAACCGCATCCATGGATGCCTGAATCGGCTTCCCGGTGCTCGCCATGGCACAGCCGGGGAAATAAGTGTATTCTTTCATTTGGCACCTCCGCTCTTTTGCATTGCCTCGACCGCCTTCACGATAGCCGTGACCTCTTTGCCGCCTTTCCTGGTCCGTTTAGGCGGTAAAATCGGCATCAGACCGCGGGATATCAGGTCCCAGGCTACCGGCAGCATTTTCATCCCTTCTATCAAACTGGTTTTCAGGTAGAAAAGCATTGCCAGGCTTAATTCCCAGACACGCCCCTGCTTCATCGCGTCACGTAAGCCCCGATGCAGCGTCAGGGTCGGGGTTTTCGGCTTATAACCCTCACGCTCGGCGATGGCTTCGACGGCATGAATCAGCTGGGTGGGGTTGATGTTCCGGGGGCAGCGTACCGTGCAGGAATAGCAGGTGACACAGTTAAAAGCGGAGGTGCTGGAAAGCACCATGTCCCGCTTCCCGGCCCGTATCATGGCGATGATTTTTCGCGGCGGGTATTGCCACCATTCTACGGTCGGGCAGGAGCCGCTGCATACCCCGCACTGGATACATTCGTTAATCTTTTCTCCGCCGGGCTCGGCGGCCACTTCATCAACGAATGTCTTGGCTTCTTTGATGGTTTCCGTTTCCATATTTTCCCCTTTCCAGGTCTATTACACCGGACCTAGACCAGAATTCCCTCGATTTGCGCCATTATTTCTTGCGTGGTGTAGTGCTTATGCTTGATGGCCGAACTCGGGCAGGCGGCTACACAAGCCCCACAGCCCTTACAGATGGCGTCGTTGATTTTTGATACCTTCTTTTCTTCGTCGTAGGTTATCGCTCCATAGGGACAGAGCAGGTTGCAAACCCGGCACCCGGAGCACTGCTCCTCATCGATTTCCGCGATGGTAGCTTCGGTTTCCACCTTGCCTTTGCTGATGAGGGCGAGTACCCTGGCCGCCGCGGCCGAAGCCTGGGCGACGCTGTCCCGTATGTCCTTGGGACTTTCACAGCAGCCGGCGATGAAAACGCCTTCCGTCATCGTCGCCACCGGGTCGAGCTTGGGATGCCTCTCGATGAAGAAGTCTCCTTCGCCGCAGCTGATATTGAATATCCGAGCGACCTCGCGGGAGTCTTCATGGGGCTCCAGGGCGGAGCTAAGAATCACCATATCGACCGGCAGGCGCTCCTTTTCACCGATGAGGGTATTCTCAAACTTGACGATTAGTTTACCCTCCTCATAAGGTGTTTCCGGTACGTCGGTGATTTCACCGGGACGGCCGCGGTAGAGAATCGTTCCTTCCCTCAGGATGCGGTTATAAAACTCTTCGAAGCCCTTACGCGGCGCGCGGATATCGATGTAAAACTCATAGATTTCCGCCTCGGGCAGGTGCTCTCTAAGCAGGTGTGAAAACTTGAGCGAGTACATACAGCAGACCGACGAGCAGTATTCGTGGTAATTGATATCGCGGCTGCCCACACAGTGGACAATGGCGACGCTCTTCGGCTCCTCGCCGTTCTTCAGCAGTATCTTGCCGCTGGTGGGACCGGCGGAGTTGACCATACGCTCGAACTCCAGACCGGTAATGACATTATCCAGTCGCCCGTAGCCGTAATTCTGTATCACGGAGGGGTCGAACTCCTTGTACCCCGTCGCCAGCACGATGTTGCCGACGTTGACCTCGACGATTTCCTCTTTCATGTCGTGCCTCACGGCGTTTCGCTCGCAGGCGGAGACACACAGCAAGCATTCAGAGCAGACGGCGCAGTTAAGGCAGCGGCTGGCTTCTTCGATAGCCGCTTTCTCGTCGAGTCCCGCCTCCACTTCCTTAAACGACTTTGTCCTTTCGCCCACAGGCAGCTTGGACATGGTCGCCCTCGGCTGCTTGGCGACGCCCTCCTTGTTTACGTCCTTGACGCGCTCTTTTTCCTCGGGTCGCCCTTCTTTCATATCGGCGCCCTGTATGTATCTGTCGATGGAGATGGCGGCTTCCTTGCCGGCGGCAATCGCCTCGATAACCGTAGCCGGGCCGGCCACGACATCGCCACCCGCGAACACCCCCTTGACACTGGTCTCGAAGGTTATCTCATCGGCGTTAACGGTGCCGGACTTGGAATATTGGACATTACCGGGCAGCATCGATTTATTGACCGCCTGGCCGATAGCCATAATCAGGGTATCGATTTCCAACTCAAATTCCGACCCTTCAATCGGCACCGGACGACGGCGTCCGGAGGCATCCGGCTCGCCCAGCTCCATCTTGATGCACTTGACTTTTTTCAGCTTGCCGTCGGCGGCGATTACCTCAACGGGATTGGTCAGATAGCGTATCGTCACGCCTTCCTCTTCCATTTCATCGATTTCACTGGCAATAGCCGGCATTTCCGCCCGGGAACGGCGGTAAATAATGCTGACCTCTTTAGCGCCCAGGCGCAACGCCGTACGGGCGGCATCGACGGCCGCATTACCGCCGCCGACCACGGCAACCTTGCTGCCGAGTTCGACTTTCTTGCCCTCGCTTGCCTGTTTCAGGAACTCGATGGCGTGCATCACTCCCTTGGCATCTTCGCCGGGGATGTTCATCTTCTGACTTACCCAGGCGCCGTTAGCCAGGAACACCGCCTTGTAGCCCTGCTTCTTGAGCTCGTCAATATCGGTAACAGCAGTTTTAGTCTTTATCTCAACGCCAAGCTCTTTAACATAGTCAATCTCGCTATCGAGGATGCTCTTGGGCAGGCGGTATTCCGGTATCCCGTAGCGCAGCATACCACCGGCCTTATCAGCAGCCTCGAAGACCGTCACCGGATAGCCGGCTTTCACCAGGTCGTAAGCGCAGGCGAGCCCGGCGGGACCGGAGCCGACGACGGCGATTTTTTCCTTCTTGGTTATTTCCGCGGGCGCGGCTTTCTCACGTCCGTTCTTCATTTCATAGTCGGCCATGAACCGCTTTAGAGCCCTTATTGCTATGGGCTCGTCAACTTTGCCCCGCTCGCACTCGGCTTCGCAGGGATGGGTGCAGACCCGCCCGCAGACCCCGGCAAAAGGCATGGTGCGCCGCAGGACTTCGATAGCTTCCTTGAACTTGCCTTCCGAGATTAGCGCTACATAGCCGTGAGCATTGACGCCGGCGGGGCAGGTAAACGAGCACGGCGACTTCCCCTGCTTATCAATGACGTAGGCGCTGGGGACGGCCTGCGGGAAGGGACGGTAGGCGGCTTTGCGCGTGTCCAGCTTCATATTGAATTCGGACGGCACGGTCACCGGGCATACCTTTTCGCAGTCGGAACAGCCGTTGCACTCATTGACATCAATGTACCTTGGCTTCTTACGTATCTTCACGGTAAAGTTGCCGATGAAGCCGGAGACCTCGGTCACCTCGCTGTAGGTCATCAGCTCGATAAACGGATGGGAACCGGCCAGGGTCATCTTCGGCGTAAGGATACAGGCGGAGCAGTCGAGGGTGGGGAAGGTCTTGTCCAGCTGAATCATGTGCCCGCCGATGCTCGGCTCCCTTTCCACCAGGTAAACCTTATGCCCGGAATCGGCGATTTCCAGTGCCGCCTGGATTCCGGCGACACCGCCGCCGACAACTATGGTATCGGGATTGACCGGCACTTCCCTCGTTTCCAGAGGTTCCTGGTAATACACCCTCCTGACCGCAGCGCTTACCAAGGCTTTGGCTTTTTCCGTGGCAGCATCGGGGTCATCGGTCACCCAGGAGGCGTGCTCGCGGATGTTCGCCATTTCAAACAGGTAGGGATTAAGTCCGGCCCGCTGCATCAGGCGGCGGAAGGTCGGTTCGTGCATCTGCGGTGAACACGAGGCAACGACCACACGGTTGAGTCCCATCTCCTTGATGTCCTGCTCAATCATGTCCTGTCCCGGACCGGAACACATGAACCTGTACTCGCGGGCGATGGTCACCGTCGGCAGGCCCTGGATATACTCCACGACCTTGGGAACATCCACCTTGCCCAGAATGTTCGAACCGCAATCACAGATATACACACCTATTTTCGGTTCCATGCTTTACCTCCTAACATTAGAAACGTAAGACACTTTTTGATATAAATATAGAAAAGACAAAAACAAAAGAGGCGAGAGAACTAAATATCTCACCTCTTTTTTTACCACTTTGTCCCTGCTTTCGCGCGCATTCGCATCCTTACTCTTTTCCGCCATTCTTCATTGTTGCTTCAGGGGGAGCCTTCAGATTAGCCTTTCAAGTTGACTCGGAGCAAAAGGCTTCACAATGAATTCTATAGCGCCTGCTTTCATTGCCTCGACGGCCGTATCCACCGAAGGATAGGCAGTCATGACAATGGAATTAATATTAGGTTGTATCTGTTTGACCTCTTTCAGGACATCGATGCCGCTTCTGCCTGTCAGTCTAACGTCGATAATCATGGCATCGAATTCCTGGTTTTTCACCATATCGATGGTCTCTTCACCCGTTTCGGCTGTAGTCACGTTATAGCTGTCCTTGAGCCAGTCGCGGAGGCCTTCGCGCATGGTCTTTTCATCATCGACTATCAATACGGACTTTTTTCTCGACGGACTCTGGATGTCCTGGTTCATCAGCCTGATTATATAGTCCTGCATGGAACTGCCGTTATAGGCACATTTGACCTTTAGCTTGGTGTAGAGTTCTTTCGGGATTCTTACGTGTATATCTTTCTGATTATCAAACATGTACTAAAGGTCGAGGTATATTGGTACATTGGGACTTTTGTATAATAATACCAAGTGTCTAAAAAAAAATCAATAGCGACTTTTCATCATGTATTAAAGTACCCGAAAAATTGAATTGGTACTTGTAATCACCAAGAAACTATATTGCCACCCAAGCTCGATTTTTATCCCCGTCTTGATTCCGTAAGAGTCGGCGAAACTGCCCTTGTTTATCGAAAGCTGCACCGTTCCCAGCGAATTTACGATAATAACGCACTCCCCTACGGGAACGTCGCTGTAGTTCCCGCCGTACTGCGCCGCGATGGTATTGCCATCGATGATTATCTGAACGGTATCCCCGATTTTCAGTCCGTATTCGCTTAAGGTGTCGCCGGGTATGTTGGTCAGGCAGTTGCCGAAATGGTCGATAAACACCACCGAGCCGACTACCTTGCCGTCGCTAATACCGCCTTCCTGAATGTCCAGCATCACCGTAGAGGCAACCGGCGGCCCGATATCCGCCGGATCATAGCCGGAGGCAATCAGCGCCCCGACTTTGCCCAGCAAATAATGGAAAGGCAGGGTTGAAATGGGCTGGTCGAAAAGCGCCTGGTTGGAGACCTCATATACCGACTTAACGCCCATCTCTTTAATAATATAGGTAAGCAGTCCGTTATCCGGCGCCACGAAAATCTGGTCCTTGTTATTGGTCAATACCAGCGACTTTTCCTCGGCGGTGCTGTGGGCCCCGACGGAGGCGATGAACACGAATCCCCCCGGGAACTCCTTGGCCGTCAGCCCGAGTACATAGGCGCCGGCGGCGATATCAAAGGACGCAATGCCGTGAGTAGCATCGATTACCTGCGCATCGGGATAGGTATCGTAAATCACACCCTTGAGCCTGGGCACGCGGTAGTCATCGGTGCCGAAATCGGTCAGCAGGACCAGGGGCATATGCTGATTAGCCGCTACGGTACACCCTGAAACCGATAACAATAACGCCGCCAGAAGCAGAATTGAAAACAGTAATTTTCTTTTCATATGAACCTCTTGCCAGTATTATGCTACGGAACATATGCGGCGGTCAATTACATGGACACGGCAAGCAGGTATATATTACACTATTAACGAGGTCGTTACCGATTCACCTATCAAATAAACATTGAGGTTTTTATATCATGAAAGTAGTTTTCAGTACGGGCAAGAAGAGTATTCTCCTGCGGTTTTTAGTCTGTTTAGTCCTAGCCATTCTGGTTATCGGGGGCACTGTCGTTACGGCGTGCGGC
This sequence comes from Dehalococcoidales bacterium, assembly GCA_034418415.1. Taxonomy (GTDB): domain Bacteria; phylum Chloroflexota; class Dehalococcoidia; order Dehalococcoidales; family RBG-16-60-22; genus RBG-13-51-18. The sequence goes on along the minus strand of DAOULS010000080.1, from coordinate 16,698 downwards.
CAGTCGGATACTACGTCTCAAATCGGCTCCACGGAATACCCCGGCAGAGAAACGATGACGCAGATATCCACGCTTGGCGCTATCGTCAACGGCGTTTATGACGGCGTGATGACCTACGGAGTCCTGAAGGAGTACGGCGATTTCGGTATCGGTACCTTCCAGGCCCTCGACGGCGAGATGATGGCTTTCGACGGCGAGTTTTATCAGGTCAAAGCCGACGGCATCGCCTACCATGTTGCCGACGATATGGAGACCCCGTTTGCGATGGTAACTTTCTTTGATACCGACTATTCAGGCAATCTGGCGCAGGGCCTTAATTACGCGTCACTGCAGGAGTACATCGATAGTATTATTCCCAGCGTAAATACCTTCTGCGCCATTAAAATCGAGGGCACGTTTACCTACATGAAAACGCGGAGCGTGCCCGCCCAGCAAAAGCCCTACCCTCCATTGGTTGAAGTCACCAAAGACCAGCCCATCTTTGAGTTCGAGGAGGTAGAGGGCGTTATGGTCGGTTTCCGCTCGCCGCCTTTTATCGTCGGTCTCAATATGCCGGGCTACCACCTGCATTTCCTGACCCAAAATAAGGATGCCGGCGGCCATGTGCTTGAGTTCACTATCGGGCAGGCGGATGTTTTCATCGACTATACCCCGGACTTCATGATGATACTGCCCAGCATGGGGAGTGATTTCTATAAGATAGACCTTACCGCGGATATTCAGAGTGAACTGGAGCAGGCGGAAAAATAGCGGACTTTACTTAAGGGGATGATAAACTAAAGGATTAAGCTGACGTTTGATATTCGGCGCCGACCTTATTTCTTTCCTTTTTCAGGCCACCAGCCCATCCAGTTTTCCTTGCCGCAGCTGGTGCATTTAACGTAAACAGCCACATTGCCTATGGAATGGCAGTGGTTGCATCGGAACGCCTCGAGGAAACCATAATCGGACTTGTTCTCTTCGACTGCTTTTATAGCGGCGGAGATTTTATCCACCCTGGCTTTGAGCGCCCGGGTCGATTCCGGTATATTCTTGACGGCGGCTTCCAGCTGCCTGACCCTCTCTTCCAGTTGCGAGATTGTCTGCAGTGCGGCCGTCAGTTTGCTCATCTCGGCGGTTGGTTCCGTTATCTTCTTTTGAGGTTCTTCAACCTCACCGGAAGTGTGTTTTTGCACATCAATCTCCAGAGACTCTACGGATGCTGGCGGTTTCGCCGCCTCGGTTTTGCGTTCACTCATCTTTATCGAGTCCGTCACCGGACCATCCGGCGCCGACTCTTCAACCTCTCCTGATTCAATAGACTTGAACGATACCGTTTTCATACTCGGGGCAGTCGTTTCTTCAGGTGCAGCGGTCGGTTCCACAGGTTCGGGTCCGACCTGTGCCGTCTCGTCTTCAGCCGCCGGTTCACCCGCACTCGGTGCAATCTTTTTCAGCAGAGAGTCTATTTCCGATTGAGATAATATTCTGTCTTCACGTGGCATTAGTCATACTCCAGTACTTCGGTAACCAGTAAACGCTGAAAGTCCGGTTTGGACAGGTCGATATCAAAGGGATTTTTCAGGTTACCCTTCGCCGGACGGTGAAAAATACGGATAATGGGTCTGGCAATGAACCCGAGCTTGGGGTTGGCAATAATGCCGGTATCACCGGTACTTAACTTCACTGAAATTCCAGCCGGATACGAAGGAACACGCCTCACCAGTAACTCGACGATATCCGGGTCGAACTGGTCGTTGCCCCCCGCCATGATATATTCAATTGCCTGGTGCGGCAGGACTTTACTCCTTCCCGGTCGGTCCGTCAATAAATCGACAAAGGAGTCGGCTACGGCAATAATGCGCGCGAAAAGATTAATATCCCTGCTCTTCAGTCCATCCGGGTAGCCCGTGCCGTTCCAGAACTCGTGGTGCTGCTGCACCGCTTTGGCCGTTTCTCCAGAGGTCATTTTATGCATATTAAGCAGTTTAAAGCCGATATTCGGGTGATTAATCATACGCGGCGAATTGCCTTCAGCCATCCAGTCAACGCTCTCAATTACTTGACCGGGTAAGCCTATATCCTTAAGAATAGCCGCCATCCCAAGGCCGGCCAGTTCTTCGGGGGACAGCCTTAATCCGTGACCGAGTGCCAGGGAAAGTCCGGCGGTCTTGACAGGCTGCATATATAAGTAGTCCCGCGGCGATATCTTGCACGATACATTGATATCGCCAATCATATTCAGGTTCATCTCCCTTATCATCGCAATCATGGCTATATGCAGCTGGTTGAGGTTGATAACGGAGATTCTCTGTTTACCCTCGTTATCCAGCAGCAGCTGCCGGAAAGCCTTAGCCAGTATACCCTCGGTTTGCGGCGTAAAGAGAGGAGCGGCCAGAACGTCCATAGCCCGCCAGTCACGGATAGCTATTTCCGTTACGCCCTTTTCCTTCATGCTGACCACCAGGCCGGCATCCAGTTCCGTGCCTTTATCCACCAGCGTATTCCCGAAGGCATCATAAACAGGCTGCTCCAGGACCATACCCGGCTTGGCATATTTTATGGTGATACGCCTCATTTTGTACCCCTGCTGACGGCCAGCGGCGCCTCGATTTTTTCAGGCACACCCGACTTTTTCCTGTAAAAGCACGCCGAGAGACGCTGAAATCCATTGTCCCTGGCATCCAGCATCGTCTCGGTGGCGCCGATAAAAAGTATCCCGTTCTCTTTCAGAGAATCCAGGAATTTTTTCCTTAATATTTTCTTGGTCTCACCGGAGAAGTAAATCACCACGTTGCGGCATATTATAAGGTCGAAATCATTCTCGAACCGGTCGCGTGTCAGGTCATGCAGTCCGAAGTTGACTTTATCCCGAATCCGGCTAACCACCCGAAAAGCACCGTCATCTTGAGTAAAATATTTCTCCAGCAGCGCCGGCGGTACATTCCTTACCTCGGCTGCGCCGTAAGGCCCGCCGGCTGCCGCATGGTCCAGGATGACCTTGTCAATGTCCGTTGCCATTATCCGGTGCTTTCTGTAGGGAGACAGCCTGTCCAGGAGCATGGCTACCGAATACGCTTCAGCCCCGTTGGAACAACCGGCGCTCCAGATATTAAGTCCGAGATTCTTCTTCAGTAACGACGGTAATATTTCTTCCTGCAGCAGTCTAAACTGAACGGCATCCCGGAAAAACTCGGACACGTTTATAGTAAGAAACTTCTTCAGCTTCTCCAGTTCGTGTTTATCCCGCTCGATTAGTTTGCAGTACTGCACCACATTCCGCACTTTAAACCGCATAATATAGCCGTCCAGACGCCGAATCATCTGGTTATGACCGTAATTATCAAGGTCGAACTGGGTTAATTTGCGTATTCTCTTTTTTAAATAATTGAACTCTTCCGCATTCATGCGACTTTCTCCCTGGCAACGCAAGCATCAATTATCCCATCCGCTATTTTTTCTAAAGGCAATATCTGGTCGGTAAAACCGGCCTTTGCCACGCTCATCGGCATGCCGTACACCGCGCTGGTGGCTTCGTCCTGGGCAATGACCTTGCCGCCAGCGGCTTTGATATAAGAAGCCCCCTGGGTCCCATCGATACCCATGCCGGTCAGGATAACGCCGATGACAGCCGCACCGAATTTAGCCACCGCCGACTTCATGGTTACATCTACCGCCGGCCGTACTCCCAGAACATGTGGGCCCTGGTCAAGCTTTATTCTGCCATCGCTTTCTATCAACATATGGTAATCACCGGGAGCCACCAAAATCCTGCCCTTACGCGCAACACTCCCGTCCTCCGCCTCTACTACCGCTATTTGAGATACTTGGTCCAGCCTCTCCGCCAGCGACCGTGTGAAAACGGGGGGAAGATGCTGGACTATTAAAAACGCCGCCGGAATGTCTTCCGGAATTGCGGGAACTATCTGCATTAATGACCTGGGACCACCGGTAGAAGCACCGATAATCACCAGCTTTTTAAAGGTTGAAGTTTTTTCCTGGCTTGTTCTCTTTTTCTTTGAATCAGTGTCCGCCTTGTGACGTCCGTTCTTGATGAGCTTACTCCTGGCAGCCGTCTTTATTTTTGCCGCCAGGGTATCATCGGCCACCGGATTGATAGCCGAAGGTTTTAAAAAGAAATCAACCGCGCCGATGTCCAGCGCTTTCAGAGTGGTCTCTGCATTTTCGCTGGTCAGCGCACTAAGCATTACCACCGGGGTCGGGCATTCCTCCATAATTACCTTCAAAGCGGCAATGCCGTCCATCTCCGGCATGATGACGTCCATGGTTACCACGTCCGGCTTGAGGCTCTTGACCTTTTCTACGGCCTCGATACCGTTACGGGCGGAGTCGATAACCTCAATATCCGGGTCGCTATTAAGTCGGTTGGTTACTGCCGTAATAACGTAACCGGAATCATCAACAACAAGTACTTGTATTTTTTTCTGCACCTGCTTTTCTCCCAAAAACCTTAATATCCCGAGATATTAGCCTATCATCTTTTTAACAGAACCAATCACCCTAGCAACATCGAACGGTTTGACGACGAAATCCTTGGCCCCCAGTTTTAAGGCTTCGATAACAATACCCTGCTGTCCCATAGCACTGCACATTGAAACCTTGGCGCTGGGGTCGACTTTAAGCAGTTCTTTCAACGCCTGTATCCCGTCCATATCCGGCATGGTGATGTCCAGCAGCACGCAGTCCGGTTTTTCCTCCTGGTAGGCTGTTAGTGCCTCCGCCCCGCTGGCAGCTTCGACGACGGCATAACCGTTTTGGGATAGAACCTGCGCGCATTTTTTACGCATGAACATTGCATCGTCCACAATCATTACCGTAGCCATGTTATCTCCTTTTTCCCAGTAGTTATATTATTAGGGATATTATTATTCATTCTTAAATTTCCTTGGCCGAGCCGTACGCGGTCTTAACCGTAACCCGCCCGGTCCTCACGTACATTTTTACCGTCCTCCCGATACTTCCACCCGTATCGGTCGCTGCCGGGGTAATATTTTCTTTCTGCAGCACCGACATTATTTGCTCCAGATTCCTCTCGCCGGTTTTAAAGGTATCTCTTAGCCCCGGGGCCAATGTCATCTGGGCCCCGCCGGCGATTTTTACAATCAGCCGTCTTTTTATACAGCCTTTCTTTGCCATTTCATTCAACAGCAGTGGCACGGCAGTATCGGCGTATTTAGCCTCACTTTTACCGGGGATACCGTAATTCTGCGGTAGTACGATGTGTGCCATACCGCCGATTTTCTCGCGTGTATCATAGGCGCACACGGCAACGCAAGAACCCAGCCCGATGCAGGATAGCACGGCATCGGGAGAGTCCGTTATTACCATCTCGCCCATGCCCACAACATACAGCTCCCGCTCTTGTGTGGCTGTTTCGGTAAACACTACTGCCATTAACCGGCCTCCAGATTCGGGTTGGGTATAACCATGAAAGTCCCCGAGACCTGCCGGTCCTTGGTGCCGAACACCGTATCGACGATATAGGTTTCGTCGCTGTAAGCCAGGATATTCGCCAGTGTCGCGTCCAGCACAGCGCCGGCCATATCCATCATTACCGCTGGCGGCGACGGCTTAAGTCGCTGACCGGTGGTGTCGGATAGATAATTCAGGAAAAAGGAGCCCATGATGTTGCCGACTTCGCCCAGGGTCGAGCTTTCCATATCGTTTAGTTCCGTGGTCGTACCGGCCGGCTGGTCCAGCAATAGGTCCACCAGCCCGAAAGCCACTTCCGGCTTATATACCACCACCATGTGCCCGTTGGCTTTGCCGAATATTTCCACATATATGGCAATTATCAGAGCCTCGGGGCCGCCGAACATGTCCGGTATATCCTTGACCGGGACTTTTTTGATATCCATGCTGACCACTTTCACTTCCCGCCCAGCCATCTGGGAAAGGCCTTCAATCGCGTTGTTCACGCCCTCCCCGAAGAGACCCGCCATACTAACGTCGGCAAAGTCTATTTCCTGAATCCCTTTTTTCAGGTCCATTTTTTGTTCTCCTTATTATTTACTGCCCAATTTAGATGCTAACGTTTTTGCATTTATATTTACGCCATTCTGGCGTTGTGTAATAGTGCCCCTTATGAGTGAAGTGACATCCAGAATCAGCACCACCCTGCCGTCGCCCAGAATGCTGGCGCCGGTGATGCCGTTGCTCGCCCCGACAAAATGGTCGAGTGATTTCACCACCAGCTCCTGCTGCTCCAGTAATTCCTCGACAACAAAGCCCACCCGGGTACCGGAATACTTGACCACCACAACATGGAGGGCCTCATTACTCCGGTTCTTTGCATCACTCCACCCGAATACCTCATCGAGTCGCAGGAGAGGCAGCACATCGCCTCTGAAAAGCGTCACTTCTTTGCCTCTTACGGTCTGAATTTCCTTTACTTCCAGTTTGTCCGCTTCGACTATGCTCGACAAAGGTATTGCGCAAATCGTGCCTCCGGTACTTACCAGCAGCGCGGGGATAATAGCCAGCGTCAGAGGCAGCGTTAACGTGAACGTGGTTCCCTGCCCGGGGACTGAATCAACGCTGACCGAACCGCCCAGGCTTTCGATGTTGGTTTTCACCACATCCAGCCCCACTCCCCTGCCCGACACATCAGTAACTTCAGTGGCGGTTGAAAGACCGGAGTTAAAGATAAGATTAACCGCTTCATAATCCGTCAATTTCGAGATATTCTCCTTGGTATCGATTTTTTTATCGATAGCCGACTTTCTGATTACCTTGGGGTCGATTCCCTTGCCGTCGTCTTTCACGGTAATAACAATATTGTCCTGTTCATGCATTGCCGTAAGGCGTACCGTGCCTGTTTCCGGCTTGCCGACGGAAATACGTTTCTCCGGCAGCTCTATGCCGTGGTCTATCGAATTGCGCAGCATATGGATGAGGGGGTCGCGCAGCTGCTCGATGACGCTGCGGTCCACCTCGGTCTCCTGACCTTCTATAATAAACTCAACCTTTTTATTTTCTTTACGCGCTGTGTCTCTGACCAGACGCGGCAGGGTATTGAACACGATTTCAACAGGCAGCAAACGTATTGACATGACATCCTGCTGGAGGGTACTGATTATCTTGGCTATCTGCGATAAGCTGTCGCCGAAGGTATTTATCATTTCATCTTCATGGTATTTCTCCGCCAGCATCCTGCCGATCTGGCTGATTTGATTGCGACTGATTACCAGCTCACCTACCTGTTCCATGAGAGTATCGAGGCGGGTTACGTCCACCCTGACCGTGTGGCTTAATTTAATTTCCTCCTTGGCAGAGGGAGCTGCATCAGGTCCGGCTGCTTTCGCGACTTCTCCGGCAGTGTCCTTCTTATATGCGTTAATTTCAACGTTTTCAGTGTCAGGAATCCCTGTCAGCAGCTTACTGATATCTTCTTCGCTATTCTTGCTGGCCACCAGAGTCTGGAAGAGATAATTGACCTTGCCTTCTTCAATCTCCTGCGGCGTCGGCAGAGATACGATTATTTCAGCAATCGCCGAAAGACTGTTGATAACCTGGAAACTCCGCACCGCCGTCCAGCTGGACTGCTTATCGAATGAGACCTTGATAAAATAAGCCTGCTTGCCTTCCTGACAGGCCTTTTCCAGTCGGGCCTGCGCTTCGGCATCGGGAGTAAGCGTGCCGGGCTCCTCAACGACCTGTTTTGCAGGTTGTTTACTGGTTTTTATGAGGGCGGCAAGCTCGGCAACGGCATCGGTAATATCCGTCGGTTCGGCATCCGGAGAGTCCATCTCCTTGCGGAGCAGCCTCATGACATCGAGGCCGTGCAGCAAGGCGTCGATAATCGGCGGGCTAACTGCCAGCACGCCTTTACGCACCTGGTCGAGGACATTCTCCATGGCATGGGCCAGGTCAGACAGACGCTGATGCCCTACCATTGCCGAAGAGCCTTTTAGAGTGTGTGCCGCCCGGAATATTTCCTGCATCAGGTCCGGGTTGTCGGACTCCTTCTCCAGCCGGACAATGTCTTCGTCAAGTAGCTGCAGCTGTTCGTCGGCTTCTTGAGTAAATAGATTAAGGTCTTCCGGGGTCATGCCGGCGGCCAGTTCCACGCTGTTCTCCTTTCATCATCCTGTTACTATAATGTGTAGATATTGAAATCACTTCAGCTTATAAATACCTCTCCCGGCGGTTGATTCCACCTCCTGTAATTACGCCGTGCTGAACCAGTATTATCTACTTAATGTTTGCCAGCTCCGGCTTTACGTCACTATCTTGAGCAGCCATGCCGGCCAGCTCATCGTCTTTCATCAGCAGCTTATCCAGAGCCAGGAGAATAATCATCTTTTCCGGCAGCTTGGCAATTCCCATCAGATAATCGGCCTGCCCGGAAGTGACGATATCTGAAACGGGGTCGATAGAATCCACAGGTATGCGGATAACCTCGGTTACGGCGTCCACGATAATCCCGAGTGTCGTGTTTTCGATATTAATCACCACGATACGGTTATTCTTAACGTCATCTGTCTTTTCAAACCCGAATCTTTTACCGATATCGATTACAGGAATCACCCTGCCTCTCAAGTTAATGACACCTTCGACATAAAAAGGCGCCTTGGGGACTTTTGTTATCGGCTGCATGCGTATTATTTCATGGACGGATGCTATGTCCAGACCGTATGTCTCCGTTCCAAGTTCGAATAAAACCAACTGCTTCTCATCGGCTGATATATCTTTCGCCATTGCTGTTCCTCCTGTGCCGGTTTAAGATTCCGTGTGCCGGAACTATCCGGCAGTAAAGCGAAGTCAGGGCGCAAGCGCCCCGACTTCGCTGTGTCATGTTTACAGTTCAACAGTGTCCTTGACACTGGGCTCGGTCTTCTTGCCGTTGCCGCTCTCGCTTTCAGCAGCTTCCTTACTCTTTTTGACGCTTTCGCTTCCAGCAGCTTCCTTGCTTTTTTCAGCCCTATCCCTGCTGCTGCGCAGTTCAAACAGACTGATAGCTTCCTTCAATTCAGTGGCCATCTTTGATAACGTTTGCGCTGCCGTGACCACCTGCTGCACTTGAGCGCTCATTTCCTGTGCCGAGGCTGACATCTGCTCCGTGGCAGCGCTGTTTTCCTCGGTCGTGGCGGCTACGGTGTTGGCCGACTCACTGACCTTGGCTTTACTATCAGCCATCTGCTTCGTCGCCGTGAGGTTCTCTTCGGCAATCATGCTTACTTCCTCAACCACCTTGACCATCTCGCTGGCGGAGGCGCTCATCTCCTCGGCCGCCGCGGATATCTGCTCAATCTGGGAGGTCATGCTGTTAATCGAGTCCAGAATCTGGTCCAGTGCCGTTCCGGCTTCATTGGCCAGGGCTGAACCTTCGTCGGCCTGTTTGGCACCTTCCATAGAGGCTTTTATGGAGTCGTTGACGCCCTTCTGAACGGTACCGACAAGTGTAGCGATTTCTTTGGTTTCCTTGGCCGTTCTTTCGGCAAGTTTCTTGACCTCGTCGGCGACCACCGCAAAGCCGCGACCCTGGTCGCCGGCACGGGCGGCCTCGATGGCGGCGTTCAAAGCCAGCAGGTTAGTCTGGGCGGCGATATCGTCGATGACGGCAATCATGCCGCCGATTTCCTCCGAATGCTTGCCCAATTCCGCCACCTTACTGGCGACGTCCTGCATGCTGGTATTAATCTGCCTGATGCCGGCAATCGTCTTTTCCACCGTCTCGGTGCCCTGCTTGGCAACCTCGGCGGCCTGACCGGCTACATTGGCAGCCTCCTGGGCGCTGGCTGCGGTCTGCTCTGCCGCGCTGGAGACCTGCTGTACGATACCAGCGGTCTGTTCCACGGCCTTTGCCTGCTTGTTGCTGCCGTCATCTACCTGACTTATCGATTTTTCAAGCTCATCGATAGCCCGGTTTACTTCATTGATTCCTCTGGTCTGCTCTTCCGCGCCTCTGGCAACCTGCTGGCTGACGCTGGCTATCTGCTCCGTCGCCGAACCCGACTGCTCTGAAGCCGCCTTGAGTTCTTCGCTCGACTTCGATAGCTTCTCCGAGATTTCGGTCATCCGCGCCACAGCCGCTTTTTCCTTGCTTATATCAAGCACATACTCGGTAGCGCCGATAACTTCACCTTCGGCATTCTTGATGGGCGCACAGGTGTACCGGACAGGCAGCTCGCCGGAGGCCAGTTTAACCGTAGTTTCCTTGGTAACAACTTTGTTAACCTGGAATGCCTTGGCGCACCCGCACTCTTCCGTTTTGCAGTCTGCCGTACTGAACAAATCGTAGCACTTCTTGCCGACACACTCTTCCGCCTTTTTGTTCGCGGCGCGGGCGCCGGCCCGGTTCAGGAAGAGAATATTGAATTCGTTATCTATTACCAGAATGGTATTGGGAATTTGATTGAGATATTCGACTTTTTGACGAACGTCTTCAATCATAGACTTGAGGTTTACCACCATCTTGTTAAAACTCTTCCCCAGAGTATCATTTTCTGACCTGGGCGTAACCTGTACCGTCAAATCCCCTTCGGCTATTTTCTCGGCGGCCTGCGACATATCCCACAGATAATTGATGACATTCGTCATCGACTCTGCCATATCACCTATTTCATCGCTCGATTTTACTTTGACTCTGATTTTAGTATCGCCGATGGCCAGTTTATCAGCTGCCCCGGCCAGTTGTCTGATATTCTTGATGACTGTTTTGCTAATGATATATATCAGGACGAAACATACTATCGCCAGAATACCCGCCGCGAGCAGATATTGGTTCCTCTGGGCATCAATAACCTGCTGGAGATCCACGGTATAAACACCAGCGCCGACTATCCACTCCCAGGGCTCAAAGGCTTTAACATAGCTGATTTTTTCTTCTTGCCTGTCATAATCATCCAGATACTGCCACATATACTTGACAAAGCCCTCGCCCTGCTGCTGACAGACAGCCACCATTTCTACAAATATCGCCCTGCCGTCGGTATCAGTGATGTTGCTAAGGTCCGACCCTTGTAGGGCTATCTTATAGGGGTCCATAATCATATACGGACGGAAATCACTGATCCAGAAATAATCGGTATTCTCCGGTCCGTACCTTAAATCCCGTATAAGCCTGATTGCTTCAGCCTTGGCCTCTTTTTCAGATAACACAAGTAAACTCTGCTGCTCATAGCAGCTGTTAATAATACCCCAGGCGATTTGTGTTGCCTGTTTGGTCTCGGCCTCTCTTTCGGCTATCAGGGAGTCCTGCACGCCGGGCAGCATATAGCCAAGTATTATGCCGAGTAAGATAACAACAATCAATACTCCCAGCGCGAGCAACTTCATTTGTAAGTTGATTTTCAATAGCTGTTTAGAACTGAAAAACCCCCTTAATTTCTCAAACACTTGTTGACCTCCTTTTTATCCATGAGCGCATGAACCCGTTATTTAAATAAAATAACGAAGCACCTCATAAACATGAACTGCGCATGAGATTTATAAATATTCTTTTTCCAGAAGACACGATTTACTAAAATATTAGCTGATAAATACGTTGCATTAAACCAAGTAACTACCAACCGTTCACTCAAACTTTCCGCAAGTTGATATAAGGGTTTCCATGTACATGAAATTACAGGTGAACCTGTACCTAAATAAGTGCTTTTTTGAAACCGGCAAACCCGAACGGGAAAAATGATATCGGCACACGTGTAAAACCTGCCTGAAATCGTGAGTAAATCATGATATATAGCGTTGACAACCGGATGGCATTAAGTTATATTAACAGCGCACCTAATATATACATTTGGCTTATTACATATGGATATTGCCGATATACAGATTGACCAGCATTCCAAAGACCCGCTCCACATACAGATAGCGGACCAGGTCCGAAACCTTATCGCCACCGAAAAGCTGAAGCCCGGCGACCACCTGCCCCCGGTCAGACAGCTTGCCGAATTCCTGAATATCAATCAGAATACCATCTTACGGGCATACCTTCTCCTCGAACAGGAAAAGGTCGTCGTTGCCCGTAAGCGGGGCGGCACCATCGTTACCGCCCGGACGGACGACCCCAATATACTTCTGGAGCGGCGCCGGCGTCTCTCGGAAATGGTCGGCAATGACATCCTCAAAGCGCTTAGCCTGGGCTACAGCCCGGAGGACATCGAGGCGGACTTCCACCTCCAGCTGGCGCGCTGGCGGGAAGAAAGACAGGCAGCCTCGAGCGCGCCGGAGACCGCCGCCGGCGATACCGCCAAAGATAAGGACACCATCCGTATTGTCGGCAGTCATGACATGGCACTGAATATCCTGGTCGATTTGACCAGACGGGAAAATAAGAAACTCAAGGTACAGATTACCCACGCCGGCAGCCTCGGGGGACTCATCGCCATCCAGGAAGACAGGGCGGACCTCGCCGGCATTCACCTGCTGGATGAAGAAACTGGTGAGTACAACTATCCCTACATAAAGAGGGTGCTGCCGGGACGCGAGGTCGCCATCGTCCACCTGGCTTACCGCATCCAGGGGCTGATGTTCGCTCCCGGCAATCCCAAGCGCATCAAAGGCATCGCCGACTTAAAGCGACCGGATATCACTTTCGTGAACCGCCAGAAAGGCGCCGGAACCAGGGTGCTGCTGGATATCCAGCTCCGCAAACTTGGCATCAGTCCGCGAGAGATAAAGGGCTACGAGCGTGAGATGGACACTCATCTTGCCGTCGGCTTAAGCATCGCGCACGGCGAAGCGGATGTAGCCCTAGGCATAGAAGCGGCGGCGCGCAGCTGTAAAATCGATTTCCTGCCCCTGTTTCGTGAGCGGTACGACCTTGTGATACCGATAGCCAATTACCGCGGCAAACTGCTGGCTCCCCTCCTGCACACTGTTACCACTGATGAATTTAAGGCAGTGGTCGATAAAGCCGGCGGCTACGATACTTCTCATACCGGCGCAACGTCCTTCTTGAAATAGCAATCTGTTAGTTCTCTACGCGAAAATAGAAGAGAGGCAGGCCCGATGGACCCACCCCTCCTTTTTATTATAAACCTTATCTAATATCGGTTATTTTGTCTTTCTCGGCTGGAACATCTGCTCCTTAATGAGGCTAATCATAATGTTGGCAATCACCGGGTCGAATTGGGAGCCGCTGCACCACTGGATTTCTTCCAGCGCCTCCATCTTGGTTAACGCCCGGCGGTAAGGACGGTTGGAAATCATGGCGTGATAAGCGTCAGCCAGTGCGATAATCCTGGCGCCTAAAGGAATATTCTTACCGACTACCTTCTGGTCGAGACCGCCGCCGTCGTAATGGTCGTGGTGATGTGAAATTATTTCCACTATCCTGTCGTTGACGAAGGGTCTGACAAGGTTCGGCCCGACCATAGCATGGGTCATGATATGTCTGTACTCGGTGGTCGTCAATTCGCTGGGTTTATTCAGTATATTCGGGTCAACGGCTATCTTGCCGACATCGTGAAGCATGGCCGCCCAGCACAGGTCTTCCATCTCTTCGGGGTTAAGTTTCATCCGCTCGCCCAGGGCCATGGTGGTTTCGACTACGTCGTGAGAATGACCGGCGGTAAAGTTGTCTTTAGACTCAAGTGTGTTGACCAGGGTCTGGATAGCCCCGAAAAACAACTGTCGGGACTCGTCCTGGTTCCTGCCTATTTTCTTGCCCAAGTCCTGAAAATAGCGCTGTATCTCAAGCGCAATGCGCCGTTTATCGAGGGTGCTGTTGACACAGGCTAAGACCTGCTCAAACCTGAACGGCTTGCTGATGTAGTCTTGAGCGCCGTCCCTGATACATTTAGCGATGACCTTGGTATCGGTCTCACCGCTGGCCATAATTACGGCCGTCTCCGGGAAACGCTTGGTCATCTCCGGCAATACCTCGCTGCCAGTTCTTCCCGGCATATTAATGTCCATGATAACGAGGTCGGAGGGCTGCTTTTTGAGTTTTTTCAGTGCCTGGTCGCCGTTTTCGGCTTCATCACAAACAAAACCGCGCGCCCCGAGACCCTTGGACAGAATGCCGCGAATCGCTTCTTCATCATCGACGAGTAATATACTTTCTTTTGGAATAGTCATTCTCTCACCTCCCAGCATTCGGTCGAGCTTATGCCAGTATTTTAGGAGGCGCATGCTAAACAACTCGTTAAAATCAATCACCGTCACATAAACAAAACGTAAACATTGGAACAAAAGCAAGGTAACAAATAGAAAAAAGTAGCTATTTCGGTCTGCCGGGAGAAACCCTCCGACTACTTAAGAGCAACGGTGCTGATTTTGCTGTAGATAGGACCTTCCCGCGTTAACTGGCTTTTTATCAGGTGGACGACGTTCACACCGATTTTATATTCCCTGTCAAGACCCATGCCACCGATTAACTCGCCCAGCGCCAGTCTGTCGTCGGGACGGGCGTAATCACGCACTCGGCCGATGGTCAGGTGAGGTGTAAACGGCCTGTTTTCCGGCGGGAATCCCAGCGGTGCCAGTCCTGCCTCGATGCGCTTCTGAAACTGCTCCAGCTTTGCCAGTTCCCCGGTCAAACCCACCCAGACTATCCGGGCGCGCTTTAAATCGGGGAACGCCCCCAGTCCGCTGACCCCGATATCAAAAGTGTGCGTGCTCCGGGCGGCATCTTCCAGCGCCGCCGTTATCCTGCCAGTGACTTCGGTATCGATATCGCCGAGGAACTTGAGCGTCAGGTGAATATTATCCGGCTGAACCCATCTCACCGGCGCGCCGCTGGCGGACTTCATCTTCGCCTGGAGGCGTGACAGTGCCTGTTTCAGCTCTACCGGCAGTTCAACAGCGATAAAGGAGCGTATCTTTTCCATCGTTCTGTTTATATACCCAGCAGCCGGCGCGCGTTTTCACCAAGGATTTGCTTTTCCGCTTCGTCGGGGAGACCTGCTTCGTTAATTTCCTTTATAATCCTGCCCTGCGCCATCACGGGGAAATCGCTGCCGTAAAGTATCCTGTCCGCCCCTACCAGCCGACTTACCTGGAGGTATATCTCCGGTCGGTAGAGAAACGGCGAAACGGCGGTATCGTAATAAACATCTTTCAGGGCGTCGCGGACCTCCGGCATCAGGTCATAGAACGGCAGGCCGCCACCCCAGTGGGCGCAGACCACCGGCAGGCCGTTAAAATGAGCGATAAACTGGTAAAGCACCCCCGGCGTGGCCGCCCCTTTGCCGGGGTAAATATGCCCCACCGGCTCCGAGGCATGGGTCAGTGTAATTAACTTATGTTTCCGTAAAAGGTCGGTGAAAGGCTTGATGACATTCTTTCTGGTATAGTCCAGGGTCTGGGTGTCCGGCCGGAGTTCCCCCACCCCTTTTACACCCCCGCTCACGCACCTTTCGATTTCTTTCAGAGAGGCAGCGTCGGTATAAGAGCTGACGGCGCAGAAGCCGATTAAGCGCTTGGGGTAACGGCTGACCGACTCAAGGATATAGTCGTTGGTCTCCACGCAGAACTCGTGCGTGCTCCAGCTGTAATTGACGATGACGGAAATATCGACCCCGTCCCGATCCATGCTGCTGATGATGTCTTCCGCGGTGGCGATTTTTACGTTTTCACCGGAGTAAATCTGGGCGAAGGCAGCGTCTTTTTCCACATACCGTCGGCGGGCTTCTTTTACCGGCGGCGGTAAAACATGCGCGTGGAAATCTATAATCATCTCAAACTGCCAACCCGCAGTAACAAAGAGGCTGGTCTATTCTCTTTTATCCGGTGCCTGACTTTCCGGTGCCTTCTTCTCGGCGCCAGCTTCCGCTTCCGGTTTTTCCTCGGCTCCTTCGGCCTTAGCCTCGCCTTCAGCGCCTTCTTCAGCTTCAGCCTCCTCCTCTTCCTCGACGGCCGGCTTCTCTTCTTCTTCTATCTTGACGATGATTTCGGAGACCTTGACTACCAGCTGTTCGGGGTCGTCCTGGACATCAATCTCCGGGTCGATGACAATATCCTTGACATAGATGGACTGGTCTAATTCCTCCAATATACTGATGTCAACTTCTATCTGTGGAGGCACTTTATCCGGCAGGCACTCGATGCCTAAAACGTCCAGACCGTGAGAAAGTATGCGGCCTTTGACTTTCATGGCAGGCGCTTCCCCTACCAGGACGATAGGCACCTCCATGGTCATCTTTTCGTCTTTCCTGACCTGATAGAAGTCCACATGCAGCAACTCGCGACTAAGAATGTCTCTCTGGATTTCACGTAAAAAGACGTTTTTGGCGTCTTTTTCTCCTTCGACTCTAAGACTGATTAGACGTGTCGTCCCAGCGTTAGCCACGATTTTTTTCAATTCGTTGCTGTTGCACTGTAAAGCCAGCGATTCCAGACTATGTCCGAAGAGATGCGCGGGGATAATCCCTTTACGGCGTAAGAACCGGTTCTTCTTCCCGAAGACATCCCTTTTTTCCGCTTTTAGCTTCAGTTCCTGCATCTACGTTCCCCTTTCCAACCTATAAATTTAATCATAAACAGCCTAAAAAATCAATCTACCGCGCTTGGTCAGCTTTAAAGATTGCTGAATACGGGGTATAATACATCATCGTTCGGAAAACCGTTAAAACCCTGGCTGATATAGATTTTTACGATGCCTAAGAACATACTGAATATTCCTCGCGAGTCTCCTTCAATAATTTTCGCTTTGCGTGAGAGTTCTTTCGCCTGCGACCTGTTCATCACGGCGGTAAGTCATTTCGACTTTTTCAACTGGCTTGATAAATCTCCTTCCGATATTGATACCAT
>DAOULS010000079.1:0-7057 GCA_034418415.1 Dehalococcoidales bacterium | reverse complement strand
ATGCCTTACCGCGGCGGCTATATGCCGGAGGACCGCCGCCGCATCGAGCAGGAGCTTTTCGGGGGCAAACTGCTGGGGGTGGTGGCTACCAATGCCCTGGAGCTCGGCATCGACAGCGGCGGACTGGAAGCCACGATTCTCGACGGCTACCCCGGCAGTATTTCCTCAACCTGGCAGCAGGCGGGCCGCAGCGGACGCAGTCAGGGCGAGTCCTTGAGCTTCCTGGTCGCCTGGGACAACCCCCTCGACCAGTATTTCATGCGCCACCCCTCCGACTTTTTTAAAAAGGGCTTCGAGCATGTGCTGGTCAACCCATCCAACCATTATATCCTTCAGGCCCACCTCCTTTGCGCCGCCTGGGAGCGACCTCTTGATAAAACGGACGAGTCTATCTTCGGCGAAGACTTTACAAAAGAACGCGACGCCTTGGCGGAAGAGGGACAGCTCCGCGAGCGCCGTAACAGGTGGTATCTCGCCCCCTCCATCTCCTACCCCGCCCAGAAAATCAATATCCGCTCCTCCTCCGGTGAGGACTACGCCGTCGTTGACGTCTCCACCGGCTCGCTGATGGAAACGGTGGAGAGCTCGGTCGCCTTCTTTCAGGTGCACCCCGGCGCTATCTACCTGCACCAGGGCGATTCTTACCTCATTACTAAATTGGATTTAACCAACCGCGTCGCCTACGCCGAGCCCACCCGCGCCAACTACTACACGGAGACCAAGGAAATCCACGACCTGCATGTGCTTGAGGTCAAACACACAAAAACCGTCGGCCCCGTGAACGTAAGCATCGGGGACGTGGAGGTCACTATTGACGTCGTCGGTTTCAAGAAGTACCGCCAGTTCTCCGAGGAGGTCATCGGCGAGGAGCCTCTGGACCTCCCCACCATCCGCTTCAATACCGTCGCCCTGTGGTTCGATATCCCGCCCCGCGCCGTCGCCCGCATCGCGGAAAAAATGCAGGACTTCGCCGGCGGACTCCACGCTACCGAGCACGCCGCCATCGGCATCCTGCCCCTCTTTGCCCTCTGCGACCGCAACGATATCGGCGGCGTGTCCACCCCTATGCATCCCGATACCGGTAAAGCGCAGGTCTTTATTTATGACGCCTATCCCGGCGGCATCGGCATCGCGGAAAAAGGCTACGACATGATAGAGGAGCTGTGGCAGGCCACCCTGCGCGTCATCGCCGAGTGCCCCTGCGAGGACGGCTGTCCATCCTGCGTCCAGTCCCCCAAGTGCGGCAACAATAACAAGCCCTTAGACAAAGCCGCGGCAAAGGTGATATTGGAGGAGCTGCAGGGAGGGTAACGAAAAACCTACTGTTTATATTTCTTGAAGGTATTCGAGGTAGCTTTGACTTGTCGCTTTAATAATACCATCAGATAGCTCAATGAATTTCCTTATCATTTTGCAGCTAGTATTATAAGCCCATATTGCCCCTTTACGGGTACATATTTCTTCTATCCAGACTCGACGATTAGGCTGAGATGGTTCTGGAAGTATTATGTGTTTCTCTTCAACTTTTCTTGCCCATTTGGGTTTTTCATTGTTTTTTTCATAAAATGGCATTTTATAATGGATAATATCGTTCCTGATAGAAACGAGCATCGTAAAATCTTGAAACGGTGAGCATGATTCATCGAAGGTTTTTTGCCATAATATAATTGGGATCAATGTGTATTTTGAAACTAAGTCTTGTTCGATGAGCATCTCTAACACTTTATTGTTATTCTTTTCGGTTGAATTAGCACTTTTCATAGCTATTCTATTTTTCACAACCTGTAAATACAATGCAATTTTTTCATTGATAAAAGCTTCAATTGCAGTAACACTCATAATATATGCATCAAGAAATAAAGGAGAATAATAATTATCTTGTGATTTAGACTTTTTGAGTTCATTTTTGTCTAAAGGAGGTGCAAAACAAGAATCTCGGGCCCTATTTAAAAAGTAGCTCGATTTTTCGATGGCTAATTTAATTGGAATTTTCATATGTCCTATTTTAGCATGAAGAGTATTAATTACAACTAAAAGTTGTATTTATAGCATTGTAACAAGACCACTCAACCCATCCCGACGCAAGTCGGGATCCAGTTATTCCGGTAATCAATAGATTCCCGTTTTCACGGGAATGACGGTTGAAATAAAGTCAACACAAACCACGTCATTCCCAACTTGATTGGGAATCCATTCCCTCTTCCTCCCCCACAGGCGAGTGCGCCAGCGAGAGGGGGCGCAGCCCCCCTAAAAACACCTCCCTTATAGGGTGTCAAAGAGGGGCGTAAGCCCCTCTTAAATAAAAAACTCCCTCTCAAACAAATGAAAAACGGGTATAGAAGGCACTTGAGTTTGAGAGGGGTAGGGGTGAGTATAGCTAAACTAAAAACTTATTCCGCCAGAAACAACTCCGGCTCTTTGCGCGCGCTTACCATCTTCTCGAATACAGGCAGCGCCTCGTCGAACTTTTCGCTGATGTTCTTTTTCGCTGCAGCCGGGCAAATCCTGATACAGCGCAGGCACCTCATGCATTTTGTGTAGTCTATTGTTACGTAGTCGTCGTTATCGATGGCTTCCCAGGGGCACTCCTCGGCGCAAAGCCCGCAGCGCGTGCAGTCCTCCGTCGTGACGATGTTTGTATAAGTAGCCAGCGGACCGAAAGGTCTGCTCGGCTCGAACCCCTGTTTTGTGTAAGGGTAATTGCCTTTTACACGCAATATACCCCTCATCAATCTATCTATTTTTTGAGCTGTTTTTCTCCCCAGATTTTTGGCTATAACGAGGTCTCCTGCATCCGGGCGCCCACCGGCGATTTTCTTGCTAAATGTGTGTTCCCCTATGAAAGCCGCCCCGGCTATCACCGTAAAGCCGCGTTCTTCCAGCGTTACCTTAAGCTCTATCAGGGCGTCCTCGTAATCGCGGTTGCCGTACACGACCAGGGCTATTGCCGGCGCGCCGTTGCCGTGAAGACCGGCAAAGAAATCATCCAGCTTTTTTGGCAGCCTCCCGCCATAGACCGGCAGCCCCACTATTGCCAGTTCGTTTTTCTTGAACGTATGTTTAAACGTTCGCCTTGCCTCACGCGTCGTCAGGTCGATTTTCTCGTACGGTATTCCCGTCCCCCCGGCAACCGCGATGGCCGCTTTTTCCGTGGTGCCGGTGGGGCTGAAATAGACCGCATATGCTTTTTTTATCATCATTTTTACTTTTTCGTACGAGGATTTGCTTCGTTTGATAATAGCATTTCCTGGAATTTACATCAAAAATCAAACGCTAGTCCTTTTAGCGTCTGTTCTTTCGTAAAATGTGAATAAAAGAGATTTTTGTCATATCCCCTTTCTTTTTCAATGTGTTATATTTATCAAAAGTTGAAGCATTTCTCTTGGGAGGACAATATGTATAAAAAAGTCGTTATACCTCTGGATGGCTCTGATCTCGCGGAACAAGCGCTGGCTTATCTTGGTGAAATCAAACAAGATAATCCCCAGGTCATGCTGGTATCGGTAACTGAAGAGATAACCGGCCAGGCTCCGGAAAAAGAAGTTTATGAACCTTTTGTCTCCGAGCATGAGGTCGTCGAACCCCCGCCGTTATTTTATATGTTGCAACCCGGCATGCTCATTCCCAATTATGTCCCTGATATGACTATTGACCATGGAAACCATGAAATACCCATTCCCGTGGGTAAAATGGCAGCGACTGCCGAGCACTATCTCGAAAGGATTGCGGAAAAACTCGAGGAGCAGGGATATAACGTCACCACGAGTGTTCTCATCGGGCATCCGGCCAAGGAGATTATCAACTTCGCCGAAGAGCGGAAAGCCGATTTAATCGTCATGGCGAGCGTGGGAAAACCTGGTATCCACCGCTGGGACATGAGTAATATCGCTGAAAAAATTATTAAAAATACAAAAATATCGGTGATGCTCGTTAGACCCGCCCCCGATTTTGTTGAGACAAAACATAAGCGCAAGGGTGTGCCCTCATAAATACCTTTCCTGTTTGTATCACTCACCCGCCATTATGCTATAGTGATAATATAATGTAATTATTGGTCTCTGCGGAGGACAGAATGTATAAGAAAGTAGTTGTGCCCCTTGACGGCTCCAAACTTGCGGAACTGGCTCTGCCCCACCTCGAGGAAATCGGCAAAGGCTGCAGCATCCCCGAAGTCCTGCTGATTTCCGTTACGGAAGAATTAAAAGGCACCATGCTTCAGAGTCAGGCGCAGGAGGAGTACGTGCCGGAAAAACCGGTCGGCGCACCACTGCCTACTATAAGAACTACCTATATTGGTATTGTCTTCAATACCTACGTCCAGGGTAAACAGCAAATACCGGTCAATCTCGGCAAGATGGCCAGGACCGCCGCCGACTACCTGTGTAAGATAGCCAAAGACCTTGAGAAAAAAGGTTTCAACGTCGTTGCAACTGTCCTGGTGGGAAACCCGGCCGAGCAAATCCCCCGTTACGCAGTGGAGCAGTCCGCCGACCTTATTATCATGGCCGGCAAGGGCAAGACGGGCATCGGCCGCTGGAATATGGACAATATCGCCGCTAAAGTAATTAAAGATACCTGTGCCCCGCTGCTGCTGGTCAGGCCCGGCCCCGATTTTAAAGAGACCAAGCCCAAACGCAAGGGCGTAGCTATTTAGGATAAATCCATACTACTTTCAAACTTTAAGCCCCGATTTCACTCGGGGCTTATTTGTTGTTACCTGTTTCCCTGCCTCTTCCGTATTGAAAGTGCAGGCTCTATTCAGGTCAGGACTTGCCTGCCTCCCCATCTCCTCACATTGACCGGTTTCAGGGGTCGCTATTACATTATTTCCAGTCTTACTCTGGTCTGGGCTTTAGCGGCTTTCACTCTCAAGAGAGTGCGCATTGCCTGCGCTATCTGCCCCTGCTTGCCGATGATTCTTCCCTTGTCATCATCGGCCACGCGCAGCTTCAGCGTGATGCCCTCCTCATTGGTTTCCTCGTCGACATTCACTGCATCCGGGTCGTTGACGATGCTCTTGGCGATGTACGTAACTAGGTCTTTCATGATTTCTCCTTGACTGGTTTGAACTTTTCCATGATACCTGCCTTACCAAGTAGTCTGGCAGTGGTGTCTGTCGGCTGGGCTCCCTGTTTGAGCCAGTACAGGGCTCTTTCCTCTTTTATCGATATTGACGGAGGCTCGGTCCGCGGGTTGTAGTGCCCGATAATCTCAACGGATGCCCCGTCCCGGGGCTTCCGACTGTCAACGATGACCATCCTGTAGCTCGGCTGTCCTCTGGCCCCCATGCGCCTTAGTCTGATTTTTAACATGTACTCCTTGACTTTCTAGTGTGAAAACTTTTACCTAGCTATTATGCACTATCATGTTATGTCTGTCAATGGCATTACGGATGATTATCGGGCTTTCGTATCGTCTGGTCTGTATTGCAGTCATTATTTGCTACTTTTGGCACTTTTTTCTCGCCTTTACCTTCCCCTGACTTTCAATTACGCTCCTTACTTGACACCTTTCCCCCCATCATGTATACCATAAGGCATAAGCGTAAATAGCAGAGAGGCTGATATGGGTTTTTTCTCATTTATCCGGAAAATATTCGCCGGTGAGGATGCCGACGATGAAGCTTTAAACGCCGCCCGCGCTCGCCACGGTATTCATATCGACGAAAAGGAAAAAATAGAAGCGAACAAGCCTACCACCGAGGCGGAGCGCTTTGCCGAGAACTATGACGCCTGGGAGGAACTAAAAAACTTCCGCATGACCTTCCTGTTCGGCAGCTGGATTACGCGCAAATTCCGTCCCGTCGGCGAGGATAAGGTCAAAAAGCAGCTTGAGCAACTTGAGAAAAAGCGGCGCCTGGAAGCCGAGAGGAAAAAGCAGCAAGAGAAAAACTGAACCTCCCCGCCTTTACCCCCCATTATTAATCGACTAAAGCGCGACCAGCTTATCGATGAAAATCACCAGCGGCGTTATTACGCTAACCGCCCCCACCGCGCCCAGCATTACCACGTAGAGGTCGTATCTGGCCTCGTAGCCTTTGAAAATCGACCCGTCATAATACTGGTCCATGGCCTCGTCTTTGTAGAGCTTCATCAGCCCCTCGTTCAGCTTGCCCCTTTGCCTTTTATGCTTCAGGAGCGTACGCACGGCGTACAGGTTGATCGCTACTATCGCCAGGATAATCACCCACATGATAATCGTGTTAGCGGTGTTGACGCCGGTGGCTTTGAACCCGGTCATGCTGCCGACAATCGACCCCGTAGTCTGGGCGGCGAATACGGCCGCCGCGGCGAACAGAATTAAAGTGACCGTCAAACCGATGATGACGGTAATCGTGTCCATGCGCATCGCTTGCTTGAGCTCATGGCTGATTTGCTCGTGAATGCGTTCTTTCATTAGCCCTTCCTCCTAAATAAATACTGCTAATGATATTATTATCCCGATGTTTTTGTCAATTCTACGGGTTATCGATATAAGATAGCAGTCGCGTGTATCAAAGGGAATTATAAGAGTGGGGAACTGATTTGTTGATGATTGAGGACTAATTAGGGTCTGTTTATATATGGTTGACCGGATTATGAGTAGCGAGGTCTTCGTTCACGCTTAAATCGCTGGTCGCTTTCAGGTACAGCTTCGCCAGGCTGATTCTTAGGTACTCGTCGGCGATTTCATTATCCAGTTTAATCTTACCGTATATATTGTCCAGTTGCTGTTCTACTGTTTTAACATCGATGCCAAGGGTTGCTGCTATATCTGCATTGGTATTACCGTTGGCGAGCAGGCTGATGATTTCCAGCTCCGCAAGAGAGAATTTCTTCAGGAAATCATACCCCGGCTTGCCGGCGAACATATACGGGGTCAGCGATGCATCGATGATTAGCTGTCCCTGACTGACGGCTGATACAATTATGCACAGCCACTCTATTCTGACCAGTCGGCGCTTGAGAAAAATTGCCGTGCCCCTATCGCTTTTAGATAGGGCAAATCGGCGCAGCTTGTCGGTATCTTGAGAATTACAGACATCCAGTAAAAGGACAAACCCTAAATCAGAGTTTTC
>DAOULS010000078.1:0-33518 GCA_034418415.1 Dehalococcoidales bacterium | reverse complement strand
CAATCAGGACGACCGTCACCAGGACGATGGCGATATACACGACCAGGCCTACGAGATTCTCCTTGGCCAGGAAACCTTCCTGTATCAGGCTCGGATACCCCGCCACGATACCGCCGAAGATTATAATAGATATGCCGTTGCCGATGCCGTATTCGGTAATAAGCTCGCCCAGCCAGACCAGGAACATCGTGCCGGCGATTAGAGACATGACAATGGTTACGGTAAGTAGCGGGCCGGTGGCACTGACTGCGTCGCTGCGCTGTAAAATTATCAGTTGACCGTAGCCCGAAAGCCCGGCCAGCGGTACCGTCAGCCAGTGCGTAATCAGGTTGATTTTATTCTTGCCGGCTTCGCCTTCCTGCGAGAGCGCCTGTAGCTTGGGAATAACCGGCACCAGTAGAATCATAATGATTGACGCCGTAATATAGGGGTAAACGCCCATCGAGGCTACGCTGAACTGCTTCATGGCGCCGCCGCTGAAAAGGTCCAGCATGCCCAGCAGGGCATTGCTCTCGAAGAGGTCCTTCAGCTTAGTGGGGTCGAGGCCCGGTAGCGGCACGTGGGACACGAAGCGGAATATCACCAGTATGCCCACGGTAATCAGTATCCGCTTGCGCAGGTCGGGCAGGCTGAAGGCGTCAATCATCGCCTGCAGCAGGCGTGGCCTACTTGCCTTTTGCCGCATCGGCAACCTCCTCGACCTTGCCGCCGGCCGCCTCTATCTTGGCTTTGGCCGAAGCTGAAACTTTATTGGCCTGGACGGTAACGGGATGGTCGATATCCCCGTCGGCCAGGATTTTAATCGGGTTATCCAGGGACTTTATCATTCCCGCCTCTTTAAGTTTGTCCGGCGTGATTTTGCTGCCGGACTTGAACGTGTTAAGCTGGCTGACATGCACGATGTTGTATTCCGTCCGGAAGATGTTCGTAAAACCGCGTTTCCGGGGCAGACGCTTGATTAAGGGCAGCTGGCCTCCCTCGAAGCCGGGACGGAATTTTCGGTTCCCGGCACGTGCCTTCTGGCCCTTGCTGCCGCGTCCGGAATATGTCCCGCGTCCGCTGCCGTCGCCGCGTCCTACACGCTTGCTGGCGTGCCTGGAGCCGGCTGCCGGAGAGATATCATTTTGCTTTACCAAGCTCTGCCTCCACTTTGACCAGGTGCCGCACTTTATTAATCATGCCGCGCACCGAGTTCGAATCATTCAGGACAACGCTCTGGTTCAGCCGGTGAAACCCCAGCGACTGCAGGGTCTTTCGCTGGCTTTGCTCGTAGCCGATGCCGCTTTTTATCCAGGTGACGCGTATTTTACTCATCTGCCGGCGCCTCTTCTTTAACGACGTTAGCCTTGCGTTTTGCCGTCTCCTCTTTGGGGTTTCTTAGACTGGTGAGGGCCAGCATCGTCGCCCGGGCTACGTTGATATGGTTGGTGTTGCCCAGCGACTTCGTTAAAATGTCCTTGACGCCGCAGGCTTCCAGTACCGCTCTCACGCTGCCGCCGGCGATAACGCCGGTGCCCTGCACGGCTGGCTTTAACATGACCGTGGCGGCGCCGAAGGTGACCGTAATTTCATGCGGAATGGTGCTGCCGGCCAGAGGCACTTTAACCAGGTTCTTCTTGGCCTGCGCCCCGCCTTTACTGATGGCGGCAGGCACCTCGTTGGCCTTGCCGATGCCGATACCAACGTGCCCCTCACCGTCGCCCGTAACCACCAGAGCGCTGAAGCGCAAACGCTTGCCGCCCTTCATCACCTTGGCGACGCGGTTCACGTTAATTAGCTTATCGTTTAAATTTAGTTCGCTTGCATCAATCCGACTCAACGGTTGCTTCATCAGAACTGCCGCATCCTCTCTTAGAACTTGAGCCCGCCCTTGCGGGCTGCCTCCGCCAGGGCTTTCACCCGACCCTGGTATTTAAATCCGCCGCGGTCGAAAGCCACCTGGCTTATTTTTTTCGCCGCGGAGCGTTTTGCCAGCAATGTGCCCACCAGCTCCGCCTGGCTGGTCTTGTTCTTCTTGGTCTCCTTTTTTATTTCCGCGTCAAGCGTGGACGCTGCTACCAGTGTCTGCCCCTCGCTATCATCGATAACCTGGGCGTAGATATGGTTCAGGCTACGGAAAATGCTAAGTCGCGGCTGGTTGTTGTCTCCGCTAACTTTTTGCCTGACCCTTTTATGCCTTCTTAGGCGTGCTTCTCTGGTATAAGATTTTGCCATTGCTATTCCCTGCCGATAACCTTACCGGCCTTGCCGGGTTTCGTGCGTACCCTTTCTCCCGTATATCTTATGCCCTTGCCTTTATAGTGGTCCGGGGGACGCAGGGCGCGGATTTCCGCCGCCATCTGCCCCACTTCTTCCTTGTTTATCCCGCTTACCTTTATCTTGCTGGTCCCCTCGACTGCAAAGGTGATGCCTGGCGTGGGTTCAACTTCTACCTTGCTGGAGAGCCCGAGCCGCAGGGTGAGTTTATCGCCGCTTTTTTCCACGCGGTAGCCCACCCCCACGATCTCCAGTGTCTTTTCAAATCCCTTGGACACGCCCTCCACCATGTTCGCCAGGACGCTTCTCGTCAGTCCGTGGTAAGCCCGGTGCTTCTTATTGTCGCTGGGCCGGGTAACAATGAGTTTATCGCCCTCCATCGCCACGCGCATTTCCGTGGGTATGGAGCGCTTAAGTTCGCCCTTGGGGCCTGTCACGGTGACACTCCTGCCGGATATGTCCACCGTAACCCCCGCCGGCACCGGTATCGGTAATTTTCCTACTCTAGACATATATATCACTCCGGAAACGGATTACCATACGTAGCATAACAGCTCCCCGCCGGCCCCCTGTCGCCAGGCTTCCTGTCCCGTCTTGAGTCCTTTGGACGTCGAGAGAATGGCGATGCCCAGACCGCCGTACACGCGGGGTATTTCCCTCTTGTGCACGTACATGCGCAGTCCCGGCTTGCTCATTCTCTTGAGACCGGAAATGGCCGGTTTATTGTCCTCCAGGTACCGCAGCTGCATTTTTATCATGCGGTGCGGTTTCCCCTTCACCACCTCGTAGTCGGATATGAATCCTTCTTCTTTAAGGATTTTGGCAATAGATAGCTTCATCTTGGAGGCAGGTACCTGTACACTATCATGCCTTACCATGATGGCATTTCGTATTCTGGTTAACATATCAGCGATTGGGTCTGTCACTGTCACACCTACCATTATTGTTACTTCAGCTTACCAGCTGGATTTTCTTACTCCGGGGAGCTGCGCCTCGAGGGCAAGGTGCCGGAAGCATATCCGGCAGATGCCGAACTTGCGGATATAGGCGCGGGGTCGACCGCATATCTGACACCGGTTGTGCCGGCGCACTTTATATTTAGGCTCCCGTTTTGCTTTAAAAACCAGCGATTTCTTGGCCATGGTTAACTCTCTCCATCCTTGGCGAAGGGCATACCGAGCAGTTCGAGCAGATGCCTGCCGTCCTCATCGGTCTTGGCGGTGGTTATAATCGATATTTCCATGCCGCGTATTTTATCGACTTTATCGTATTCGATTTCCGGGAAGAGGATTTGCTCTTTAATCCCCAGCGTATAGTTGCCGCGACCGTCGAAAGATTCCGGCGAAACGCCCTGGAATTCATGCATACGGGGCAGCACCGCGTTTAACAGCTTATCGAGGAAGTACCACATGCGCTCGCCACGCAGCGTCGTCTTTAGTCCGATGGGCATTCCCGTCCTTAGCCGGAAGTTGGCGATGGCTTTCTTGGAGCGCGTGGTCAGTACGTGCTGGCCGGTAATCGCCGTCAGGTCCGCCTCCGCCGACTCCAGTGCCTTGGCGTTGGCAATCGCTTCGCCCAGGCCGATATTGACCACTATTTTCTCCACGGAGGGCACCTGCATGACATTCTTGTAGCCGCAGATTTCCATCATGCGGGGTATTACCTCTTCGCGGTATTTATCTTTCATTCTTGCCATTTTAATCAATCACCTCGCCGCAGGAACGGCAGTATCTTACGGTGCGACCGTCCTCCAGCTTTCTCATACCGATGCGTACCGGCTTGTTGCACTTGCCGCAGAGGAACATCACGTTGGAAACGTGCATCGGCGCCTCCAGGTCGATAATGCCTGCCTGCCTGGCCGCACCCCTGGCCTTGGAGTGCTTTTTAATAAAATTAATGCCTTCGATAATCACCTGCTGTTTCCGCGGATAGGCAAAGCG
Source organism: Dehalococcoidales bacterium (assembly GCA_034418415.1). GTDB lineage: Bacteria > Chloroflexota > Dehalococcoidia > Dehalococcoidales > RBG-16-60-22 > RBG-13-51-18. The sequence continues at coordinate 29,322 of DAOULS010000078.1, read as the reverse complement.
TACTTTCCCTTTTTTACCTTTGTCCTTCCCCGCGATAATCAGCACGTTATCATCTTTGTGTATGTTCATAATTGCCTCTATAATACCTCCGGCGCCAGCGATACTATTTTAGTGTACTGCTTCTCTCTTAACTCTCTGGCTACCGGTCCGAAAATGCGGGTCCCTTTGGGATTGTTTTTATCGCTAAGAATGACCGCCGCGTTTTCATCGAACTTAATGTACGAGCCGTCAATCCTGCGGTAAGGGTGTGCCGTGCGTACCACCACCGCCCGCACCACATCACCTTTCCGGGTCGCGGCGTTGGGTATCGCCTTTTTTACTGTGGCGACAATCGTATCGCCGAGATAGGCATACCTTCGGTGGCTGCCGCCGAGGATGTTGATGCACATAATCTCCCGCGCCCCGGAGTTATCCGCCACCTTTAACCTGCTGTTCATCTGAATCATGTCTGTTTCACCAGAATCCTAAGTAGTTATTTCTTCCGGTTTAATCTCGGCAACTTTCCCCTTGACCACGATTTCCACCACGCGCCATCGCTTGAGCTTGGAGGTAGGGCGCGTCTCTTCGAGTTTTACCGTATCGCCCACTTTGCACGCGTTCTTTTCGTCGTGAGCGTAGTATTTCACGACTCTCCGGATGGTCTTCTTATAAAGCGGGTGGCGCTTGGTCGTATCGACGGCGACGATGACTGTCTTGTCCATCGTGTCGCCCACAACCTTGCCGAACCTGGTCTTACGTTTCGTTTCCATCATATCTTTCCTATCTGATTCCCAGCTCTTTTTCCGTTATCAGCGTCTTCAGGCGGGCAATCTTTCTTTTTACCCTCCTTACCTCGCGGTGGTTGGCCAGCTGCTTGGTGGAGACGCGCAGGCGGAGGTTGAACAGTTCCTGGTGCGAGTCCTCCAGTTCCTTGTTCAACTCTGCAGTGCTCATATTTCTGTATTCTTGCAGGTCTGGCACTTTAACTCCTTACTTCGCCTCGCCGCTGCTTTTCGCCGCGTAAGCTTCCCTTTGTATGAACCGACTCTTCAGCGGCAGTTTATGCGCCGCCAGCCGAATGGCGTCTTTAGCCACCTTTTCCCCCACCCCGGCCATTTCAAACATAATCCGGCCGGTCTTAACGACGGCTACCCAGTGGTCGGGAACTCCCTTGCCGCTGCCCATGCGTGTTTCCGCCGGTTTCTTGGTGGCAGGTTTATCGGGGAAAATGCGTATCCATACCTTGCCGCCGCGGCGGATATGGCGCGTAATGGCGCGCCGCGCCGCCTCTATCTGCGCGCTGGTCACCCATGCCGACTCCAGTGCCTGCAGCCCGTATTCGCCGAAGCTAATGCTGTTGCCGGAATTGGCTATACCAGCACGATTGCCCCTTTGAGCCTTGCGGTATTTTACTCGTTTAGGCTGCTGCATCCTTAGTCTCTTTCTTACTCTTGGCTACGGTCTTGGTTTTCTTGGGTGTTTCCTTTTCTTTTTTAGCGGCAGCTGTTTTCCTCGGCGCTTTTTCGGTTTTCGGCTTTTCTTTTTCCGCCTTTTCTGCCTTGACTTCTTTCTTTGGCTTTCCCTTTTCCGCTTTAGTCTTCGCCACCTTTGTCTTGGTTGCTTTCGGCTTGGCTACTTTAGCGGGCGGTGCCTTGGCCTCCGCTTTTTTAACGACTTTTTTAGCTTTCGGTTTAGCCGGTTTTTCCTCGGCTTTTGCGGGGGCTTTTTTCACTGCTTTTACCGGTTTGGCTGGTTTTTCTTTTGACTCGGCTACCTTTTTCGCCGGTTTTTCTTTTGCCACGGCGACCTTTTTGGTCGGCTTTTCTTCCGCTTCAGCGACCTCTTTCTCTGCTGCTTCGGTCGGTTTTTCTTCGACTTCAGCCGGTTCAGCCTCGGCCTCGGCTTCGGCGGGCTTTTCCTCGACTTCGGTTATCTTCAGTTCGGGCAGCACTTGCCCTTTGTATATCCAGACCTTCACTCCGATACGCCCCAGTGTGGTATGCGCCTCGGCGAAACCGTAATCGACATCGGCACGCAGCGTGTGGAGGGGAACCTGCCCCTCGTGGAGCGTCTGGCGGCGGGCGATTTCCGCATTGGCTAGTCTGCCGGCGGCGCTTACTTTGATGCCCTTGGCGCCCGACTGTATCGTGCGGAAAATTGCTTGTTTCATGGCGCGCCGGTAGGCAACGCGGCGCTCGATCTGTTCCGCCACCGACCTTGCCACCAGGTAGGCGTCCAGTTCCGGCTGGCGTATCTCCTGTATGTTCAGGCGAATCTTCTTCCCGATAAGTCCTTCGAGGAACTGCCTCATCTCATCGACCCGCTGGCCGCCCCTCCCGATAACGATGCCGGGTCGGGCGGTATGCAGGGTGATGGTAACGTCCTTCGCCTGCCGGTCGATTTCTATCAGTGAAATGGCGGCGTCGGGATACTTGGACATGATGGTTTTCCGGAGCCTGTTGTCCTCCTGCACGAACTCGGCGTAATGTGCCTCGCTGTACCACTTGGACTGCCAGTCCTTGATGACTCCGATTCTGAACCCTATCGGGTGAACTTTATGTCCCAATTATCCCTCCTGTTCCGCGACTATCACTGTTATGTGACTGGAGTGTCTTCGTATGCGGTTTGCCCGTCCCCTCGACCGTGGCCGGTAGCGGCGCAGGCTCGGGGCGACATCGACGTATATTTTCGTTATTTTAAGGTCGGCGGGGTCGAGTTGAAAGTTGTTTTCCGCGTTCGCCGCGGCTGACTTCACCAGCTTGGCGAGGTATTTTGCCTTGGGTGTGCGCGTGTACTGGAGCAGGGTCAATGCCTCGTCGATTCTCTTGCCCCGCACCATGTCCGCCAGTGGGCGTACCTTGCCGGCGGGCAGTCCGGTGTCTTTCGCTATTGCTCTAACTTCCATGTCGTTTATACCTTATACCGGTTTACTCTTTTTCTATTTTAGTCCCGTGTCCCCTGAACATGCGGGTCGGGGCGAACTCGCCCAGCTTGTGGCCCACCATATTCTCGTTGATATAGATGGGCACGTGCCTTCGCCCATCATGCACGCCGATGGTAAGTCCCACCATCTGCGGCAGTATGGTCGAGCTCCTGGACCACGTTTTAATGACTGTCTTCTGGCCGGAACGTATCGCGGCGTCCACCTTTTTTACCAGCTTTTCGTCAACTGCCGGTCCTTTTTTGGTTGATCTTGACATTTTTCCTCTTTATGCGCTTATTTGCCCCTGCGCTTGACAATCATTTTATCTGATGCCTTCGGTTTGCGGGTCTTGTAGCCGAGGGCCGGTTTGCCCCAGGGCGTCTTCGGTCCGGGCAGACCTATCGGTGAGCGACCTTCCCCACCGCCGTGAGGATGGTCGCGCGGGCTCATGGCAGAACCTCTTACTGTCGGCCGCCACCCCATGTGGCGCTTGCGCCCGGCCTTGCCCAGGCTGATGGTCTGGTGCTCCACGTTGCCTATCTGCCCGATGGTAGCGGTGCAGTCGCTAAGGACGCGGCGTATTTCGCCGGACGGTAGCCTTAGCAGGACATACTCGCCCTCTTTGACCATCAATTGCGCGGAGCCCCCGGCGCTGCGTACCAACTGGCCGCCCCTGCCTTTCTGCACCTCGATATTGTGTATCTCGATGCCCGTGGGCATATTTTTCATGGGCATGGAGTTGCCCGGTTTAATATCGGCGTTATTGCCGGCTACTATTGTATCGCCCACCTTCAGTCCCACCGGAGCGATGATGTAGCGCTTTTCACCGTCCACGTAATGTATCAGGGCGATGCGCGCCGTTCGGTTGGGGTCGTACTCGATGGATGCGACCTTGCCCGGAATATCGAACTTGTTGCGCTTGAAGTCGATTATCCGCAGTTTTCTCTTGGCCCCGCCGCCCCGGTGGCGCACGGTGATTTTGCCGCGGGCATTACGCCCGGCTTTGCTCTTCTTCGGTGCCAGCAGCGACTTCTCCGGCTTGGTCTTCGTAATTTCCTCGAAGGTATAGCCGGTCATGTTCCGTCGGCCCGGAGAGGTAGGATTATATACTTTTACAGCCACCTGGCTTCCCCTTTCATGTTAAACACCTTCAAAGTACTCGATTTTATCGCCCGGCTGCAGGGTGACGATGGCTTTTTTCCAGGGATTGGAGTGCACGATGCGACTCCCCATCCGCTTGGTCTTGCCCTGCATGGTGACCACGTTGACCCCCGTGACCTTTACCTTGAATGCCTTTTCCACGGCGTCCTTTATCATCATCTTGTTGGCGCCTTCGGCAATCTCGAAGGCGTATTTATTCAAAGCCTGCAGCGCCGTGCTCTTTTCCGTAATCAGCGGCCGGCGCAGCACCTCATAAAGATGCATCTTTGCCTCCCTGTTTGGCTCCGTTGCCCCACAGCTCTTCCGCGGTGCGTACCGCTGCCTCGGTCATCAGCAGCGTCTTGTGGGACATGATATCAAGAATGTTAAGCACGCTGGCCGGGGTTGTCGTGATTGCCGGTATATTGCGCGAGGATAAAATAACGTTTCCCTCCGGCTTTTGTGTCACGATGAGGGCGGAGGACTCAATCCCCAGCGCCCCCAGCGCTGCTAGCATCTGCTTGGTCTTCGGTTCTTTAAAATCAAAAGCATCGACTATTTTCAAATCGCCCTCCCCCGCTTTGGAGGAAAGAACGCACCGCAGGGCCAGGCGGCGCAGTTTCTTGGGTATCTCCTGACGGTAGTCCCGCGGTCTTGGCCCGAAGGTAACACCCCCGCCTTTACGCGTCGGTGATTTCTTGCTGCCGGCACGAGCATAACCCGTGCCCTTCTGACGGTACAGTTTTTTCGTGCTGCCGACTACCTCGCCGCGTGTCTTGGCCGAGGCTGTTCCCTGCCGCGCGTTGGCGCGCAGACCCACCATTACCTGGTGCACCACCGCCTCGTTAAACGGCACGCCGAAGACTTTATCGCTTATTTCAATCTTCCGGACTTCCTCTCCGGAGAGGTTGTAAACCGGGACCTTCACTTACTTCTTCTCCCTCTTGGACTTCTTTATCATTACCAGTCCGTTGGTCATGCCGGGCACCGCCCCCTTTACCAGCAATAGGTTGCGGGCGGGGTCGGCTTCATATACCTCAAGGTTGCTGACCGTCACGCGCTCATTCCCCATGTGGCCCGCCATGCGCAGTCCTTTAAGGACGCGACCCGGGCTGGAAGTAGAGCCGATGGAACCGGGTGCGCGCCACCTGTCGGACTGGCCGTGTGTTTTAGGTCCGCCCTTGAAATGATGGCGTTTTACCACTCCGGCAAAACCCTTGCCTTTTGATATTCCGGAGACATCCACGATATCCCCGGCTTTAAACAGGCTGACGTCTATTTTCTGACCCTCCTCCACTTCCGGGCTGTCGTCCAGCCTGAACTCACGCAGGTACTTGAACTTGAGCGGCCCTTTAGCCTTCCCCTTGCCCTTCTTGCCGCCGGTCTTCGCCTGTTCCACCTCGCCGAACCCCAGCTGCGCGGCGCTGTAGCCGTCCTTTTCCACGGTTTTTACCTGCATCACCGTGCAGGGCCCGGCCTCGATGGCGGTGACGGCTTCGGTCTTACCGCTCTTGTCATATACCTGGGTCATGCCCAGCTTTTTGCCTATTATTCCTAAAGTCATAATTTCACCATTCAAAATTACAGCTTGATATCTATTTCCACACCGGAGGGCAGGTTCAACTTGGTCAGCGCGTCGATTGTCTTGGACGTCGTCTCGATGATATCGATTAGGCGCTTGTGCGTCCTGATTTCGAACTGCTCCTGCGAGTCCTTATCGATGAACGGGGAGCGGATGACGCTGAATTTCTGGATGCGCGTCGGCAGCGGGACCGGCCCCACCGCCACCGCTCCGGTGCTTTCCACCGCTTCCAGGATTTGCCGCGCCGACAGGTCGACTACCTTGTGGTCGTACCCCTTGAGTTTGATGCGGATTTTCTGTTTAGCCATATTTCTTGCCTACAGCCTTTTCTATAATCTCGTCCGCTTGTTCCTGCGGAAGTTGCTCGTAGTTGTGGAACTCCAGCGAGTGCGTCGCCCGCCCCTGGGTCAACGACCGCAGGCTGGTGGCGTACCCGAAGGACTCCGCCATGGGTATCAGACAGTGAATAACGAAGGTGTCACCCTGCGGGTCTATCTTGCCGATGTGTCCCCGCCGGGAATTTAGGTCGCCGATGACGTCCCCGAGGAACTGCTCCGGCGTCACCACTTCCAGTTTCATTATCGGCTCGAGGAGGACGGGCTTGCCTTTCTGAACGCCGTCTTTTAAAGCAATCGAACCGGCCATTTTAAAAGCCAGTTCGGAGGAATCTACATCATGGTAGCTGCCGTCGTAAAGCGTGGCTTTAATATCAACGACCGGATAGCCCGCCACCACGCCGGTCTCCATCGCCTCTTTAATGCCGGCCTTGACCGGCGGAATAAACTGCCGCGGTATCGCCGCGCCCCTGATGGCATCGACGAACTCGTAGCCCTTGCCGCGCGGCTGTGGCTCGAATTCCACGTTGACCACGCCGTACTGGCCGTGACCGCCGCTCTGCCGCACGAACCTGCCCTCCACCTTGACCGACTGGGTAATCGTCTCTTTATAAGCCACGCGCGGTCGGCCCACTTTAACGCCGACTTTGAATTCGCGGATAAGCCGGCTGGTGAGGACTTCCAGGTGCAGCTCGCCCATGCCGGAGATAATTGTCTGTCCGGTCTCTTCGTTATAGATGACCTTAAAGGTGGGGTCTTCTTCGGTGAGTTTGAGCAGGGCTTCGCCCATTTTGTCCTGGTCGGCCTTGGTATTGGGCTCGATGGCAACGGAAATCACGGGTTCGGGGAAGCTGATGGATTCTAAAAGAATAGCTTTGGAGGGTTCGCAGAGTGTATCGCCGGTGAAGGTGTTTTTAAGTCCTAACGTGGCCACGATGGCGCCGGTATCGGCGTAGGTAATGTCCTCGCGGTGATTGGCGTGCATCAGGAGCAGTCGCCCGATGCGCTCCGGCCTCTCGCGGACGGGATTATATACCTGCGCCCCCACCTTCACCCTGCCGGAATAGACCCGGAAATAGACCAGCCTCCCCACGAAGGGGTCGGTGACCACTTTAAAAGCCAGCGCGGAAAACGGGGCGTCGTCGCTGGCTTCGCGGGTGACTTTATGGCCTGTTTTGGTCTCGGTGCCCTCGACCGGCGGGACTTCCAGCGGGGAGGGAAGGTAGTCCACGACGGCGTCGAGGAGCTTTTGCATGCCCATGTTTTTCAGGGCGCTGCCGCAGAGAACGGGCACGCCTTTGATATTAAGCGTTACCCGCCTGACGGCCTTTCTTAGTTCTTCCGGCTCTACCTGGTGTCCCTCGATGAAGGCTATCATCAATGCGTCGTCATGCTCGGCGATTTTGCCGATTAAATGCTGTCGGGCCTCGTTGACCCGGTTGATTTCATTATCGGGAATCGGCATTTCCTCCGGCCCGGCGTCCGGGTCGTTGCTGTAGCGCCACGCTTTATTCTCAACTAAATCGACCACGCCGTAAAATTTCTCTTCGGAACCTAAGGGAAGCTGTATCGGGAGGGGAGTGGCTTGCAAACGTGTCTCTATCATGGAGACCGTCCGGTCGAAGCTGGCGCCGACGCGGTCCATTTTGTTGACATAACATATGCGCGGCACCTTGTATCTGTCCGCCTGACGCCAGACCGTCTCCGACTGCGCTTCGACGCCGGATACGGCGTCAAAAACAACGACGCCGCCGTCGAGGACTCTTAAGCTGCGCTCGACTTCGGCGGTGAAGTCAACATGTCCCGGTGTGTCGATGATATTGACGCGGTGCTCGCGCCAGTAGCAAGTCGTGGCCGCGGCCGTAATCGTGATGCCGCGTTCCCGCTCCTGGTCCATCCAGTCCATGACCGCGGTGCCCTCGTGCACCTCGCCCAGTTTGTAGGTCCGGCCGGTATAATAAAGTACCCTCTCGGTGACCGTCGTCTTGCCGGCATCGATATGGGCTATAATGCCGATGTTCCGAATATCTTCCAGAGGAAATTCCCTGGACACTTTATTCTCTCCCGCTGTCATTTTGTTGTTTTTTAATTTAACACTGCTATTAATCACCAGTTCTCTTTACCACCTGTAATGCGCAAAGGCACGGTTGGCCTCGGCCATTCTATGTGTATCTTCTCGTTTTTTAATCGTGGTGCCCTGTCCCTGGAAGGCTTCGGTAAGCTCATCGGCCAGCTTTTCGTGCATTGCCTTGCCTTTTCTTGCCCGTGCCGACTGTATCAGCCAGGTTAGAGCCAGGAAAAGCCCCCGGTCGGGCATGACCTCGACCGGTACCTGGTAGGTAGCGCCGCCCACGCGCCTCGGTTTAACCTGGAGTAAGGGCGTGGCGTTTTTCACCGCCTGTTCCAGCGCCGTCACCGGGTCCTTGGAGACCTGCTGTCCCAGCTTTTCCAGCGCGTCGTAAACTATCTTTTCCGCCGTCCTTTTCTTGCCGCGCTCCATCACTTTCGCAATCAGCCGCGATACCGTGATGCTGCGGAATTTGGCGTCGGGTATTATCTCCTTTTTCTCTGCTCTTGCTCTTCTGGCCATGATATTTCCTTTTATTCTTCGGCGGCCGCTTCAGCTTCAGCAGGCCTTGCCTTGCCTTTCTTGGCGCCGTACTTGCTGCGACCCTGCTTCCGGTCGGCTACGCCGGTCGTGTCCATCGTCCCCCGGATGATGTGGTAGCGTACGCCGGGCAGATCCGGTACACGCCCGCCCCGGATTAATACCACCGAGTGTTCCTGCAGCTCATGACCTTCTCCGGGTATGTAAGCGGTCACCTCGACGTGATTGGTCAGCCGTACTTTGGCAATCTTGCGCAGGGCGGAATTAGGCTTCTTGGGGGTGGTTGTCTTGACCTGGATGCAGACGCCTCGCTTCTGCGGTGAACTCTTGCCCTTCATGACCCGGTTTTTCAGTGAGTTGTAGATAAACCCGAGTGCCGGCGTCTTGTCCTTGGTGACTGACTTTTTACGCCCTTTTCTGACCAGTTGATTAATCGTTGGCATTGGCTTTTTCTGCCCCCCTTACAACTATAATGGATGAGCTAACGCCCATCCATTGCGAATTCTTGTAATGTGATAGAGAGAGGTTGTTCAGCTCAATCTATCTACTTTTACTGAATTCTTTAGTACCAAACATTAAATGTATCATATCTTGATACCCGCTGTCAACATCTTTACATAGTAATTATTTACATAATTTATTCGTAATCCGTGTATAAACGGATAAATAACCCTGATTAAGCAGGAAATTTGCTTTCATGTTATTGCAATACACGATGAGTAAAGGTAAAATTACATACATGACAAAGGTCAAAGTTGAGCTCGGTAAAAACAGCTACGAAATGTCCATCGGTCCCGGCCTGTTGCCGCGTGTCGGCCTGTGGCTGAAGGAAAGGAATTTCTCCGGCAAGGCCGTGATTATCACGGATACCACCGTCGGGGGACTTTATGCCGAAGCGTTGGAGCGCGGTCTGGCGTCTGCCGGCTTCAAGGTAACTGTTCTGGAAGTGCCGCCGGGCGAGGAGCAGAAGACCCTGGCTAATGCCGGCCGACTCTACCAGAGAATGGCGGAGGCTTTTACCGAGAGGACTTCTCCCGTGCTGGCGTTGGGCGGGGGTGTTATCGGCGACCTGGCCGGGTTTGTTGCCGCCACCTATATGCGCGGCGTTCCCCTGGTTCAGGTGCCGACCACGCTGCTGGCGATGGCGGATAGCAGTATCGGCGGCAAGACGGCTGTCGACCACGCCGATTTGAAGAACATGGTCGGGGCTTTTTATCAGCCCAGTCTGGTCGTCGCCGACCTGGATACGCTCAAGAACCTCCCCAGGGAAGAGCTTTGCAACGGCATGGCGGAAATCATCAAGCACGCCGCCATCAAAGACCGGGGACTGCTTGATTTCCTCGAGGAGAATATGGAGAGGGCGATGCGACTGGACACGGCGGTGCTGGAAAATATCCTTGAGAAAAACGTGCGTATCAAGGCGTCCGTTGTGGCAGCCGACGAAAAAGAGTCGGATTTGAGGAGAATTCTGAACTTTGGCCATACGGTCGGGCATGCCGTGGAGGCCGTCACCGACTTTCGGATTAAGCATGGGCAGGCGGTAGCCATCGGCATGGTGGCGGCGGCAAAAATATCGCGTCGACTTGATATGCTTAATGAAGCAGACGCCATTAAGCTGGAAGCGGTTATCGGCCAGGCAGGATTGCCCGTGAAGCTGCCGGCGCTTAACCGCGACGAGAAGGAAAGATTGCTCGACCTTATCCGGCATGATAAAAAAGTCCGCGATGATAAGATTATCTTCGTGCTGCTGAAATCGCTCGGCAATGCCGTTATCAGCGATAAAGTCAGTGTCGGGCTTATCGGGGAGGTGTTGTTTGGCTGGCAATCTGCCTAGAATCTGCGCTGCTGTCGTCAATAGCGATATCGGTGCTCTGGAAAAAATCGAGCCGCTGGTCGACCTCTTTGAGGTGCGTATCGACCTTATCGGGAAGCGCTGGCGGGAGGTGGCGGCGCGCCTGAAAAAGCCCTGGATAGCCTGCAACCGCCGACCTGAAGAAGGCGGCGAATGGGAAGGCACTGAAACGGCCAGAATTAAAGAACTCTACCGCGCCGTGGAACTCGGGGCGGATATTATCGACATTGAGCTGGCTACGCGGGATGTTGCCAGAATAGTCGATGAAATCAAGGGCACCGCGGAATGCATGGTTTCCTATCACGACATTAAAAAAACCCCGTCGCTGGATAGACTGCGCCAGGTGGTCATCAACCAGTTGGCGGCCGGCGCTGGCATCTGTAAGGTAATTACCACCGCCCGCAAGTTCACCGATAATCTGGCTGTGCTTCAGCTCATTGCCGAATTCACGGAGACCAACATTATCTCCTTCGCCATGGGTGCTGCGGGACAGCTTTCCAGGGTGCTCTGCCCGCTGGTGGGGGGCTACCTCACCTATGCCTCGGTGGTGGAGGGCAGAGAATCGGCGGTAGGGCAGATAACCGCCGCCGGCTTGAGGGAAATCTACAGGATGTTGAACAGGTGAATGTATGCTGACGGACAAGCAGGATGCCTTCGGGCACGAGATTTACGATTATTTCAAAGAAGAAATTAAACGCCGACCGTTTACGGAAATCGTCGAGAGAGATGACGGCTATATTGACCACTCGGGCGGCCCGGCGATGTACTTCAGCGAGTATAAAACATGGCCCTCGCATCTAAAAAAGGCGCTGCGGTATGCCCGGGGCAGGGTGCTGGATATCGGCTGCGGCGCCGGAAGATGTTCGCTCTATTTGCAGAATAAAGGTATGGATGTCGTCGGCATCGATAACTCCCCTCTGGTGATTGAGGTATGTAAACAGCGGGGACTGAAAGATGCCCGCGTGGTGTCCATAAATGAAATCGGTCCCCAACTGGGTGTCTTTGACACGATTATCATGATAGGCAACAACTTCGGCCTGTTCGGCAGTTTTCAAGGCGCCCGGCGCTTACTGAAAAAGATGGAAAAAATCACCTCGCCCCGAGCTAGGATTATCGCCGAGACCAATGAGGTCTATAATACGGATAACCCCGACCATTTGAGCTATCATCAGTATAACAAGCAGAGGGGGAGGATGGGTGGACAGGTTAGAATAAGGGTAAGGTACAAGAAATATGTTACCCCTTACTTTGATTATCTCATGGTCTCTAAGGAGGAAATGGAAAACATCCTCGACGGTACCGGCTGGCAAGTGGAGAAATATATCGATTCCGGTAACTCCCTGTACATAGCGATATTAACCAAAAAGAAAAGGAGAAAATGAATATCTCCGGCAAGACTAAAATTTGTGCCCTTATCGGCGACCCCGTGGAGCATACCATGTCCCCGGCGATGCATAATGCCGCCTTTAAAAAAACGGGACTGGACTATCTCTATATACCTCTCCGCGTAAGTATGGAGCAGCTGCCGCAGGCTATTGCCGGTCTTAAGGCTTTGAACCTGGCCGGCTTTAACGTCACCATCCCCCATAAGGTCGCGGTCATACCCCTGCTGGATAGCCTCGACACGCTGGCGGAGAAAATCCGCGCCGTCAATACCGTGGTCAATGATAACGGTAAGTTAAAGGGCTATAATACCGACGCCGAGGGTTTTTACCGCGTTTTGCTGGAGCAGGGCATCAGCCCGCAGGGTGGAAACGTCGTTCTGCTGGGCGCCGGCGGCGCCGCCCGCGCTATCGCCTATATCCTGGCGGAAAAAGGCGCCCGCCTGACTGTTGTGAATCGACGGCAGGAAATCGACTGGGCGGAAAATATCGCCCGGTTTATCCATGACGACCTCCAGAAAGAGGTGAAGGTCTTTGAGCTCGGTGACATTGCTAAAGCGCTGCCCGGTGCCGAACTGCTGGTTAATGCTACCAGTGTGGGCATGTCCCCGGCGGATAAGGTCAGTCCCGTCCCCGCCGCGTTATTGAAAAACGTCCCGGCCGTCTTTGATATCGTCTATAATCCCCTGAAAACTAAACTGCTTAAGGAAGCCGCGGCCGCTGGTGCGCAGACCTTAAGCGGTATCGATATGCTTGCCTGGCAGGGCGCCCTGTCTTTCGAAAGATGGACGGGTAAAGCGGCGCCGGTCGACCTTATGCGGCGGGAAGCTGTTAAAATGCTGGGACGCCATGAAGTCTAGCATCGCCCTTATCGGCTTTATGGGCACGGGCAAGACGGCGGTGGGTAAACTGCTGGCGCAAAAGCTCGGCAAGCAGTTCGTCGAGCTGGACGCCCTGATTGAAAAGAACGCCGGCAGGTCTATCCCGGAGATATTCCGTCGTGACGGCGAGGTCCGCTTCCGCGAGCTTGAAATCGATGCCGTAAGGGAAGTATCGACTCAAAAGAATGTCGTCATCGCTTGCGGCGGCGGTGTCGTTCTTAATACAATAAACATTGAGCGCTTGAGAAAGGAAAGCGTTATAATATGCCTGACCGCTTCGCCGTCGGCAATCTTGAGGCGGACGGCGCCTGATAAGGGCGGGCGACCTCTGCTGGATGTTGCCGACCGCGCCTGGGAGGTTAAAAAATTACTTGAAATTCGCCGCCCCTTTTATGTCCGCGCCGCGGATATCACCGTGAATACCTCCCGCCTGACTATCGACGGGGTGGTGGCAAAAGTGCTTGAGGCGTTAAAAGACTATGAGAGTAATCATCGGTAGAAGTAATATTACCGGGGGCGTGTGGGCGCCTCCCTCTAAAAGCCTGACCATCAGGGCGCTGATGTGTGCCGCCTTAAGCCACGGTGACAGTGAGATTGTCAATCCGCTGGTCAGCGAAGATACCCTCGCCGCCCTCGATGTCCTGACGAAATTGGGTACGGTTATCCACCGCGAGGACGACAAGGTCTGGAAGGTCAGCGGCGGCAAGTTCCGCGTCCATAACGGCGACCTCGATTGCGGGGAATCGGCCACTACCTTGAGGTTTATGACGGCCCTGTGCGCCCTGATTCCCGGACGTCATAAGCTGGTCGGCGGGCCCTCGCTTAGCCGCCGGCCCATCGGCACACTTGTTGATGCTCTGGTGAAGCTGGGTGTGAAAGCCTCAGCCGAGAAAACGGGACTCCCGCCTGTAATAGTTGAGGGAGGCGATTTCAAGGGCGGTATTACGGAAATTGCGGGCAATGTCAGTTCGCAGTTTATTTCTGCTTTACTCCTCATCGGCCCCTTTGCCCCCAAGGCGGTCAGCGTCAAGTTGACCACCCCCCTGACGTCCAAGCCCTACGTACTGATGACCCTCCGGTGTCTCAAGCAGTTCGGCATCAACGTCCACCGTGAAGGCAATATGTTCGTCGTCCTGCGTCAGAAATACCAGCCGGCTGATATCAAGATAGAAGGGGACTGGTCGTCGGCTTCGTATTTCCTGGCTCTCGGGGCAATCTCCGAGGAGGGCGTGGTCGTCCAGAACTTAAGTACCGCCAGCCTCCAGGGCGACCGTGTGATAATCGAGATGCTGCGCAATATGGGTGCCAGGATGAAGGTATCCGGCACCAATGTTCTCATCGCCCACGGACGTTTGAAGGCAATCAGCGCCGACCTTTCCGACTGCATTGACCTGCTGCCTACGATGGCAGCGCTGGCGGGTCTGGCTAAAGGCACCAGCGACCTGACCGGTATTCGCCGTGCTCGTCTCAAGGAGTCGAATCGCGTCACTGCCATGAGAGAAGGCCTGACCAGGCTGGGCGTCGAAGTCGGTGAGCAGGAGGACCGCCTGACCATCAAGGGTATGAACGTTCTCTGGAAAGCCGATGATGAAGGTGCCGACGAGACTTTGGATGAGGCGCCTACGGCGGCGGAATTCTTCGCCGGCGCCACGCAGGACTCTATTAATCTTAGGAGTCATGACGACCACCGGGTTGCCATGGCCTTTGCCGTGATGGGCTCGGCCCTGGGTAATGTAGCCATCAGCGGCGCCGAATGTGTCGCCAAGACATATCCCGATTTCTGGAGGGATTTTCAAAAAATCGGGGGGGAGATAACAATCGATGAGCAGTAGTCTGGGTAAATTGTTCACCATCAATGCCTTCGGTGAGAGCCATGGCAGGTGTATCGGCGTCGTTGTTGACGGCTGTCCTGCCGGCCTGCCCCTGGCCGCCGCCGATATCCAGCCGGGACTGGACCGCCGGCGTGCCGGTGCCGGTGCGGCTTCCACCTCCCGGCGTGAAAAAGACAAAGTAGAAATCCTCTCCGGCGTGCTGGGAGGCTTCACCACCGGCGCCCCTATTTGCCTGCTGGTGATGAATGAAGATGTCGATAGTTCTGCCTATGAGGCAATAAAGTCGAAGCTGCGCCCCGGCCACGCCGATTTCACTGCCCATATAAAATACGGTGGCTTTAACGATTGGCGCGGCGGGGGCATGTTCTCCGGCCGTATAACTGCCGCTTTTGTAATGGCGGGCGCTGTTGCCGCTAAAATCCTGAAGACCATCGGTGTTGATGTTTTCGCCCACACGGTGGCCATCGGCGGTATCGACGCCAAGCCGTTGCCGTATGAAGAAATTAAGAAAAAAGCCCGCAAAGACCCCCTCGCCTGCGCCGATGCTGCCGCCTCGGCTAAAATGGCGGCGCTGATAGCAAAGGTGAAAAAAGAGGGGGATAGCCTCGGCGGCATCGTCGAGGGCGTTGCCCTCAATGTGCCCGTCGGCCTCGGCGAGCCGGTTTTCGATAACCTTGACGGCGAGCTTTCCAAAGCGCTCTTTGCCGTACCGGCTGTTAAGGGCGTGGAGTTCGGCTCCGGCTTCGCTGCGGCACGTAAAAAAGGCTCGCAAAACAACGACCCCTTTACGGTCGAGAAAGGCAAAATCATCACTAAGACCAATAATTCCGGCGGCGTTCTCGGCGGTATCAGCAACGGGATGCCGCTGGTGGTCAGGGTGGCTGTCAAGCCTACCGCTTCTATCGCAAGAGAACAGGCGACCGTGGATATTGAAAAAATGAAGGCTACTACCATCAAGGTCGGTGGACGGCATGATGTCTGTATCGTCCCGCGGGCAGTGCCGGTCGTGGAATCCATGATGTCGGTAACGCTCTGCGACTTCGCCACGAGGGCTGGACTTATTCCGAGGGTATTGAAATGAAACTGGACGACTTGAGAAAGAAAATCGACGCCATAGACGACCGCATCGTCGAGCTTATCGCCGAGCGGCAGCGTATCTCCAGGGATATCGGTAAAGGCAAAAAAGCGACCCGCCGTCTTATCGAGGACAGGGAAAGGGAGCTGCGTGTTCTTAAGCACGTGCGCGCCCTCGCCCGCGATAAAAAAATCAGCCCCGGCGATATTGAGAGTATCTACCGGCAGATAATCACCGCCAGCAAGAAAATCCAGGGCGTCGCCGTGGCTTTCCAGGGCGAGCCGGGCGCTTACACCGAGGAAGCCGCCCAGCGTTTCTTCGGCAAGTCCACCCGCGGCACGCCTTATGATACCCTCGATGAGGTCTTTGAGGCGGTGGAGAGGGGCGATGTTCCCTTTGCCCTGGTGCCGGTGGAAAACTCGCTGGAAGGCAGTATTACCCGCGCCTATGACCTGCTCCTCGACTCGCCCCTGATGGTCTGCGGCGAGACGGAGATGCGTATTAGCCACTGCCTAATCGCCATGGAAGGCGCCGGACTGGACTCCGTTAAATTCGTCTATTCTCACCCGCAGGCTCTGGCGCAGTGCCGCAATTTCCTGAAGCAGCTTAACGCGGAAATCGTGCCCGCCTCCGATACCGCCGGCAGCGCCAGGATGATAAAGGAAGAAAAGCGGCTCGACTGCGCCGCCGTCGCCTCCGCCCGTGCTGCCGAGCTATACGGCATGAAGGTGCTGGCTAAGGAAATCGAGGACAACCCCCATAACTTCACCCGGTTCTTCATCCTCTCGAAAGAGGACTCCCCGCCAACCGGCAACGATAAAACGTCCATCGTCTTTTCCCTGAAGCACCGGGCCGGCGCCCTTTACGACTGCCTTGGGGAGTTCGCCATGCGCAACATCAACCTCTCCAAGCTGGAGAGCCGCCCCACCCGCCACCAGCCCTGGGAATACAACTTTTATATGGACATCTCCGGCCACCACGAGGAAAAGGAAGTCCGCGCTGCCATCAGGGCGCTGGGACAGCACGCCGTTTTCGTGAAAATCCTCGGCTCTTACCCCAGGGCGAGATAATTACTTTTCGGTTTTACTGCGCTGCTTTCCTCACGAACAGGACAGTCCACAGTAAAACGAGTGGTAATATCACATCTACTAAATTCAATACGCCGCCGGTAGCATCGTTATTGGTAAAATTGCCGATTGTAAGGAGAATACAGCCGACGGCATACAATACGAGAAAAGTCGGGCAAAGACGATTTTCTTTCCTGAAGACGGTGCGGTATATCTGTGCCAGCCAGCCCGCTACCGTAAGCGCCAGACCTGCAATGACCATAGTCGCCTCCCTTGATGGTTGATTTATCAAGCTCGACTTTGGATGCTGAAGACTGGCGATAATAGCGCGGACTTACTTCGTTTCGTAGCTGCTGAAGATAAAGTCCAGGTCGCTCTGCAAAGTATTAAGTTTCTCCTGCGGGAAAAGATTCTCGTCCACGTCTATCATCAGCTTGGTCTCTCCCCGGACGGAACCGACCATATGCACCTCCAGGGCTTGTTTACCGGAGACGCTGAAGGTCATCGTGCTGCTGGTGATGAATGACGCCGATTCGTCCGGCAGGGTGAAGGTCTCCAGCTTGTTCTCGCCCAGCTCCGCCCCCTGCTTGAGTATAAAGTCCTTTATCTCCGCGTTGAGCAGTTCGGGATTTACTCCCGTGTAAGTCTTTTTTATCTGCATGTTTTACATCTCCCGCAGGCCCGCCAGGAACTCGGCGTTGTTCTTGGTCTTACGCATGCGGTCGAGGACGCGCTCCGTCGCCTCGACGAAGTTATTAGAGTCGGAGGCGATGATGCCGACCATGCGCCGCAGCAGCCATACCTGCTTCAGTTGGTCTTCGCTAAGTAGTAGCTCTTCCCGCCGCGTGCCGCTCCGCTGTATGTCCATTGCCGGGAAAATACGTCTTTCGGAAAGCCTGCGGTCGAGGTGAAGCTCCATGTTGCCCGTGCCCTTGAACTCTTCGTAAATCAGGTCGTCCATGCGACTGCCCGTATCGACAAGACACGTGGCGATAATCGTCAGGCTGCCTCCCTCCGCCGTATTGCGCGCCGCCCCGAAGAAGCGCTTGGCGGGGTGCAGGGCGGCGGGGTCGATACCGCCGGAAAGCGTGCGGCCGCTGGACGGCATGGCAAGGTTGTAGGCGCGCGTCAGACGCGTAATGCCGTCGAGCAGGATGACCACGTCCTTGCCGCTTTCGACCAGTCGCTTGGCTCTCTCCAGCGCCAGCTCGGCCACGCGCGTCTGGTTTTCCACCATCTCGTCGAACGTAGCGGCGATGACCTCGCCCTTGACCGACCGCCTCATGTCCGTGACCTCCTCCGGGCGCTCGCCGATGAGACAGACCATGATGTGGATGTCTTCATAGGTGTTGGAAATCGAGTTGGCGATTGATTTCAACAGCAGCGTCTTACCGGCTTTGGGCGGCGAGACTATCAGGCCGCGCTGCCCCCGCCCGATCGGTGCGATGAGGTTAATCAGGCGTGTGGAAAGCTCGGTCGGCGAGTGCTCTAGGTTGAGAAGCTTGTCCGGGAAGGTCGGCGTCAGTGAGCCGAAAGGCTGCCGGCCTTTAGTCAACTCCGGGTTGAGATTGTTAACGGCGACCACCTGCAGAAGGCTGTAGTATTTTTCGTTTGACTTCGGCGGCCTGCCCTGCCCGGTGACCATATCGCCGTTGCGCAGCCCGAAGCGCCGTATCTGGGACGGCGATATATAGACGTCCGTCTGACTGGGCAGCAGGGTCTCCTGCCGCAGGAATCCGTAGCCGTCGGCCATGATTTCCAGGATGCCGCTGCAGAAAATATTGCCCTGTTCCTCCGTGTGCGTCTCCAGCAGGCGCATGATGATGTCGTGCTTTTTCAGGGTCGCCGTCGTGGCAATGCCCTTTTCCTTGGCCATTTCCAGCAGTTCTTCTTTGGTCTTGGCCTCCAGTTCGGTAATGCTTAAACTGGTGTTTGTGTTTGTTTTTGAGTTCATTTCCATGGTTCCACCTCGCTCTGTCCCATCTCCCCTGGGGGAAGGGTGTACTTAATTATTTTTTATCAGATACGCTTTTCCAGTCCGCTAGAAAGCGTTTAATACCTATATCGGTCAACGGGTGCCGCATCATCTGCATCAGCACGGCGTAAGGCACGGTCGCCACATCGACTGCGGCCATCGCGGCGCGGGTCACGTGCATCGGATTGCGGATGCTCGCCGCAATTAATTGCGCGTCCAGCTCCGGGTAGTTGGCTAGTATCGCCATCGTGTCTTCGACTACCTGCATGCCGTCCTGCCCGACGTCGTCCAGCCTCCCGATGAATATACTCACGTAGGTTGCCCCCGCCAGCGCCCCTAAAAGCGCCTGGTTCGCCGAAAAACACAGCGTCATGTTTACTTTGATGTCTTCCCTGCTCAACACCGAGGTCGCCTTGAGCCCCTCGGCGGTCATGGGTACTTTGATGTTTACGTTGGGCGCCCAGGCGGCTTTGGTACGTGCCTCCTTAATCATACCCTCGGCGTCTTCCGCCAGTACCTCTACGGATACCGGCCCGCTGATGATGGCGCAGATTTTCTTCGTCACCGCTTCGTAGTCCGCCGTGGTTTCCTTGGCTACCAGAGAGGGGTTGGTCGTCACCCCGCTGATAATCCCCAGCGCCGCGGCTTCCTTTATCTGGTCGATATTGGCGGTGTCTAGGAATATCTGCATCTTTGTCTCCTCAATCGGCTGCCATCGGCAGCGGCGGCTGCGCGCCTTCTCTTAATACGTCTTTGGCTACCCCGATGAACTCCCGGAACAGCGGCTGCGGCCGCCCCGGCCTCGAAAGGAATTCCGGGTGGAACTGGCAGCCCAGCATCCAGGGGTGGTCCTTGAGTTCGCAGATTTCCACCAGCTTGTCATCGGGCGAGACCCCGCTGAAAATCATCCCCGCCTTGCCTAAAGGCTCGCGGTATTCGTTATTGAATTCCAGCCGGTGCCGGTGTCTCTCCAGCACCTCCGACTGCCCGTAGGCTTTCGCCGCCAGGCTGCCCTTAAGCAATTTACACGGGTAATTGCCCAGTCGCATCGTGGCGCCCTTGGTCATTATTTTCTTTTGTTCCATCATATAGTCGATAACCGGATAGCTCGTCTTCGGATTGAACTCCGTCGAGTTCGGCTCGTCGGTGTTAAAAACATGGCGGGCAAGCTCGATGACCATTACCTGCAGCCCCAGGCAGAGCCCGAAGTACGGTATATCGTTCTCCCGGGCGTACCTGGCCGCCTTGACCATCCCCTCGATGCCCCGTATCCCGAACCCGCCCGGCACAATAATCCCCTGGGCGGTACGCAGCAGAGTGTCGGTATCGACCCTGTCCAGGTCTTCCGAGTGTACCCAGAACAGGTCCAGCGACCGGTCGTTGTGGAGCGCCGCGTGGAATAAAGCCTCCCTTACGGAGTAATAGGCGTCGTTCAGCTCCACGTATTTCCCCACCAGCGCGATTCTCACCGGTTTATGCGGTTCTTTGATGCGCTCTACCATCGACCGCCATTGGGTCAGGTCCTTGCCCTTCGCCTTTATTCCCAGTTTGTCCACAATCAGCTGTCCCAGTCCCCATTCCTCCAGCATCAGCGGGATTTCATATATCGTCGGCATGGTCGGCAGGGGAATTACCGCCTCCTTGACCACGTCGCAGAAGAGCGATATTTTGTCCCGCAGGTTTTCCGCAATTTCATAGTCGCTGCGGCAGATAATCACGTCCGGCTGGATACCGATGCCCCGCAGCTCGTTGACGCTGTGCTGGGTGGGCTTGGTCTTCAGCTCGCCGGTGGAGGCCAGGTAGGGCAGGAAGGTGACGTGTATGTAAAGCACGTTGTTCCTGCCCACGTCGTTTCTCATCTGGCGGATGGCTTCGAGGAACGGCTGTCCCTCGATATCGCCCACCGTGCCCCCCACCTCGATAAGTATTACCTCCGCCCCGGACTTGTCCGCGAGCTTCCTGAACCTGTCCTTTATTTCGTTGGTAAGGTGCGGTACTATCTGTATCGTCCCCCCCAGGAAGTCCCCCCGCCTCTCCTTGGTAATCAGGGTGCTGTATATCTGCCCGGAGGTCGTATTGGAGTCCGCCGTGCACTCGATGTCGATGAACCTTTCGTAGTTCCCCAGGTCGAGGTCGGTCTCCGCGCCGTCCTTGGTAACGAATACCTCGCCGTGTTGGTAGGGGGACATCGTGCCCGGGTCGACGTTCAGATAAGGGTCGAGCTTCTGCACCGCCACCGTAACCCCGCGACTTTTCAGTATCGTGCCGATGGAGGCGACGGTGATACCTTTCCCTACGGAACTAACTACACCGCCGGTTACAAAGATATACTTCGGCATAACAAATTATGATAAACCTGGAATAATTCCAGTGTTATCCCGTGGATTTTAACAGGGGACTGTCTCGGGAATCGGTTATACAGTGCCTCTGAAAAAGTATTTGCTGACTCTGAAAATAGGGATACACTGTCGCGTCGGGTGGGGGTTTCTTTTAATTATAAGAACGGCTATCTGGTTTGTCAAGCCTTTCTGTTTACGCCCTGTTCACCCTTGACAGAAATTTTTTCATATGAGGCACTATTAAATCGGAGCTGCCGCCTCCCAGCATATGGTCAAGACCGGGGAAAGAGACCAAAGTAGCGTTAGGCAGCATTTTGCTGGTTTCTACAATTTGCGGGAATCCAAAATCAGCTTCACCTGCGTAAAGTAAGACTGGCATTTTCATATTAGGCACGTCATTTATTAATGGAGGAAAAGACTTCATTGCCTTACAGATAACTGCCAGTGCTTTGTAGTCGTTTGCCAGAATGTGTGCTTTAACATCAGGCGGCAGCGGGCCGTTTTGCTCATATGTAGCAATTATATTTTCTGCTCCGCTTTCATATAACTCTATTTGTCCATTGAGCATTTCGGGAGGTGGCTGTTGCGCCCCGCATCCCCCTATAATCAGGGAAATTATTCTCTCCGGGATACGCTTGGCAAGCTCGAAACAGATTCCGCCGCCGAAGGAATAGCCGTGGAAGTTGGCGGTTTGTATATTAAGTCTGTCCAGAACAGCAATTACATCGCCGACTATTTTCTCTACAGTGTACATTGCCGGGTCATGGGGTTTATCGCTTTTCCCATGCCCCCTGAAATCCATAAGGATAAGCTGATACTCGTCCTTTAAAGCGCCAACATAATCGGTTTCTTTCCAGCCCTCCAATTTGGAGGTCAGACCGTGCAACATTACTAGCGGCGGACCTTTTCCCTCAACCTCGTAATAGATGTTGATATCGCCATTCTGTACGTATGGCATTCTACGTCTTCTGTTCTGGTTTACTGTGCTTCTTGAGAAAGTCCAGTATTACCCGGTTGGTCTCCTCTTTTGCTTCGAGCATGAACAGGTGCCTCATGTTTTTCAGTATTACCAGTTCGGCACCGGGTATCCTGGAAGCCAGTATCCGCGCGTTTTCCACCGGGTTCACCCTGTCGGCCTCGCCGTGAATTATAAGTGTCGGCGCTTTTATTTCCGCTAAACGTTCGTAGGTATCGTGCCCCTCGATGGCTTTCATCTGCCCCGCGAAACCCTGCGGCGATGTGGGATATTCCATCGATTTTTCGATGCTTTCTTTGACTATTTCCGGGTTATTATCGATGAATTCCTGGCTGACTAACCAGGGCATTTGTTCCTTGTATCTCTCTTCTATCGTCAGCGCCTGCATACGCTTGGTGTCGGCAAAGTAACGGTCGTATTCGCGGTCCGACGTGTAATGCGGTCCCCCGCAGTCGGTAGCCATTAAAACAAGACTTTTTACCCTTTCCGGATATTGCAGAGCGAAATGCTGGGCTATCATTCCCCCCATCGACCTCCCCATGATGTGGGCGTCACCGATGCCGATAGCGTCGAGCAGTCCCGCCGTGTCGTTGGCCAGCATCTCCATGCTGTAGGGACTTGGCGGCGCATCGCTGCGCCCGGCCCCCCTGTTGTCGAAAAGCACGATTTTATAATCGTCTGAAAACGCGGGGATATCCAGGAAGGATTGTGTAGTACTGGCGCCCAGACCGACGATGAAGACCAGCGGCTCTCCCTTCCCGTGTACCTCGTAGTACATGTTGATATCGCCGACCTTTACCCTGGGAATTTCGCTTTTCTTGCGCGCTGTCGCAGTCTTGGGTTTCGCTGTCGGTTTCGCTGGTTTCACCGGTGCCGCTGCGGCGGGGCTTTTCTTTTTGGGGCGGCTCGTCCTGGAACGGACCGCTTTGGGCTTGGTGCTCGTACTTTTTGTCTTCTCTTCCGCTTTTTCTTCTTTATAAGCACCGGCTATTATCCCGATGCCAAAGGCAACTATCGTCAGCCAGAATCCTATTTGATAATCTACCGGTACCATTCCCATAGTGTTTATGTCGGTATCGATATTGCTTTTCAATACTATCATAAAAGCTATGCCGGCTATTCCTGCCGCGATGCGCACCAGCACCCCGAATGTCCCCGTGAATAAACAGGCAACCAGGCCCACCCCCGCCGCTATCAGCGCCCGGACGGCGAGGGGTTCGCTTTCCCCTTCCGCCACGAAGTCGATGCCCAGGGATTCCGAACCCGGTATGTTATAAACGCCCCTTACCATGTCGAAACCGCTGGCGGAAAGGACATCGATTCCCCCGACGCTGATTTTTATCCACGGTAATAGAAAAAAGAGGATGGCAAGAATAAAAACCACTGGCGCGATTTTTCTGCCCATTTCAATCCCCTTTATGTCTAATTTACCCGCACTATACCAGAAACAGGTATCGTTTACAATACATAAGTGTTATCTAAAAAGCCTGATTGACACCCCTTTTCCCCCTATTATAGACTTAGGTAGATACTTGTCCCCATCTTAAGGAGTTAGCTTCGATGAGTTTCTTAAGTCGGTCCGACCCCGAGATAAGCAAGGCTATCGAGCGTGAGGCAGAGCGCCAGAAGGAGACCGTCAACCTCATCGCCTCGGAGAACTACACCAGTAGGGCGGTGCTGGAAGCCCAGGGCTCCTTTCTCACCTATAAGTACGCCGAGGGCTACCCCGGCCGGCGCTACTACGGCGGCTGTGATAATGTGGACACCATCGAGGAGCTGGCTATCAAGCGCGCTAAGGAGCTGTTCAAAGCCGACCACGCTAATGTCCAGCCCCACAGTGGTTCGCAGGCTAATATGGCGGCTTATTTTGCCTTGATGGACTACAACGACACCATCATGGCGATGGACCTCGCACACGGCGGACACCTCACCCACGGCTCACCGGTTACTTTTTCGGGTCGCTCTTATAAGTTCGTCCACTACCACGTCAACCGTGAGACCGAGCGTATCGACTTCCCGGAAGTGGAGAAGCTGGCTAAAGAGCACAAGCCTAAGGTAATCCTGGCCGGATACACCGCCTATCCCCGCATTATCGACTTCGAAAGGTTCAAACGTATCGCCGACTCCGTTGGCGCTAAGCTTATGGTGGACATGGCGCATATCGCCGGACTGGTCGCCGCCGGTCTGCACCCCACCCCCATCCCCTACGCCGACGTTGTCACCACCACCACGCACAAGACCCTGCGCGGTACCAGCGGCGGCTTGATACTCTGCAAGCAGGAATATGCCCGTGCCATCGACGCCGCGGTCTTCCCGCAGGCGCAGGGCAAGCCCCTGATGCACGCCGTCGCCGGCAAGGCGGTCGCTCTCTACGAGGCGATGCAGCCGTCCTTTGTTGACTATCAGAAGGCAATTCTGGAAAACGCCCGCGCTCTGGCGGCGGAACTGCAAAAGCAGGGACTCCGCCTCGTCTCCGGCGGCACGGATAACCACCTCGTCCTCGTCGACCTTTCCGCTATTAACGTCACCGGCCAGCAGGCGGAAAAAATCCTTGACGCCGCCGGCATCATCACCAACAAAAACACCATCCCCTTCGATACCCGTCCCCCGGCTGTCACCAGCGGCATCAGGCTGGGTACTCCCGCTGCCACCGCCCGCGGCTTCGGTAAGGAGGAGATGCGGCGGTTCGCGGCGCTGATTGTGAAAGTTATTAAGAATATAGATAAAGAAAAGGTCATTGAAGAAGTCAGGCGGCAGGTGGCGGAAATCTGTCGCCGCTTTCCCGTCCCCGGCATTGATGACTAAACTGCTTCTAAAGTGATATAATTTTAATTAGGTGAAACTGTATGAAAAACGGAAACATTAACGTCCTCGGCGCTATCGGCAACACTCCTCTGGTTCAGCTTACCAACCTGAACGGCGAGTCCGATGTTAAAATCTATGCCAAGCTGGAGGGCAACAACCCCGGTGGCTCGGTTAAAGACCGCCCCGCCTTTTATATGATTACGATGGCGGAAAAATCAGGAGAACTTACCAGGGAAAAGACCATCATTGAGCCCACCTCCGGCAATACCGGCATCGCCATCGCCATGATAGGCGCCGCCAAGGGCTATAAGGTCAAGCTTTACATGCCGGAATGTGTCAGCGTCGAGCGACAGCTCATTCTCCAGGCTTTCGGCGCCGAGGTTGTCCTCACGCCGGCCAAGGAAGCTGTGGATGGTTCCATCCGCCGCGCTCACGAGGCTTTAAAAAACGAGCCTGATAAGTACTTCATGCCCAACCAGTTCGATAACCCCAGTAATGTCCTTGCCCATTACGAGACCACCGGCCCGGAAATATTCAGCCAGATGAAGGGCAAAATCGACGTTTTTCTTTGCGCCATCGGCACGACGGGTACGCTGATGGGCACCGGCAGGTATCTTCGGGAAAAAGTGCCGGGTATCAAAATCGTTGCTGTTGAACCCACTCTGGGACATACCATCCAGGGACTGAAAAATATGCAGGAAAGTGTCGTGCCCAGCATCTTCAATCCTGAAATCTACGATGAAAAACTGAATGTTGAAGATGGCATCGCTTTCGAGACCACCCGGCTGATGGCGGTTCGGGAGGGCCTTTTTACTGGCATGTCCAGCGGCGCCGCCGTCGCTGGTGCTCTGGAAGTCGCTAAAGAAATGAAAAAGGGCAACATCGTCGTTATCCTGCCTGACCGCGGCGACCGCTACTTAAGCACCACCCTCTTCCGCTCTATTTGTGCCAAGTGCCCGCCCTAAAAAGTCATATCAATAATATGATTGAATATAAGTAAAGTTTATTATCCAACAGGGCGTCAAAGAGGGGCGTAAGCCCCTCTTAAAAATAAATTCCCCTCTCCAAACCAATAAAATCATACATTACTTCAATCAAGAGTTTGGAGAGGGGTTAGGGGTGAGGTTAAGTTGGCGCCTGCCCGCTCAAAACAGAATATTTTTGAAGCCTATATCGATATCGAGACCACCGGCCTCATGTATGGCGCCAGTGAAATCACCGTGGTCGGCATCTATCTCTGCTGCGGCGAGCAGACAGAGTTTATCCAGTTCGTCGGCCGGGACATCACCGCCGAAGCTATCCTGGAAACTCTTGAAGGCGTGGATATCATCTACACCTATAACGGCAGCCGCTTCGACCTGCCCTTTATTCATTCCCAGTTCGGCATCAATCTGGCGCAGCTCTTTCCCCACCGCGACCTCATGTACGATTGCTGGAGCAAAAACCTGCGCGGCGGACTCAAAGGCGTGGAGCGGCAGGTCGGCATCACCCGCCACTTGCCCGATATGAACGGCTGGGAAGCCGTCAAGCTCTGGTGGAAATACGTCGATTCCTTTGACCTTGATGCCCTCGAGAAGCTCTGCGAGTACAACAAGGAAGACGTCGTCAATCTCAAGACCCTCCGCGATATGCTAATCTAGAGTTATATTTAGTCTGACTGCTTGTTCTTGTCCCCTTACCTTTAACTTTTGAGTTTTTAGTTCAAATTTGCCCCTTTTTAACGTGAGCTTGACGTATAATCGTGCTATAATAAAAATGCGGGAAAACTTGTGAGAAAGAGAGGAGATTTTAGTCAATGGATGAGCTCAAGGTATTCAGCGGTAATGCTCACCCCCAGTTAGCCAAGGAAATTACGGACTATTTAGGCATATCCGTCGGCAGCTGTGAAGTCATGCAGTTCAGCAACGAGAACACCTTCGTCCGCATTCTGGAAAACGTCAGGGAAATGGACGTCTTTATCGTCCAGCCTATTTCGACTCCGGTTAACTCCAATCTGATGGAGCTCCTTATAATGATTGACGCCTTCAAGCGCGCCTCGGCCAAGCGTATTACCGCCGTCATACCTTATTACGGCTACGGCCGCAGCGATAGAAAAGACCAGCCCCGCGTCCCCATTACTGCCCGGCTTTTCGCCGACCTGCTTACCGTGGCCGGGGCCAGCCGTGTTCTCACCGTGGACCTGCATGCCGCCCAGATACAGGGATTTTTCAACATACCGGTGGATGAATTGACCGCTGTCTATCTCTTGAGCGACTATTTTAAGAAAAACGGATTTAAAGACCTGGCGGTGGTGGCGGCGGACATCGGTGCTACCAAGCGCGCCCGGGACGTCGCCTCCAGACTCAATGCTCCTCTGGCTATTATGGAAAAAAGACGCATCGGTAACGTTGATAAGACGGAGACATTGAACGTCATCGGCGACGTTAAAGGTAAGACCGCCCTTATCGTGGACGATGAAATTGATACCGCCGGCTCGCTGGTCGGGGTGATTGCCACGCTGGTGGATAAGGGTGCCCGCGAGGTCTATGCCTGCTGTACGCACCCCATCTTCTCCGGCCCGGCCGTGGACAGGATAGCGGGCAGTCAGATAAAAAAGGTCGTCGTCACCAATACCGTCCCGGTCAAAGACGGGAAAATCTCGGATAAGGTAACCGTCTTGTCCATCGCCCCCCTCCTCGGCGAGGCTATCAAGCGCATCCACACCGGCCGGTCCATAGGAGCCATGTTTGAGAAGTGATGAGAAAATGGTAGAAGTCTATCACGCCCGCAATGAAATGGAGGCGCAGGTTATCAAGGGCCTCCTGGAAAGCTATGATATCCCCTGTTATTTAAAGTCCAACGCCGCTCCCTCGGTGCACCTTTTTACCATCGACGGCATGAGCGAGGTCAAGGTGATGGTCCTTGAATCCCTCGCAGATAAAGCTAAAGAACTGATAAATAAAGAATGAAATAAAAAACGGGGCGTCTAAGAGGGGCGTAGCCCCCCTCCCTTGGGGAGAGGTAAATATAGGGAATAAAAACGATGGTTAAACTATTCGGCAAACTGTTCGATTCCAATGAAAAGGAGCTTAAACGACTCCGCCCCTATGTTGACGAGATAAATGCGCTGGAGTCGGAGTTCCAGGCGCTTACCGACGATGCCCTTAAGGCAAAGACCGCCGAGTTTAAGAAGCGCTATGAGCAGGGCGAATCGCTGGACGACCTTCTCCCCGAGGCTTTCGCCGCCGTCCGCGAGGCCGCCCGCCGCACCATCGGCCAGCGCCATTACGATGTCCAGCTTATCGGCGGCGTGACTTTACACCAGGGCAAAATCGCTGAGATGAAGACCGGCGAAGGTAAAACTCTGGTCGCCACCCTGCCCCTTTACCTGAACTCTCTGGCCGGCTACGGCGCCCATCTCGTCACCGTCAACGACTACCTGGCGCGGCGCGACCCCTACTGGATGGGGCCCATTTATCAAGCCCTGGGTGTTTCCGTTGCCAGCATCTATCCCATGCAGACCCCGGATGAGCATACCCCCGCCCGCCTCTACGACCCCTCTTATGACTCGGGCAAGGAAAATGATATCTGGCGTCACTTCCGTCCCATTTCCCGGGCGGAGGCTTATCAGGCAGATATTACCTACGGCACTTCCGCCGAGTTCGGCTTCGATTTCTTGAGGGACAACATGGTCGTCGACCTCTCGCGTTGCGTCCAGCGTCCTCTGTACTACGGCATCGTCGACGAGGTGGATAACCTCTTAATCGATGAAGCCCGCACCCCGCTTATCATCAGCGGCCCCGCCCAGGATACCGGACAGCTTTATAAAGCCGTCAACGATGTCGTCTCCCGTATGTCGGGCGAGGTCAGGGGTTTTGAGCCCAGGTCGCACAATTTCCAGGAGCAGCAGGAGCTGGAGGAGCTTAAGAAGCGGGTCGACTACATAGCCTATGAAAAGGAACACTATGTTGAAGCCACGGCGCGTGGTCAGGAAAAGCTGGCACGGGCTTTCCGCATGAGGGCGGAGGAGCTCTTCGGCGGCGAGAGCGCCGATGAAGCTCGCGGCTTGAGCTTTGAAGAGGCACGCCGCCTCAACGATATCCAGTCGGTCTTCCGCCAGTCTCTTAATGCTCATTCACTTTATAAGCGCGACCGCGAATACGTCGTTGAAAACGGCGAAATCGTCATCGTCGACCAGTTTACCGGTCGTAAGATGTACGGCCGTCGCTATTCTGAAGGACTGCACCAGGCCATCGAGGCCAAGGAACATGTTAAAGTCCAGCGGGAGTCGCTGACCTACGCCACCATTACCATCCAGAACTACTTCCGCATGTATGAAAAGCTGGCCGGCATGACCGGCACCGCCGCCACCGAGGCGGAAGAGTTCTATAAAATCTATAAGCTGGAAGTCACGGAAATCCCCACCAACGAGCCAATGATACGTGAGGATGAGCCCGACTTTATCTATAAGACGGAGGAAGGCAAGTTCCGCGCCGTGGTGCGTGATATCAAGCAATTCCACAAAGAAGGTATTCCCGTGCTCATCGGCACCGTCTCTATTGAAAAGTCGGAAATTTTGAGCAGCCTGCTCA
>DAOULS010000077.1:0-38423 GCA_034418415.1 Dehalococcoidales bacterium | reverse complement strand
GCTTGAATTGCTCGCGCGTGGGATAGGGGAACACATTGGCAAATCTGCCCACCTGCAGCGGCGTCGTGCGTTCGTAAGACCCGTTGAACTTGAGAAAAGCTTCGATGATATTCCCGTTGCCGTAAGGATTCTTGCCGTCGAGGAGGTTCTCCGACGCCTGATGGGTTAGTGCCGCGCCGTCGTTATACTGGAATCCGTATTCCAGTTCCTTCAGCGCCTGCGCGAAATCATTATCTGCGCCGCTGCTTAAATAACCCGGCACAAAGACGCCTAAAAGCGCTCCTTCGGCAACGCCCACAATCAGCAGAAAGTAAAAAAGAGTCTTGGCGAGAGGTCTTAACCACATACGAGATTGCTGCAAGAGAGTATCCGTGTGGGGTATTACGATGAGGAACATGATAAAGAACCAGAGCAGCCAGAGGACTATGCCCGCCACCCAGTAGCCCGCCCCGCCGGTCGCGTACCCGGTGCCGGAGACCGCTAAAGCAATTAGTTGAAGCGTTATAGCCAGGAAAAACAGTAGTTTGCGTGGTGATGGTTCTGGAGAAAATAGATTCAGCCACTTACCAAACTTATGTATAAAACGCGGGCTTTTGCCCCCGGTATTGTCGCTCATTATCGGTTCACATTTTAAACCTATAACGTACGGGATGCAACTTGAGAGTAACGTAGAACAATACTGTGAATGGCTCTACCCATATGATATTGAATGGATATAATTAATAAAGAGGTTCAGGCGGCTGGGTTAAGGACGCGACCGATAAACAAAATCGACCCCGTCTCTATATCCTGAATCAGAAAGATGAATGGCCGGTCAGCCGTGAAATTAACGGTGACGGGAGGTGTCCCCGGCGCCGAGCCTATCATGGTTATTACGGTAACAGCCGCCGCTTCCGTACCTTCCTCATCAACGGCCACGAACGACTTATGCAGGACCGCCCCGATGCAAAATTCCATATTGCCGGTCATGCCGGAGAAATCGGCTCCACCTGAAAAAGCGTCCGGCATGCCCATAGCCGATAAAGCCTGGTTCAACCGGAAGCTCGACTCGAATTGGAAACCAGGTAATGCCAAATCAACCCGTCGGGACTGTAATTTGGCGGTGATTTCTTCCAGCATTTGGGCATCGAGTGAATTCTCAAACTCTTCAAATTGCCCCTCTCGCGGCAGTAGTATGGTCATCGCGAATTCATTGCCCAGGTAGGGCAACCTGACGGCCTGGTAGTTATCGCCTTCAGTGTAGCTGAATTGTTCTTCCTGGTGCATCATAGGTAGAGTAATAGTGCTGCCGTCCAGCAGATGAAAAACGCCGTCGCGGGTCGCACTTACCGAAAACTGGTGCTCCCAGTTGGCATTGAAGTAGATGGCATTCGCCAGGACCAGCCTCGTAAGGGCATTGATAACGCCCGGCGGAATGATGTCTTTAATACGACCTTCGGTCTGGTCGCTGGCCCACTGGTTGACGACCTGGCGTGACTCTTCCGGCTCGTTAATAAAATCGAGGGTATTGAGTTCACTGTCGTAATATGTCTGCAGCAAGTTTAGAAATTGCGATAGAAAGCTATAGCCTTTTTGCCCCCAGATGGCATTGGCGATGTTCAGGCGGAAGCTGTCTATCTCTTCCTGAATGATTTCCCCCTCCGTCGATTGAACGGTCGTCATGGCTTTTCCACGTTCTCTTATGGAGTTAACCAGTGCACTGAAAGCGGCATGCAGGCGTTCTTGAGACAAAGTAAAATGCAGAGTATCCGCCATCTGCTGTTCCGTTTCACCGCGGGCGCCGACGTAGGTCATTGCCAGAGCGGTGGAGATACTGTAGGGAGAGAAAAAGAAATTGCCCTCCGAACCCTTCAATTCGCGATACAGGTCGAATGTAAATTCGGTATTGCCGTCTACTAGTATGGAGATATCGTCTCCGGGAGTAGTCGGTGACGTATGCGCCGGTGTGGTCGTATCGTCTGACGGGCTGCACGATGTCACCAGAAGTACCGCAACGGTAACAAAAACTAAAAAGAAGCCTGATTTCTTCATTCAATCCCTTCCAGATTAGCCGTCTTTCATATAGTTAAACGTAATTAGTGTAAAAAGGTTACCCGTGCCGGATATATTCCAGTATAATTCGCCTCTCAACTTGTAGAAAGCAGGAATAGATGAACATTAGTGGTAATACTGGTGGGCAACAGTATTAGTCGTCAGGGAATCAAGCTAAATCCTATAATCTGGCTGACTGACCGCCGTCCTCGACGAAAACCTGGCCGGTGATGTAGCTGGAGGCATCTGAAGCCAGCAGTACCGCCAGACCCTTGAGTTCGCTGGCCTCCGCCATGCGCCCCATGGGGATTTCCTGTTCGCAGTACTGCGCCATCATCTTTTCCATCATCTTCATCATTTCCGGGGTGGGCTTTGGACCGGGATTATTTTGTCCCAGCTCGGACTTATGCATACCCGGAGCTATGGCGTTGACGCGGATGCCTTCCCTGGCGTATTCCATGGCGGCAATCTGGGTGACGAGAATGAGACCTGCCTTAGAGGCGCCGTAGGCGGCGGGGCCTACCTCCGGCACCTCGGCGCGGAGGCCGGCAATCGATGAAATGTTGATAACGGAGCCTTTTTTATGCTTGACCATCTCTGCAAGGACGTATTTCAGAGCGAGGAACGCGCCGCGTAAATTGGTATTGATGACGACGTCCCATTCCTCGATGGGGGTCTCGTGAATCTTTCGCGCCGGTCGGGCGATACCGGCGTTATTGAAAAAGATATCGATTTTCCCGAGCTGGCGGACCGTCTCATCGACCATGTGCTTGACTTCCTCTTCCTGCGTAACGTCCGCTTTGATGGCGATGTTGCGGTGCCCGTGTTTCCCGATTATCTTTAGCGTTTCATCCAGCTTGGCGGCGTCGCGGCCCACACAGGCTACATCGGCGCCGAATTCAGCCATCGCCTCGGCGAAAGCCCGCCCCAGGCCCCGGCTGGCGCCGGTTATCAGTGCAACCTTGCCGGAAAGGTCGAATATCCCGTTGTCAGCCATTTCTTTACCTCCGGTGGATATTTATTCCTGTGGATAATGGTGGAGCCGGGGGGCTTCGAACCCCCTACCTCCTGCGTGCAAAGCAGACGTTCTCCCAATTGAACTACGGCCCCGTACTAACATCAAAATTATAGCATACTTTTTACCCCTCTCCATATTCCTTGCCACGCCTAATCATTGTTGCTATACTTTATATGTCTTTTTAGCTATGGAATACGAGACTGTAATCGGGCTGGAAGTCCATGCCCAGTTGCTGACCAAGAGTAAGATGTACTGCTCCTGCAGCGCGGACTACGCTAATGCGCCTCCCAACACCCACGTCTGCCCGGTGTGCCTGGGCATGCCCGGCGTGCTGCCGGTTATCAATAAGCAGGCCGTGGAATATACCATAATGACCGCCATCGCTTTGAACTGCCCGGTGACCGACTACACGAGGTTCGACCGCAAGAACTACCCCTACCCCGACCTTATGAAGGGCTACCAGATTTCACAGGCTTACGCCCCCATCAGCAAGAAAGGCTATATTAATATCGAAGTTGATGGCACTACAAAGCGCATCGGCATCAATCACATCCATCTGGAGGAGGACGTCGCTAAGCTTCTGCACCGTAACGTCGGCGGGGAAGACTGCAGTCTGGTGGATGTCAACCGTTCCGGCGTGCCGCTGATGGAAATCGTCAGTGAGCCGGACCTGCGCTCGGCGGAGGAAGCGCGCCAGTACCTCATCAAGCTGCACAGTATATTGCAGTACCTGGGCATTTCCACCGGCAACATGGAGGAGGGCGCCTTTCGCTGCGATGCCAATATCAGCATTCGACCTGCCAGCAGTACGGAACTTGGGCCGAAGGTGGAAGTAAAAAACCTGAACAGCTTTAAAGCCGTGTTCCTGGCCATGGGGTACGAGGCGAAGCGCCAGAGAAAAGCAGTCAATGAAGGTAAGAAACTCGTGCAGGAAACACGGGGCTGGGTGGAAGACGGGGGCAAGACGGTCACCCAGCGTACCAAGGAATACGCCCACGACTACCGCTATTTTCCCGAGCCCGACCTCCCGCCGATAACGATAAGCCGCGACTGGGTGGAAGAGGTGCGGAAGAAGCTCCCCGAGATGCCGGAAGCACGGCGTGACCGGTTTATGGAGGAATATAACCTGCCGAAATATGACGCCGATTTATTGACCGGCTCCAAGGCCATGGCTGACTATTTTGAAGAGGGCGTTAAAGCAGGTAAAGAAGTGACTCCAAAAGAGGTCGCCAACTGGCTGCTGGGTGAGGTAAGCCGTATCGTCAACGCTGAGGGCATTGATATTGAAGCTTTCCGTAAAAAAGTAGGGCCTGATAAACTCTCCTCTCTGATATCAAGTTCGCACGGCGAGGTAAACGCCGCCACCGCTAAGTCCGTCCTTGAAGAGATGTTTAATTCCGGCCAAAGCGCGGCTGAAATTATCCAGCAACGCGGACTTAGTCAGATCAGTGATACGGGCGAGCTTGAGAAAATGGTCGCTGAAGTGATAAAATCAAATGTACAGCCTGTAGCCGACTACAAAGCCGGGAAGGAAACGGCGCTTAAGTTCCTGGTCGGGCAGGTGATGAGAGCAAGCAAGGGGCAGGCTAATCCGCAGCTTGTCAATGAGGTACTGAAGAAGAAACTGGCTGAAATGTAGCTGGCGATTGGTTGGGAAATAATAAATGCAGACTTATTTATATATCGCGCAGATAGTCGTTGCCGTTGCCGTGATATTACTGGCGCTCCTCCAGGTGAGGGGTGGCGGACTGGGTGGTATCTTCGGCCAGGCGGATACGGTTTACCGCACTAAGCGGGGCGTAGAGAAGACCCTATTTCAGCTTACCATCGTCTTGGTGGTTATTTTCATTATCCTCTCGATAGTGTCGCTAAGGGTCACTGGTTAATAAACGATTACTTTACCGGCGGCAGTATATCCTCAATTCTGATTACTCTATCCCCTTTGCGCACGTACCGCTGGACTGTGCCGCCGACAACCTCCACTCTGCCGTCAGGGTTCACTTTAATCGCTGAGTCTGAGGCCAACCCGTAGCCAATAGCTCCCTCCCTTTCCAGCTTGAGTGCCGCCTTGAGTTCCTCCCAGCCTCCCTGTTCGTCATGCGTGTCGCAGATAACGGGGGCGAATCCCAGGCAGTCGAATAATTCGGCGGAAGTTTCGTCCTCGGGGTCGGGCCAGCGTACCCATTTATCCGCCAGCATAATAGCCCCGGCGGAAATGCCGAAGAACGGCTTGCCCTGCCGATAAAGTCCCGTCAGAAAGTCAATCATCTGCTTTTCGCGCAGCACTTCTATGCCCGCCTCGACGTCGCCGCCGCTGATAAACACGATATCGGCCGATTCTAATACAGATTTAGCCTTATTAAGGTCGGCGCCCTCCGGCGCTATCACCGCATGGACTACTTTATCGACTCCGGCGTCTGTAATCTCCGTGGCGATAAATCTGAAAAAACCCCGGTCATCGCCGCTGGCGGTGCCGCTGTAAGCCACGGTGGGCGACTTTATGCCGAATTCACGAAAAACCGCCTCCAGCAGGGGGTCCGGGCTTTTCCTGCGTCCGTGCCTGCCTCCGGCTAAGAGAAATACCGGTTTAGCGTTCTGTATCATGCTTATCGACCTTAATTATACATCTAGATAGTTGACGATGTTCAGCGGGAAGAGCGTTTTGGCCAGGCAGTATTTCCCGGAGTCTTCCGGCGTGAGAAACTCGCGATGATTAATGGATATCTCCGCTTTCTCACCATAAATTTCGTACAATATCTTCCTGGCTTCTTTGTTCAGGTTTTCACGGTTCTGCCGCTGGCTGACCAGGTATAAATTATAGACGCCCGCTGCAGGCTGTTCCAGGCGGTACTCGTCGATATTATCGAGTTCGCTCAAGGCATCATCGATACGGCGTAACGTCACCAGCCTGCCGTCGCAGGTCAGCGTAACGTTGGTCCACCGCCCCTCGATAGCGTCCACGATAAAACCAGTGTCCCTGCCGCAATCACACTTGTATTCTTTATCAAGATGGGCGAAATCCCCCACATCGAAGCGGAGCATGTAATACCAGGGGTTATCGAAGTTGGTCACCAGCATTCTTAAGATGTCGCTGCCTCCGTGTTCCGACTTCAGCGGCTGGAAGTCAACACGGCAGAATTCGCTGTTCTGGTGGAACTTACCGGCTTCACACTGCATGAAAACGTAGCCGGTCTCGGTGCTGCCGTACGAGCTGGCGAGGTGTGAGTTGAAAACACGTCGGATCTGCTTGTAATGCAGCTTCGAAGGGTATTCGTAGGTGAAGGTGATTAGCCCCGGCTGAAAAACCTGTTTTTTCTCCGCCGCGGCATAACGGCAGAGCTTGGCCAGCAGAGAAGGATTGGCCTCCAGGACCGCCGGCTGGAAAATCTCCAGTTCCTGTATCATTCTATCCATTATCTCCGGCGTCCACTGTGAGGGGTCGGTCTTTTCGTTCAGGTAGAGAAAGCGTGAAAGCCGCCTTTTCTCGAAAGGGAGGTCGACTTTATCCGAGACGATGCCCACGTTAAGCGCGTTGGCTAGTATAGCTTCCGGGTGGTCTCCGGTGGCAAACTCTGAAGCGTATTTGTTAAGCTTCCATGAAGCTCTTTCCGAGGCATCCCACCATGCCTGGTTCCAGATATTGGTAACCCTGAAAGCATCGCTGGAACCGCTGGTACTGACGTAGCTGATTTTGCCGCTACTCAAGCCGGCCTCGATGTCCTTGTCCGCTGGCACGAATCCACGGGGGAAATGCTCGCGTATGTCGTCCTTGGTCAATGCCGGCAGGGCGGCGTAGCGTTCATCCACCGGGTGTTTGGCACCGGGGTCGAAGGCTTTCCATGAGGAATAGGCCTCTAAATCAAGCGATTTCTCCAGAATATCAAGCGATTTTTTATAGTATTCCGACGAAAATCGGGGAAAACGCATCACAAAAGACCTCTTATTAGTTACTCAATGGCATTCAGGACGCGCATTGCACGCAGTGTGACCCATTTGTTGGGCTGTTTTTTAGGGCCGAAATCTACCCATGTTTTACCGGTATAGCTGTATTCCATCGGCCAGCGCCCCTGGTCGTCCTGCTTATCACGGATTAATTGCAGAGCGTTGGCCAGGCGGGGGTCTTTACCGTAGCCGAGGCGTACCAGAACATCGACTATCTGCAAAATATCGGCGACATAAAAATTGGGAAAGCCGAATTTCCACCAGTTACCGCTTGGTTTAGGACTGTACCCGCTGGGATAATCGGCTTTGGCCGGGTCAGTGCTGAACAAAAAATCCACGCCGGTCTCTATCGCTTTGTCAATCAGGGGCGTGCTTTTCTCGCGGGGATATCGGCTGAATGCCTGCATTACACTTACGGCACCCCAGGCGCAGGACTTTTTGTCGTTGGCACCGCAGGCAAAGACCGGTCCGCACTTGCCAGCATAATAGCGTAGCGGCGCTGCTTTATCTGTCATAGGGGCTACGCCCTCCCCGGTTACGCTGCGTGCCATCCACTCGAAGGCTTTGTCCAGGCGTGCATCCGTGCAGCCTAAATCGAGTAATGAGCAGCAGAGATTACCCTGCAGACAGTCCGCTGTCCCCGAGGGCAGGCCGTTAACGGTGAAATGTCCGTCTTTCGTCAGATTATGCTCCAGTATGTAGTCGCAAGCCGTGGCGATACGTTTATCCATTTCCAGAGAAGCACCGAGCTGTGCCAGCAGAATGATTGACCAGACCGTGCCCGTGTATTTGGGGTAGTATCCGGCGCCGGGCTGCACCCAGAAGCCCTCTTTATCCATCTTATCCAGCACCGCGGCTATTGGCCCTTCTTGATGGGCGGCTTTTTTCGCGGCGGCCAACTCTTTAAGGTCGGCTTTAACGAGGTCACGGAGGGCAAGGTACCTCACACCGATGTCATCTGGTTCTAAAAGCCAGTCAAGAGCACTTTTTTGAGGTTTTCCCATTTCCTTGTTTTCAGACGTTTTATTCATTTTCAACAAATATCAAAGTTCTCTATCATTTATATTAGATGATATTCGGGTTAGTGTCCAACTGAAGAGCCAGCCGATTCCGTGGTGGCTGCCCTTTGAAACTCCCTTATTTGCGGTATGAGCATAGCGCCTGCCAATAAAAACGTCAGTACATCGGAGGACGGGAATGATATCCAGACACCATTAAGCTGGTAGAACAGCGGTAGAATTACCACCAGCGGTGTTAAGAAAGCTACCGGTCGGGTCACGGCGATGATGAAGGACTGCACTGCTTTGCCGATGGAAGGGAAGACCATCTGGCCCACGTTGAAAAAGCCCACTAGCGGCAGCGCTATGAAGGTAATTCTGGTTACGTGAACACATTCTTTAATAAGCTGCTGGTCACTGGTGAATATCTTGATAATCGGTTCAGGGAATACGTAAAGTATGATAAATATCAATATACTTAATAATGTTGCCGTAATGC
Organism: Dehalococcoidales bacterium; assembly: GCA_034418415.1. GTDB lineage: Bacteria > Chloroflexota > Dehalococcoidia > Dehalococcoidales > RBG-16-60-22 > RBG-13-51-18. The sequence continues at coordinate 29,935 of DAOULS010000077.1, read as the reverse complement.
CGGCTAACGATATCGTTCTCAATGCGAGACGGAAGCGCTTGGCGCCATAATTGAAACCCAGTATCGGCTGCATTGCCTGTCCGATGACCATGCCCGGCACCATCGCGAAGTATAAGATACGCTGGATAATACCGAAGGTAGCCAACGCCAGGTCGCCGCCGTAAGTCGATGCCATTTTAATAATAAATGTTGCCGATATGGTCATGGTTATTGTCTGGGCGAATTGCGCGATGCCAATGGCAAAGATTAATTTAAGGATTCTAAAGTCAGGCTTAAAGTTACTGATATGCAGTTTCAGGTAGCTACCGCCAGTAACGTAATAACTCATGCCGTATATCGTGGCGATTAATTGAGATATCAGAGTAGCCAGGGCGGCGCCCGTCATGCCCATGTCCAGCCAAATGATGAAAACGGCATCGAGTAGTATGTTTAGACCGTACCCCAGAATCATGATAATCATGCTGACGCGGGCATTGCCCTCGGAACGCGTATATATCATCAAAGCGTTCATCAGTACGTTGAAAACCGTGCCGGCCATGATAATAACTAGGTAGTCCCTGGCAAAGGGAAGCACCTTCTCCGAAGCACCGACCAGCCTTATCCAGTAGTCCACGTTGGGTAGGACCAAAACCGTGAAAACGATAGAAAGAACTATGCCTATGGCGATGCTGTTTCCCAGGGCGCGTTCCGCGCCGGACTTATCGCTGCCTCCGATTAACCTTGAGATAAGCGATGCTCCGCCCACTCCCACCATCATGCCGACACCCATAGCCAGCATTTGTAGCGGGAAGACCACAGATAATGCGGCTATTCCGTCGGAACCGACGTAGTGGCCGATGAATACGGTATCGACTGTATTGTAAATAAGCTGGACTATAATCCCGAAGAACATCGGGACACTCATCTTCATCAGCAGCCGACCGATGTGGTCGGTATCCAGCACGTTGTGGTTTTGATTTCTAGTCTGCATGTGCTTATTTATTTTATCGTGCTGTGGCTTTGGGCTGATTCAACAGATTTATAAGCCGGGTCGGTTTCTGCTGTCTGCTCGGCGATAGCCCTGCGGAACTGGCGGTATATCGGTACCACGAGTATGAAAGTAAGTAACAGCGTGAGGATATCGGCCACGGGATAAGCCAGGAAAACGCCGTCCAGTTGCCAGTAATGTGATAACAAAAACACCAGCGGGATTAAAAACACCACCGGCCTAGCGCTGGCGAGTATAAAAGTCTGCAGCGCTTTACCGATTGACTGGAAAATCATCTGCCCTACCATTACCAGACCCATAAATGGCATAGATAAAAAGATAAGTCGGGAAATATGAACACCCGTATCAACCAATGCCGATTCGTCGGTAAATATCCCAACAATAGGACCGGGTATGAGATAAAGAATGGCAAAGGCCAGCAGACTCAATGTTGTAGCGGTCATGACGGTTATTTTTACCGACTTGATAGCCAGATGATAACGCTTGGCGCCGTAATTGTAGCCCAGTATCGGCTGCATACCCTGCCCGAGAACCATTGCCGGCATGAAGGCAAACATCATCACTCGCTGTACAATGCCGAAGGCGCTTAGGGCAACATCACCGCCATATTTGACCACTAGGTGTATAAGCAGCATTGCCGATATGCTGCCTGCTACCGTCTGCACAAAGGAGCCCACGCCAATTGCCAGCATTTGCTTCAATATTGAAAAATCCGGGCGAAGGTTACGCCAGCGGACTTTCAGGTAGCTGTTGCCGGAAAAATAGTAGATGAATAGATAAATCATCGATACGATTTGCGCTATAATCGTTGCGAAGCCTGCGCCCATCACACCCATTTTCAGCACTACGATAAATATGGCGTCGAGGATGATATTAAGTACCGCCCCGATAATCATACTAACCATGCCCACCCTGGCATTACCCTCCGCCCGGGCGAAGTTCAGCAACGTCATTGCCAGAACGTTAAAAACGGTACCGCTGATAATGATAATCAGGTAGGTGCTGGCGTAAGGTAGCACCGCGTCCGAGGCGCCTATCAGTCTCAACCAGAACTCGGTGAAAGGCAGCGTGATAATCATAAATACGATGGTGATGATGATGGCTATACTGATGCCGTTGCCGACGGTACGTTCGGCTTCCTCGGTTCGACCGGAGCCTATCGCCCTTGAAATTAACGACGAACCGCCCATGCCTACCATCATCCCGATGCCGAATGTTAGCATTTGAAGCGGAAAAACGATAGAGAGCCCGGCGATGCCCAGCGACCCGACGTAATGCCCGATGAAAATGGTATTAATTACGTTATAAAGCGTCTGCACGAACATCCCGAAAAACGCCGGGGTCGCCAGCTTAACCAGCAAACGCCCGATGTTTTCGGTATCCAATACGTTTGGATTGTGGATTTGTTTTGCCATTTACTAAATTACTCTTTCAGTTTAAACGGGTAAAAATACGGAGGGTTTCCCTCTATTGCTCCAGTTTAAATAAAATATCTCGCAGCTTCCGCAGGGAGTCCGATAAGTCCTCCAGCTCTGCATCGGTCAACGAGGACATATTTTCCTGCATGGCGTTGATTACCAGGTTGTCCTGCTCCTCGAGAGCCTTGCGGCCTTTATCGGTAAGCGTAATGTTGATTGTCCGGCGGTCGTCGGAGCCCGTCTCCCTCTTCACAAAGTCCAGCTCAACGAGCTTGTCGATAAGGTGGGTCATCTGGGCTTTAGCCACGAGTAGTTTTTCGCCGATTTTAGCCGGGTGCAGCGTTCCTTCGTCCTTCAGCACCCACATTATCTCGAAGTGCAGCAGCTTGATATCCAGGTCTGTATCGGCAAGCGTCGTACTTACTAATCTCCGGCGTACCATTCGGAAAACCAGCGGCGGTACCGAAAGCAAATCTAAAGCAACTCTTCTCTGAATATCATTTTGCATCTTCAGTATCCCTCCTCATCGTGATAGAGTCGAGTTGGTATAAAATTTATATAGTTTATATCCTATATAGTTTAAATCATATACTAAATAACCTTGAAATTCAATGAGTATTAAGTACTATATTTCAGGGTTTTAAAAAGACGTGCGTATCATGTGCTAGAATATAAATAGAGAAGCATGTACGAGGGTAAAGGAGGGCTGTTCATGACTGTCAATCACGTCGCCGGCAAGAAAAAGGGCCAGGTAATGCTTTATGCTTTGAGTACCTGCGGCTGGTGTAAAAAGACCAGAGAGCTTCTCGAACAGCTGGGGGTTGAATACGACTATACGTACGTTGACCTTTTAAGGGGCGAGGAGCAGTCCACCGTCATCAAGGAGATTGAGAAATATAATCCGGCGTGCAATTTTCCCACTCTCGTTATCGACTCTAAAAAATGCATCGTCGGTTTTAAGGAAGATGAGATTCGCGAGGCTTTAGGATAATGAAAGAACCCGCCGGTGTTTCACGGGAAGAAATCGACCGACTTTATAAAAAGCTGCGCAATGAGGCGGAGTCGGCCGGCTACCATCTCAACCCCGATGCCAACATGACTCGTAGGTTGCTGGAAGGCCTGCTGGTCAATGAAAAGCGGTACGGCTATCCTGCCTGTCCCTGCCGCCTAGCTTCGGGCGATAAAAAGAAAGACCTCGATATCATTTGCCCCTGTGACTACCGCGACCCCGACCTTGCCGATTACGGCGCGTGCTATTGCAGTCTATATGTCTCGCGGGAGGTGCTGGAGGGTAAGAAAAAGGCGGGTTCTATCCCGGAGCGCCGCCCCCCACCTGATAAAAGGCAAAAAGCTAAAGCAAAGCCATCCCCAAAACCTCTGTCGTCCCTCCCTTTGCCGGTCTGGCGCTGTAAGGTCTGCGGCTATCTCTGTGCCCGGGACGGTCCTCCGGAAGTATGCCCCATCTGCAAAGCTAAAAAAGAGCGCTTCGAGCGGTTTATCTAATCGTACCAGCTTTCTCCTAATTTGACACTGCCTATCCCACAGCATAAGATATTTTAGGTAAAAACACGTTTATAACCGTGTACTTTTCTCATTTCTGTTTAATTGTCACGTCACGCTGAAAGAAAGGAAAAACGGGAGATGGCAGGAATAACATCAATCGGGGCTTACGTTCCCATCTACCGACTCAACCGCGATGAAATCGGCAGGATGTGGGGCGGACGCAGTGGGGGCGGTACTAAAGCCGTAGCCGGGTATGATGAGGATACTATAGCCATGGCGGTGGCCGCCGCGCTCGACTGCTTAAAAAGGGGAGGGGAAGTTGATGGCTTGTTTTTAGCCACTACCACCGCGCCGTACCGGGAAAAGCTATCGTCGGCTATCGTAGCCAGTGCCGCCGACCTCAAGGAGGAGTGCCATGTGGCGGACTTTACCGACTCTTTGCGTTCGGGGACAGCGGCTCTCAAGACTGCTCTCGATGCCGTTGCGGCCGGCTCGGCGAAAAAGGTAATGGTGGCGGCTGCGGATACCCGACTGGGGGCCGCCAAGGGCGCGTTGGAACAGGCCCTCGGTGACGGCGCCGCTGCTTTAACGGTCGGCTCGGAGAAAGTTATCGCGGAAGTTGAAGGCAGCTATTCCATATATAACGCCTTTACGGATATCTGGCGCTCCGAGGAAGATAGATTCCCCCGCTCCGCCGAGGGACGCTTTATCGACGAAGTAGGCTATCTCCCCACGATGCAGTCGGTTATAACCGGCTTGCTTAAAAAATATAAACTAAACCAGGGTGATTTTGCTAAAGTCGTCTATTATGCTACGGATGCCCGTCAGCACGCCGCTCTGGCGCGCCGACTTAAACTTGATAAATCACAGGTGCAGGACCCGCTGTATAGCGATATCGGCAATACTGGGTCGGCGGCGGCGTTCCTGATGCTGGCGGCCGCTCTCGAAAAAGCCAAGCCGGGCGATAGAATTCTCTTCATCAGCTACGGCGACGGCGCTGATGCCTTTATCCTGCGCGTCACTGATGAAATCAAGAAATTCCAGAAGCAACCGGTTATCAACCACCAGCTGGCGGGAAAAATCACCATCAGCTACGGACAGTACCTTACGTGGCGGGGTCTCGTGCCGGTGGAGGCCTCCACCCTGCCGGAACGTTCTCCAGTCTCCTTACAGAGTCGCTGGCGGGAAAGGAAAGCCATCTATGCTCTATATGGGGCGAAATGTAAAAAGTGCGGCGCGCCCCAAATTTCTCAAATCGGCCAGACGCCGCGGGTATGCGTCAACTGCCAGGCTAAAGACCAGTTCGAGCCGTATAAGTTTTCCGATAAAAAAGCCACGCTTTTCACCTACAGCATCGACCAGCTTATGCCCACCTTAAATCCCCCCGGCGTCAGCGGCGTTATCGACTTTGATGAAGGCGGCCGGCTTATCTGCGAGTTAACCGACTGTGATATCGATAAGTTGAAGGTCGGCATACCGGTAGAAATGACCTTCCGCAAGATGTTTTACAGTCGCGGCATCCATAACTATTTCTGGAAAGCTAAACCTGTTATTGATTAACAGGCAGTTTTACCCTCGGGAGGAAAGACCATGGAAAGCATTAAAGATAAAGTCGCCATCGTGGGTATGGGCTGTACCAAATTCGGGGAGCGCTGGGACAAAGGTGTGGAAGACCTTATTGTCGAAGCCGCCTACGAGGCTTTCGAGGATGCCGGCATCGAGCCCAAGGATATTCAGGCGGCCTGGATTGGCACGGTGTTTTCCGGTATTTCCGCCATTACCCTATCTCCCCTCCAGCTCCAGTATATCCCCATGACCCGTGTGGAGAACATGTGCGCCACCGGCTCCGAAGCGCTGCGGGCAGCCACTTATGCCGTCGCTGCGGGTGTCGTCGATATTGCCCTGGCTGTGGGGGTGGAAAAGCTCAAGGACTCCGGCGCTACGGGGCTCAAGGGCCCCAGTATCGTCGGCGATAACCAGGAGGCCAGTTCGGGCATCGGTCCCGGTTATAGTGCCCCGGCCTCTTTTGCCTACCTTGCCACCCGTTATTTCCACGATTACAATATCAAGCCGGAGGAAGGTAAAAGGCTTCTGGCGCAGATTGCTGTCAAGAACCACCACAACGGCAGCCTTAATCCCAAGGCGCATTTCCAGAACGAACTGACTATCGACCAGGTGGTGAATGCGCCGATTATCGCCTGGCCGCTGGGGCTTTACGACTGTTGCGGCGTCAGCGACGGCGCGGCCGTAGCAGTGGTCACCCGCGCCGATATGGCTAAAAAGTTCCGCCCCGACCCCATTTACATCAAGGCTATGCAGATAACCGTCGGTGCGAGGCAGGGCGCCATGCGGCAGGACTATGATTTCACCCATATGGAAGAGAACGTTCGCGGCTCCAAGCTGGCTTATGCTACTGCTGGCGTGGAAGACCCCCGTAAGGAAATCAGTATCGCCGAGGTGCACGACTGCTTTTCCATCCACGAAATGATTGTCTATGAAGACCTCGGCTTTAGTAAGCGGGGTCGCGCCCGAGAAGATATCGAGGCCGGGGCCTTTACGCTTAAGGGTGAGTTACCTGTCAATACCGATGGTGGACTTAAATGCTTCGGGCACCCGCTGGGCGCTAGCGGCCTGCGCATGATGTACGAGGTCTATAAACAGCTCCAGGGTAAAGCCGGACCGCGGCAGGTAAAAAATCCTCATTTGGGCCTGACCCACAACCTCGGCGGTAATGCCGGCACCGGTGTTTGCAGCTGCAACATCGTCGGCAACGAAAAATAGCCCGTTTCCAGGAGGTACATGATATGAAAATGGCGTTAGAAGGCATCCGCGTCCTCGATGTCAGCGAGGCGGGGCTGGCTCCCGTGTGCTGTCGCATCCTCGCCGATATGGGCGCCGAGGTCATTAAGATTGAGCGTACCCAGGGCGGTGACCAAACGCGCGGCATTTTGAAAATAAGCGGCAACGTACCCATTTACGATATCAACTACGTCCTCGAGTTCTATAACCTGAATAAAAAGGGCATCACCCTCGACCTGAAAAAGAAAGAGGGCAGAGAGATTTTATATAAGCTGGTGGAAAAATCGGACGTATTTGTCTGCAACTTCCGTCCCCACGCACTTAAGGACTTAAAGCTGGAATACAGGGATATCTATAAACTGAACCCTAAAATCATTTATACCCATCTTTCCGGCTACGGACTCCACGGGCCGGAGAAGGACGTCGGCGCTTACGACTTTGTTGGGTACTGGGCGCGCAGCGGCATTATGTCCTGTTTGGGCGAGCCGGGCACGCCTTTACCCTTCCAGGTGCCGGGCTTCGGAGATAACACTACCGGCATGTACGCTGCCTGCGCCATCATGATGGCGCTCTTTCACCGCGAGCGTACCGGCGAAGGCCAGGAGGTCTGTGTCTCTTTATACGGCGGTGGTATATGGTCGATGGGCATCGTGCTTTCCTCGGTACTAGCTACTGGACTGGAATACGGGCGTATCTCTCGTTTTAACCAGAGCAATCCCATTTTTAACAGCTACGAGTGCTCGGACGGACGCTGGATTCAGCTGGCGTGCATCCAGGGCGACCGCTACTGGACGGGCATCTGCAAAGCGCTTGAGCTGGGCGAATTGGAAAACGACCCTCTTTATGCCACCCACGAATTACGCATGAAAAATAACGTGCCGCTCATTAAGATTCTCGATGAAGTCTTCAAGAAAAAAACACAAAAAGAGTGGGCGGAGCGATTGGCTAAAGAAAACGTCATCTGGACGGTCGTCAAGACCCCCGGTGAGGTCGCTATCGACCCCACCCCTTGGGCGGATACCTATTTCCGTGAAATCGACCACCCAACCGGGAAAAAGCTCAAGGTAATTATGCCTCCCTGGCAGTTCAGTAAGACCCCCACCACCATACGCAACACCGCCCCGGAGTTCAGCCAACACACGGAGGAGATTCTAACCGGGGTTCTCGGCTTAAGCTGGGACGAGATTACCGATTTGAAAGATAAAGAAGTCATTGCCTGAAGTGTAAGGAGGGCAGACATGGGTGAGATGTTGAAGGATAAAGTGGCTGTGGTCACTGGCGCCGGTAAAGGTCTTGGACGTGCCGAGGCTATCGCGCTGGCGGCCCAGGGTGCTAAAGTTGTCGTTAATGACTTGGGTACGGCTACCGACGGCTCCGGGGCTTCCCGCGGGCCCGCCGATGAAGTGGTCGCTGAAATTAAGAAGGCTGGTGGTCAGGCAGTGCCCAGCTATGCCAGCGTGGCGGTGGTCGACGGCGCGGAGAGTATTATCAAGACCGCCCTCGATAGCTTCAGTCGACTCGATATTCTGGTAAACAACGCCGGCTTCAACCGCGACCGCATGATATACAATACCACTGACGATGAGTGGGAAACAGTGCTGAAAACCAATCTTAGCGGCACTTTTTACTGCACACGCGCTGCCTGCCGCGTGATGAAGCAGCAGAACTACGGACGTATTATCAGTACATCCTCGCATGCCGGACTTGGCAACATGGGGCAGGCCAATTACAGCGCCGCCAAGGAGGGCATCGTAGGGCTGACCCGCACCGTAGCGCGGGACATGCAACGCTACGGTGTCACCTGCAACGTCATTCGTCCCGTCGCTGGCACGCGCGGTTTTATAGAAATGGTCAAGGAGAAAGGACTTAAAGAGGCGTGGAGCCGGATGTGGGGCGACGAGCTTGCTGAAAAACGTATCAAGCAAATGCTGGAGCTGAACCAGCCAGAAGACGTCGCCGGGCTGGTCGTTTACCTAGCCTCGGAAAAAGCTAATAACGTCAATGGCTGTGTTTTCGAGGTCTGGCATGGGCATATCGGCATTTACGCTGACCCCCCTCCCGTCGAGCAAGTACTCTGGAAAGATGGCATGTGGACACCGGAAGAGCTCGTTGAGACCATGCCCGCCACTCTCACCAGAAACAAGACCCACGATTTACCGGCTATTTTCCCGTTTTAAGAGGGGCTGTCATTGCGAGCGAAGCGTGGCAATCTCGTTGCTAAAATTAACCAAATATTGGAGGACTCTAATGTTAAAGAAACTCGACCATATCGCCGTTGTTGTTAAAGACATAGATAAAGCCGTTAGAACTTACACTGATATGTTCGGCTTTAAAGTAGTGGAAAGGATGGCGGGTCCCAGTAATGAATTTACTTCCGTAATGCTGGCTTGCGGGGATATTCGGGTGGAGTTATTCCAGCCATTAAAAGAAGACACCAGCTTTTCCAAATTCCTGGAGGAAAAAGGCGGTGGCTTGCATCACGTCTCCTTCGTAACCGACGACATTGTTAAAGAATTAGAGACATTAAAAGCTCAAGGAAGGAAACTCCAGAATGAGGAGCCTATCCAGCTTCCTAATGCTAAAATTGCTTTTATCCACCCTTCCTCCACCGAGAATGTCTTAATCGAGTTGGTGCAGCGGGGGTGGTTACAGATAATACCATAGGGGAAAAATCATGCCTTTAGAAGAAATGAGCAGTTTTTTCAATTCTCGTATTGATAACTATGAGGAACATATGCTGCAGATAAATAAGGCCAAGGAATATGTTGATTATGTTGAGATAGCAAAACTTATACCGGCTATCAGCGGCTTAAAGCTTTTAGATCTGGGATGCGGCACGGGGCTGGAGCTGGATGAAATATTTAAGGTCAATCCCACCGTGCAGGTTACAGGGATTGATATATCTGATAAATTACTGGAAAAATTAAGTCAAAAGCATGCTGCCAAGAAAAGCCAGTTAAATCTCATATTAGCTGATTATTTTAAGTATGATTTTGGAAAAAATATGTTTGATGTTGCTCTGTCTGTTGCCACGCTCCATCATTTTTCATATGAGGAAAAGATAGGACTATATAAAAAAATATATACCGCTTTAAAACGTGACGGTTTCTACATAGAATCAGATTATATGGCGCCTACACAGGAGTTTGAGGACTTTCATTTCGCCGAGAGTAAGCGACTTCGCGCTGAACAAGGGATAACAGAAGGATATTATCATTATGATACGCCGTGTACTGTGGAAAATCAGATTGGCATGTTGAAACAAGCGGGCTTTCGCAAAGTGGAAAAAATTATTCAAAAAGACAACGGCGCCATTTTGACGGCAAGGAAATAGATACCTTTTTATCCTACCATCAATGGTATTAGCTTCCTTACGCTGTCCACTTTTTCCAGATTAAGCAGTTTATCCAGTAGTTCCGTGGCTTTCTTACGGCTTATCTTCTTAGTAAATTCAACGTTCATCCAGAACTTCTCGATAATTTCATCATGGGTCATTGGATTACTCTGCGGGTCGCCCTTGACTTTATTGACGGTCTCCGTCAGCTTGCTCCCGTCCTTAAGCGTCACTGTCATCCTCGCTTTTTCAAATTCCACATCTTTAGCGGGTGTCAGCTTGATTTTCTTGATGAACTCGGCTACCTTGGGGTTGCGTATCGCTTTCTCGGTGAAATGCTCTGGTTTAACACTGCCAAACAAAAAAGCCGTGGCGGTCACGTATTCGTAGCTGAAAGCGGCGTTGCCATGCGGAAAGGCCCCGATTTTAAAGGGGTGCCCGCATACATGGTCGATGCCTTCCTGCGCTAGGTCAAGATTGACCGACGCTATATCGTCGGGCTTGATGTTGTGCTTTTTCACCAGCTCCAGCGCGCACTGGATGGCGGCGTGGGGAATGCGGCAGCAGGGGTAGGGTTTTATCGTGCCGTCATAATAATATTTCTTACCTAGGTTGTCTGTCAGCGCCTCCGGTTTCTGGCAGCCTTCGGTGAACATTTTATAATACCCGAACCTGCCGAACAGCGCGTCTTCCGGACCCGTCCAGCCAGTTTTAGCCAACTGTGTTGAGAATATCCCCGCCCGTGCTGCCAGCCCCTGCGGCAGCTTGAAGGCGGTAGTGCCGTCCCAGAACGACTGGAAAGTTGTCCCGATCTGGTTAAGGGCGATGCCGAAGGCATTCCGCAGCTGTAATTCATCCAGGCCGAGGAGACGCCCGGCAATGGCGGCAACGCCGAAGGTATTGACTGTGCCTACACCATCCCAACCTAAAGTAAAGCCGAAGCCTGAAGCCGCCAGTATTCTGGTGGCAATATCGTCACCTGCGAGCAGGGCGGTTATCATTTCTTTACCACCTGTATCGACCATTTCGGCAAGAGTAAGGGCCGATGGCACGGTAGTGCCGCTGATGTGCCCCGGGCAACTTATGCCTTCATACAGCGGGCTTACCGGCTCGAAGTCGAAAGAGCGAGCCATGATGCAGTTCATGAAAGCCGCACTGGCCGCCGGCACTTTAGCGCCGTGAATAAGAACCGTGGCTTCCTTTTTACCTCCCTGTTCTATCAGGAGTTTCAGTAGTTCCGGATTGCCCGTATCTAAAGCCCCGCCTATCAGGCACCCCAGCGTGTCGATAATGCGGTGTTTGGTAGCTTCCAGCGTGTCCTTGTCAAAGTCCTCGAAGCGCGTTTTCAACGCGTTGGCTGCCAGTCTTTCAATTGCCGTAGCTTTATCAGGCGCGGTCATTTAAGTTCTCCGTGAGTTACTATTTTCCGATTATTATAGGTTTTTTGCCCGGCGTGGCGAACTTCTTTACCGCCGCTTCGTTGAGTTCCACCCCTGTGCCCGGCCCCTCCGGCGGATATAAAAAGCCGTTCTCGTAGCGAGGCACTTTTACTGCCAGGTCGTCCTTGAGCGGCTTGCTGACCGTATCCGGGATGTTGTATAGATTAAGCGGCCCGATGGCTTCCTGCTCGATTTTCCCTATCCACTCCGTCGCCGCCAGGAAATGCGCCGTGCAGGCCGCCCCCAGCCCCGAGTCAATCATGCAGCCGCACATTACCGGCAGGTTGGCCGCCTGCGCTATCGCCACCCATTTTTGCGACTTTAATATACCCCCCGCTTTGGGCACCTTGAGGAAAAACCCGTCCGCCGCGTCTTTTTCGATGATTTTTATAAGGTCGTTTAGTTCTTTAGCGGACTCATCGGGGAATACCGGAACGTCAACCTTGCGCCGCAGTCTCGCCAGTCCGTCGATGTCCCACCACGGCACCGGCTGCTCCGCCACGTAAACATCGTATTTCGCTACCCTTTGCAGTACGTAAAGTGCCTGGTGGTACAGCCAGCCACCGTTGGCGTCTATCATTATCTTGATGTTTTTCCCCACCGCCTTTCTTAAAGCCCCCACCGTTTCGATGTCCTCGTCCGGCATACGCGCGCCTACTTTCAGTTTCAGTCCCTTGAAGCCGGCTTTCACCAGCGATTTTGCCTCCGCCTCCACCTCCGCCGCCGTGCCGGAAGACATTACGAAAGCCAGCGCTATCTTCGGGTTGGATAATCCTCCTAATATTTTGTACAACGGCACCCCCAGCGCCCTGCCCATCAGGTCGTGCAGCGCATAATCGACGACTGCTTTCGACTGATTATTTGCCCGGCAGACTTTGTCCATTCTCGCCACGATTTTCTCGATATTGAAGGGATCCTCCCCCAGCAATATCTGCGGTGCAAAAACGTTGGCGATATTGGAGAGGATGGAGTCCTGGCTCTCACCCATGTACCACAGCGAGGTGTCTCCCGTTTCCGCCACTCCCGTAACTCCTTCGTCGGTGTGTATCTTGAGAACGACGGCATCGGCGCACTTGGCCGGCCCGCCGGACATTACTATCGGCTTGGCGAAAGGCAGCGATACCGGGATACACTCTACTTTGGTGATTTTCATAGAATTACCTCCAGCTGTTGCACAATATCCTAAAAAATGCTCTTTCTATTTAGCATTAAAAATCGTGATAAGTCAAACCGTGAATACTCTGTGACATATATCACAGAGTCGGATTGTAGTGAAGTGTATACTGATTACAGCATCAGATGGGGGAGGTATTACTCATGGAAGCTAAATGCCCCGGCCAGGACATAAGAAACCTGCGCGCTGCTATGTATAAGTGCCCGAAGTGCGGCGCCGAGGTGGAGATGTTCTCCGATGAACTAAGAATCAAATGTAAAAAGTGCGGCACCTACGTTTATAAAGAGCAGACCCCCTCCTGCATTGAGTGGTGCCCTTCCGCCAAGCAGTGCCTCGGCGAGGAGCGCTGGAAGGCGCTTAGAGGTGAAAAATAGCTAAATTTCAGGAGAAAATAGTGATTTTTAAAAAAAGTAAAAATAAAGATAAATCAACCGGAAAAACAAAAACTGATAACAGGCGGTGTATTTCCTGTGTGCAGTCCTGCAGCATGTCAGGACTATGTATGAAATCCTGGCCGATAAAGATTGTCGTGAAAAAAGAGGATGCTAAATGATCACTAAAACGATAAGAAAAATCGTTAAAATAGATGAAGAAAAATGCAACGGCTGCGGTGCCTGCATCATCTCCTGCGCCGAGGGCGCTTTAAAAATCATCGATGGCAAGGCAAAGCTCATCAGTGAAAAATACTGCGACGGACTTGGCAACTGCCTCGATTGCCCGCAGGGTGCCATCACTATCGAAGAAAGAGAAGCCGAGGAATTTGATGAGGCTGCCGTCGAGAAACACCTGAAGTCAGTCGGAGAAAAAGAAGAAAAACTAGCCTGCGGGTGTCCCTCTGCCAGCGTTCAGCAGTTTGAAAACCAGGGTGGAGTAGCCTGCCCGGCGGTTGTTCTCACCGAGGCTATGAATAAATCCAGGCTCGGGCACTGGCCTGTTCAACTTACGCTTGTCCCACCCACCGCCCCGTTCCTTAAAGACGCGGACCTTGTGCTGGCGGCGGACTGCGTGCCTTTCACTTACGCTGGTTTCCATCGGGACTTTCTCGGTGAAAATGTAGCCCTGCTGGTGGCCTGCCCCAAGCTTGACGATTTTCAGGCGCATCAGGAAAAGTTAAACGCTATTCTAAAGCAGTCCGGCATTAAGAGTCTGACAGTGCTGCATATGGAAGTTCCCTGCTGTTCCGGTCTTGTACAAATGGCCAAGCAGGCCATTCTGGCCAGCGGTAATGTAGTCCCCTTTAAAGATATTACTATCAGCGTCCGGGGCGAGAGGAAGTCCGGCTAAGAAACTAGCTTCTTGCCTAATTCGTAGGCGGCAGTAAGATATTCGGGGTGGTCGTTGATTTCTCCCTTCTTATCGACGCCTCTAATCAGTAGCTCTTCTTTGTATTCGGCGTTGATTGCCTGAAAGAAATACTTCATCGTCAGCTTGGGTCCCTCGAAAAGCCTGATTCCTTTGGTTGCCCCCACGCAGATAAAGCCGCCTCTCTTTACCGGGATATCCAAGTTTTTTAATACGTATTTCCTCGACCAGAACGCCTGGCACCGACTGATAAATGCCATCAACTGCGCGCTTACGGTATAGAAGAAGATAGGCGTGGCGATGATGATGGCATCGGCGGCGAGTATCGTATCGTAAAGCGCGGTCATGTCGTCTCTAAGGGGGCAGGTGCCGTCCTTGAGGCAGGTATAAAGCTCCTTGCAGGGTGTAATCTTTAGTTTATCCAGGACTATTTTCTCCACTACCGCCCCGGCGCTCTGCGCCCCTTTTATAGCCTCGTCGAGGAGAATATCGGAGTTGCCCTTGATACGCGGGCTGGCCATGATAGCCAGGACTTTCATATTTTCCTCCTGTTGTCCGTTGGAGAATTTGTAACACTAATATTGTCGGACTACATCGGAGGCTTGTCCAGGAACAGATTGCCTCCCTGGGCGATGTTTTCCGGTTTCATCTCTACGATATCGATTTGCACGGCGGTGGGTGGGCAGCCGATATTTTTCGCAATTGCTTCGGTTACGTCTTTCGCCATGCCCCTTTTCTGTTCTGTTGTTCTGCCTTCGATGATTTTTATCGTTACCAGCGGCATATTAACCTCCATGACTTTGTTCTTAGAAAAAGTGTAATGCTTTAGAGATGGCGCGTCAAATCCGGCATCGATTGCGGCTTACTAAATCCGCCTGATTTTTAACACGATTACCAGCACTATCACCAGCGCTAGGAAAACTATTCCCAGCAGCCCTCCGATTAGGTAAATCAACCAGCCGGGTATGTCAGTTAGCTGGTTGACTATCGTCGTTGGCAGAGTCGATGCTACGGGCGATGCAGGAGGCAGCAGTGCTGATTGTTCTGAAGAGGGATTATTGGAAAAAGACTGGATACCGCTTAGCGAGGATAACGACATTAACGGTTCGTTGATTGTCGGTGTAATTTCCGGTTCTCCAGCCGGTGGTGTTTCGTCTGCAGCCGGTGCTGACTCCGTGGTAAAAACACTCACGGAACTCCAGGCGCTGCTCGTGCTGGAAGTGGTTGCCCTGATTTTCCAATAATAGTGGGTCGCGTAGTCCAGGCTGACGTCGCATTGCCAGACATTCGTGGTGAGGGCGTACTCATTCAGTTTGACGATAACGGTATGCATGAAATCGGCATCGGTCGCCACCAGCAGTTCGTATGCCTCCGCCCCGATTACCGCCGACCACTGAAAAACTGGCTTGACGGATACTCCTTCAGCCCCGGCCGTTGGCATCTCCGGCTGCAAATTCACCCCTTCGGTGTCCATGCTGGTCGTAAACGACCACTTCGGCGACCACGGACTGTAAACGGGGGCGCGGGCCCGCACTCGCCAGTAATAGGTGGTAGCCGGTTCGAGGCTTGCCAGGATTATAGAGCTGGCTGATGTCGTACCGTTTAAACCCACCGGGACAGTGGAGAAATCGGTATTATAAGTACATTGCCATTCGTAGTTCGTTGCCCCTTCCAATGTTTCCCAGTCGAGGGTTATATTCCTCACGGTGTGGTCTATCAGACTCCCGATGCTGGTTATTCCGTTTTCCGGGTCGACCTGTACTGCCGGCGATGTCAGTGTGTCGTAATAGGTCATCAGTCTGCAATTAGCGATGTCTATCGACCATAACCGGTCGGCACTTTGCCACAGGCTGGACAACTTAGCGCCCCCACTCAAGCCTGATGTAACCGTTTCAAATACTGCCCCGGATGCCAGTCTGGGATTAAGGCAGCGCTCCATGCCGTCGTCTGAATGTGAGCTTACAGCATACAGTACGCCGTTATCGGAAACAGCCAGTCGATTTACTACCGACCCGGCCGGCAGGCTGCCGCTGATACTCTGCCACTCATCACTCTGGCCGATAATGAAGCGATAAAGACCACTGTCGGGCGTACTGCTGGCGGCATAAACGGTGTGGTTGGTCTTGAAATCCGGGTCGAATGCCACTGAAATAGATTCGGTAAGTGGCGGTGTGGTAGTGTAAAACGGGAGTGGTTTAAATGAATAGCCATTATCACTGGAATAATATACTCCCCCGTCAGTGTTCCCCAATAGCAGCGTGCCGTCTTCTTCAAAATCGGGAGACACGACCAATGAATAGAATGAGTCGGTTCCTGCCGCAGCTCCTGCGGAATAATTCAAGCCGCTATTCGTCGTCTGGTAAATCTTACCATAGGAACCGTTGTAACTGCCTGCATAAAAAGTATTTTCACCGGTAATTGCCCAAACGGTGATGGTGAAAGCGGTGCCGGTACCGGGTTCGTGGGTAAAACGGCACTGGAAGCTCTGACCGCTGTCTTTGGATTCCCAGACGGCCGGCTGGCCGTTGCTGTTACCGGCAGCGAAAACCGTCTGACTACTGCTTCCATATTGCGGAGGAAGCCCCACCAGAGCCAGGTCGTCCACGCCGGGTAAATCGCTGGATAAAATTCTTTCCCAGGTATAACCATCATCCTCGCTGCGCCAGAGATTACACTCCACTCCGGAGGTAATCATGAATATATCGCTGCATATATCTGCATCCGGCGACGGCGTAAAGTCGATAATATTTGTAATGGCTGTGTCAATCAGGCTTATCTGGTTCCAGCTTTGTCCTATATCCCGGCTGATGGATATAGCACTCCCGTTGCCGCTGGTCGCGGCGTATATCAGGCTGGAGGTTGGAAAATCGGACGCCAGCAACACACCTGTGCCCGAATCTCCGGTAGGTGTTTTTTTGCTCTTTCCCCATATGATGCCACCATCGGTACTGGTATAGACGTGACAACTTGCGGCGGCGCCAGCCACTAAAATTGAATATTGCCCGTCGCAATAGGCTGTCAGCCCGGTAATATCGGTGTTGATTTCACCATAAGCGGCCCCGCAGTTCAGGTCGGTAGCTATTGACTCCCCTGGCGCATCGACGCAGTCTATTTTATATACATCGCCATTCCCCGTGCCTGTGTCGATGCCCACGAAGAAGTAGCTGTTTCCTGATGAAGTATCTGCGTAATAATCAATCGGGAACGCAATCGTTGCCCCTTCGGCAACCGCTACGGCATTTGGGCTGCTGGCGTTATCCCGATTCAATATTGCCCGACCGATAAAAGCGTTCCACTCCGCGTTGCCGATTTTATTATGTATAAAGGTATCCGTTTCATCGGTTGCCACGGCTATGGTCTGCCGGTCGATGGTGTAGCTCGGTGAAAACGCCACGGCATATACGTCATAGTCCCCTATGCCGCTGTCCGTCCAGACGGGAACAATGTCTCCCGCGTTTAATATATAGACCCCGCCGAATTCACCGTTATCGGTGTCTTTGGTGCTGGCTACTATGATGTTATTATTCAGATAGGTTACTGCTATCGACGTTATGGTTATATTACCGGTTCCGGCCCCGCCGGGACTCGGAGGCAGCGATTCAAAGGTAATACCGCCGTCGGTGGACTGGTAAATTAACGTTGCCGTTGCGTAGTAAATAATATTAGCATCGTGCGGTGAAACAGCAATATCCGTTATTATATCCTGCACGTTGCCGATGGGAGTCCATTTAAAGCCACTGTCCGTCGATTTATACAGGGTATATGTGAGTCCCTCGCCATAAGCGTATAGAGTACCGTCGGCAGCTGTGGTCAGGTGCTTGATGTCGGAGCCGTTGGCTAATGTCCAACCCCCCACCTCCCCCTCGGTAGGGATGTCAACTCTCGTCCATCTTAAGGCCTCGGGAGCGGCGGTAAGTGCTGGACGCGATGTAAAAACGGTAAAATTCAGTAAGATGATAATTATAAGCGTAGCGAGGAATATTGTGTAAAATATATGTCGGGCACTACATTTATTTGACACATGGCGAATTGTACTCTTTAAAAATAACAAAGTCAACACTGTTTTTTATTGTTTCATTTGAACAAGCTCGTCTCTGGAGTATATACTTGAACCATAGTAAACAGAGGGACATGGCGGACATGGAAAAGATAACCAACGAAATTGATGAAGGCACCGATTACGTTGGATATCAGGAAGCCTTAAAGCTTATTTATGACAACGTAAAAATCGTCGGTGTAGAGGAACTACCACTGGCCTTAGGCGTGGGGCGTATCGCTGCCGAGGATGTCGTCGCTGCAGTAAGTTATCCCTCGGCTGATGTTACTCTAAAAGACGGGTATGCTGTTGTTTCCGCAGACGTCGCCCAAGCCTCGATACGGCATCCTGTCCGTTTAAAAATTTCCGGTTCTGCATACGCCGGCGGCCGGCATAACCATAAAGTGATGCCGGGCAGCACGGTTAAGGTGTGTTCCGGCGCGCCGATTCCGTCTGGCGCTGAAGCCGTGGTATCGGAGGAGTTTTGTGAGGAAGTTTCTCCGGATGAGGTTCTGGTTAAAGCCGATGCCGCCAGGGGCCGCAATGTGCTGGTTGCCGGGGGAGAAGTGCAGGCAGGAAATATCATTGTGAAAAAAGGGGACAGGCTTTTACCGGGCTATCTGGGACTGGCGGCGGCAGCCGGTATCCATCGAGTCGGTGTTTACCGTCGGCCGGTTACCGCAGTAATCGGCGTGGGTGATGAGGTAGTTGCCCCCGGCGCCGACCTTAGTCCCGGGCAATTATATGCCAGTAACCTCGTTACCATGGAGGCCTGGCTGGTTTCTTTCAGCATATCCAGCAGCACGTCGATTGCCAAGGATAATCGTACCGCTATAAAAAACGCATTAACCAAGCATATCAAGGATGTTGATGTTATTCTCACCAGCGGCGGAGCCTGGGGCAGTGAGCGTGACCTTGTTGTCGGCGTACTGGATGAGCTTGGCTGGCGCGAGATATTCCATCACGTGCGCATGGGTCCCGGCAAGGGTATAGCCTTCGGATTGTGGGAAGGTAAGCCCGTTTTCTGTCTGCCCGGCGGCCCGGCCAGTAATGAGATGGCTTTCATACAGCTTGCCCTTCCGGGGATACTGCGCATGAGCGGCGATAAAAAACATCCCCTCCCCACCGTTACTGCCAGGCTTGCGGAGAATGTTAAAGGCCGCCATCCCGCCTGGACGGAATTTAAGGATGCTGTACTTTCGCGCGATACTCAAGGCGATTATCATGTTCGACTTTATAAACACCGCAGCCGTCTGCAGGCAATTGCCAGCGCCAACGGTCTTCTCTGTATCCCGGAAGGTATAAGTGCTTTGTCAGCCGGTCAGTTGGTGCCTGTCCAGGTCCTTATTCCCCTTGATTGAACAGTTCTTGATTTAAGTTTAACCCTATATTATGTTCCCTGAAAAAGAGAGAGCCCCGACAAAATGTCGGGGCTCTCGTCCTTCCTAAGAAGGCTATCCGTCAGGTCAGACCTTTAGACTGTTCGTCTTGTTCTGACAATCAGGATGATTACAGCAATCACCAGTACCGCGCCAACCACGATAATGGCCCAGATGTAGGAAGGATTGACTACCTTCTCTTCAGCAGGCGGGACAACTATCGTTGTGGTAGTGGCTTGCGGCTGCTCGATGACAGCGGTAATTGTGGGTTGCGGAGCTGTGGTGATAGTCACCGGGGTCGTTTCGGGCGGAAGTTCGGCCACGATGAAGTTGGCTGTCGTTGACCATTCGCCCTCGAGAGGCGTCAGGGCCTTGACGCGCCAGAAGTACTGCGCACCGCGGGTTAGTGCCATTGTAGAAGGCACTGCTGCGCCGGCTGATGTAGTATCAACCGTGTAAATAACATCGGTGAAGTCTGCATCAGTCGCCAGCTCGAAGCGGTAGCTTGTGGTATTTTCGATCGGGCTCCAGGAGAAGCCTGGAGTCGTCGTGTTGACTTCCGAACCGTTCGCCGGTGAATTGATGACAGGTACAACCGCTACCAGCTGCTGGACAGTAAAGGATTCCATAGCTGCCCAGTAGCTTTCTAACGGAGCACCCCTGTCTACCCTGACTCTCCAGTAGTAGGTCGAGCCGGGTGCGTAACCGCCGGGTGAAGCCCAGGAAAGCTGGGTCGCGGACGAGTTAGCGGCAAGCACACCGTTAACGGCACTACCGGCGAAAGGATTGGTGCCGGCCTCATCCAGGTATATCTGGATGTTGTAGTTGTAGTTGACCAACACTCCGGTGATGGCGATGGAAGGAGGTGCATCAAACACGAAGTTGAAGGCAGCTACAGCACCGTTAATGCTGTTGATCGGGATGATGGTGTCGCTGGTCGGGTAGACTGTCGTCGGTGAATCTCCGGGGCCGATTAGATACTCGGTGTAGCTATCGAGTGTATCTATCGTGCCCTTATTGTCGTTGGCATTACGCGCCCAGACCGTGGTGCTGCCCGTGGTAGCCTTGAGCGGATTGATGATGGGTTGACCAACGTTGTTGAAGTTGGCTCCCGGGTTCCCCACAACATCGGTCGCGGCTGCGATGCCGGCGCCGAGAATTGCAGAGGTGGGATAGAGCCATCTGTGCAGGTCGTTGGCAGCCACATCATAGGTGTAGACTATACCGTTGGTATAGACCAATCCGTTGACAGCGCCCGCGACTATGTTCTCGTTGAACAAGAAGCTGGTGCCTATCGTCCAGGTGGCGAGCTCGAAGCCGTTGCCGACGAAGATCATGTCGCCAGCATTAAGGCCAGTGGCGTCAACCACAGAGAAGCCGCCGCCAAACGCACCGAATATGGGTGCGCCGATGTAGGTCCATGTGCTGCCGTCTGTCGTGTAGCCAACTCCGCCGAGAGTACCACCGAGGAGTACGTTGTTATCAGAAAGCAGGTTGAGGCTGGAGCAGGTGCCGCCAGCAGCCGGGAGTACGATTAGTGGCGGGTCGGTCCAGCTTAAGCCGCCGCTTTCTGACTTGACGATAGTTCCGGCAGCGTTAACCGCTACGTAAACCGTATTGGCATCCTGAACGGCGAAGTCACGGATGTTCTGTGAGCAGGAACGTGCCGTCCAGTTCACACCGCCGTCGGTGGACTTGAATAGGTTCACATTGCCCCGTAGGCCAATGTAAACGTTATCCGGATTGTCCTTATCGGCGCGGACCATGTAGGTCGGGTCGCCAGCGATTGCCGCGGTACCAACATGGTTAATCATGAAGACGCGTTCAAAGGCATAGCCGAAGCCCATGGTGCCTTTCCACAGGTTCACGTCTACGTTATCTGTGGTCAGGACATACATGGTGGAGGCATCGGGGCTGATCCACCAATCCATCAGGTTGCCGAAGTGGCTGTTGACCAGCTTGTAGCCGTTGAATGTCTTACCATAGTCGGTTGACTTGGCAATAGCCGAGCCGTTGCCCTTGGAGACAGCGAAACCAGTGCCGGAAGTAGCGCTGAAGAGGAGCTTGGTGTCATTGCCAGTGCCGGGGGTCTTGTAGATGGAGTTGGGGGAGAATGTCGGCAGTGGCGATAGCGCATTGGCGCTCCTCCGTACCGTGAGTACTCCCATGGTAACTACACGGTCGGCTGACATCAGGTTGGTGCCGTCCCAGGCAACGCTGTTAACGGCTCCGGTGTAAATCTGGTACAGAAGGTTGGCGCCGCCTACGGAGGTGTAGTCGAGACGGTACACGCCGCCAATTTCACCGGTTACGTTATTGGTTATTGAAGTGCCGATGAAGCCAATCTGCTGGGCTTCATCACCCAAGAAGAAGTTGGGGTCAAGAACGATTTGGGCTTTGTTACAAACTGTCACGTTTGCAGATGTGTTAGCATTTTCGAGGACTCTCGGGAAAGTAGCCTCGACAAGAGCATCCCACTGGTTGGTGTTGTAGCTGTAGCAATGGAGGGAAATATTGCCTAATGCGATAACACCACCGGCACTAGCTATGTCATCGGTAACAACCATTAATGCATAGTCGGCCAGGTAGTTCGGCGAGTATGCTACAGCTGGGACATCGTCCATAGTAGCAGCGAGAGCGGCCCATCCGGTGGGAGCCGTCCAGGTGGGAGCAACGGCGTCGAGCGGCCAGGTTACCAGGTAAGCGAGGTTATTGCCGGCAACATTGTTCGCGGAGTTTGCCGCTGCGGTATTGCCGCCAACGGTAACGCGAGTGATGCCGCCAACTTTAGGCGCGATGGCGATATCATTAATCCAGGCGCCTGCCGCTAGGTTGCCGAGCTGGAAGAAGTTGTTGCCGCCATCCTTGGAAAGCCAGACCACGCACGGACGGTCGATAACCGCTCCACCGTGGGCCATGTTCGGGTCGGTAGATACGATGGCGATGATATTGGGGTCATCCGGCGCTAGGGCAACCTTGGTCCAGTTACCGGCTGCAGGAGCGGTCGTAGGGATCACTCGAGCCCAGGTAACGCCGCCGTCTGTCGACCTGTAGAGACGAGCCGTGTTAGTGAGGTTTTCGGTGGTTGTAACCACAATCGTCGAGCCGGACTGTGCGATGTCGAGAATGCTATAGCCCGTTGTCGGCGTCAAGGTTATATCTGTAGCAAGTGACCCCGGTGTCGCAAACGAGTTGAACCACAAGTAGTTCATCGCTGCGGCTTGGGGAACGGCTCCTACTAACAGCGTGGAGAGCAGTACTAGTACAAATGCTACTCCCCAGAACCTTTTAATTATTTTTTTCATCGACTTTTAATTTTCTCCTTAGTTATTTGCCTTGTATTCTGAATATTCCATACCCCTGCAAACAGGCATGCCTCTAAGACTATATCGTTTGCAGAGATACTCTAGCTTAGAAGCGGATGTCAGAGCGTCATAGCTCTGTCCCCCTTGGCGGGATTCGATATCGCATCACCTCCTTTTAATACAAATAACGTATTGCGCACCTTTTTCAAGGTACACTTAATATAAACTATAGCATAAAATACCCTTTTGTCAACCCCCCGTACGTACAAAACGACATTATTTTTTTAATAGCACCCGAGCTTTCAAAAGACTGCATCCTCTATTCTGTAATAACGTATTGTCACCGAAAAAGATAGCGGCAAAACACTAGAACGCACGTTTAGGATTAAAGTCGCTTATATTCGGTTAGCCCTTTACCCTGCCCGGCAGTTCAGCGGCGGCGATTGTTTCCTGATGCCCGTCGGCCATGTTACGCAGGGTCACCGTCTTAGCCTTTACCTCGTCACTCCCGATTATCGCCGCGTACTTTGCCCCCAGCGTGTTGGCCTGCCGCAATTGTGCTTTCAGGCTCTTGCCCCCCGTTGCCGTTGCGGTGCTGATACCCGCTTTGTGAAGAACCGAAGCCAGCTTGATTGCTTCGTCCTTGGCTTCCTCGCCGAGATGGACGATGAATACCTGAAGGGGTGGTTGAACGGGGATATCAACATTCTGTTTCTTAAGGTTCAGTATTATCCTCTCGATGCCCGCGGCAAAACCCGCCGCTGGTGTCGGTTTGCCGCCCAGCTCTTCGATAAGCTCGTCGAACCTGCCGCCTCCCCCGATAGTGCTCTGTCCCCCCTCTTCCTCCGGCTCGATTTCAAAAACGGTGCGGGTGTAATAGTCCAGGCCGCGTACCAGCCGGTGATTAACGCTGAAAGGAATCTTGAGCAGCTCCAGGTACTTCTGCAGCTGTTTAAAATGGTCGGCGCAGGCGGCGCAAAGCCCATCAATACTCCTGGGGGCTTTTTGCGCGATTTGCTGGCAGGACACCTGTTTGCAGTCGAGCAGGCGCAGCGGGTTTTTCTCCAGCCTCATTTTGCAGTCGTTGCATAGACTGCCGGTGTGTTTTTTATAATAATCCTTCAAGACTTTAAGATAAGCAGGGCGACACTCCGGGCAGCCGATGCTGTTTAGCTGTAAGGACAGGTTTGTCAAGCCCAGCGACCTGTTAAGTCTCCAGGCGATATCGATAATCTCGGCATCGATAGCCGGGTCGTCGTCGCCGATTGCCTCGCAGCCGAACTGGTAGTGCTGACGGTAGCGTCCCGCCTGCGGCCTGTCGTAGCGGAAAATGGGGGATATGTAGTAGAGCCTCACCGGCTGCGGCAGGTTATGCATACCGTGCTGAATATAAGCGCGGCACACCGCCGGCGTACCCTCCGGCTTAAGCGTCAGGCTGTTCCCGCCGCGGTCGTCGAAGGTGTACATCTCCTTCTGCACGATGTCGGTGAACTCCCCGGCGCTCCGCTGGAAAAGGCTGGTGTCTTCGAATATTGGGGTGTCGATACGCTTATAGCCGTAGAGCTCCGTTATCTCGGCAATGGTTTTTTCCACGTACCGCCAGTATGGCTGCTCCTCCGGCAGAATATCCGCCGTGCCCCGCGCTGCCTGATACAAAACCGGGTCTCCTTTTCTTTTTCTTAAAGCAAGAATACAGTATCAGGACGAGTTTTGCAATTTGAAATCCGGTTCTCTTTTGGTGTTTGTATCTTGTTTAGTCTTCCTTTGCTCGTTTTACACCTCTAATGATTTGGTCTATACTTAAAATACGGTATTTTATATATAGGTAGGAAAAACCGGGCGACGGTTGCCGGGGATGGGTTCAAATGGAATTCGCCAAGCTGCTGGAAAAAGCCGCGGAATACCTCCCGAAGGAAAAGCTCTCCATTATTGAAGAGGCTTATAAATTTGCCTCTGAAAAACACGAGGGCCAGGTTCGTCTTTCCGGCGACCCCTTTATGGAGCACCCCCTCCAGACCGCCTATATACTGGCCGGACTCCAGCTGGATGCAAGTTCGCTGGCGGCGGCCCTGCTCCATGACATCCCCGAGGACACCGGTCTGCCTATCAAGGAACTGGAAGACAGGTTCGGTCCGGAGATAGCCAAACTGGTCGACGGCACGACCAAGCTCGGCAGGGTATCCCTGACCGCTTCCGGCTCCGTTCCGGGCGCCGTGCAGGCGGAGAACCTCCGCAAGATGCTGGTCGCTATGGCCGAAGACCTCCGCGTCGTCTTTATCAAGCTGGCTGACCGACTTCATAATATGCGCACCCTGGACCCCCTCCCCAAGGACCGCCAGCTTAAGAACGCCCAGGAAACCCTGGAGATTTATGCCCCCCTTGCCCACCGGCTCGGCATCTGGGAGCTCAAGTGGCAGCTGGAAGACCTCTCCTTCAGGTATTTGCAGCCGCAGGAATACCAGAAGATTGCCCGCCTGGTGGATGCCAGCCGCGCCCAGCGTGAAAAGTTCATCGAGCGGGCTATCCGTATTCTTAAGAAAGAACTGAACAAGGTCGGTATTGAAGCGGATATTTCGGGTCGACCCAAGCATATATACAGCATTCATCAGAAAATGGAGAGGTACGAGGCCGGCGGTAAACAGCTGGATAAGATTTACGACCTGCTGGCGCTAAGGGTTATCGTGGAAAACGTGCAGAAATGCTACGGCGCCATTGGCATCATCCACAGTCTGTGGCACCCGTTGACCGGCGCCTTTGACGACT
This sequence comes from Dehalococcoidales bacterium, assembly GCA_034418415.1. Classification (GTDB taxonomy): domain Bacteria; phylum Chloroflexota; class Dehalococcoidia; order Dehalococcoidales; family RBG-16-60-22; genus RBG-13-51-18. Next base: position 4,495 of record DAOULS010000077.1, on the reverse strand, counting down.
ATATAGCAAATCCAAAACCTAACGGTTACCAGGGACTGCATACTGCAGTCATGTGCCTCGGCACCACCCCGCTTGAAGTCCAGATTCGCACCGCCGAAATGCATAATGTTGCCGAATACGGCGTGGCGGCGCACTGGCGCTATAAAGAAGGTGGCCGCCAGCACGTCGAATTCGAGGAAAGGGTAGGCTGGCTGCGTCAGCTCATCGAGTGGCACCGCGAGCTTGCCGGCGCCGAGGAGTTCCTGGAGTCGGTCAAGACGGATATCTTCATCGACCAGGTCTTTGTCTATACCCCTAAAGGAGAAATTAAAGACCTCCCCAAGGGTTCCACCCCACTCGATTTCGCCTACCGGGTGCATACCGACCTCGGGCACCGCTGCATCGGCGCCAAGATAAACCACAAGCTCGTCCCCCTGGACTATCAGTTGAAAAACGGCGACGTGATAGAAATCGTCTCCTCCAAGTCGCCGCGCGGACCCAGTCTCGACTGGCTGAACCCCAACTTGGGTTTCGTGCGTACCACCCATGCCCGCACCAAGATTCGCCAGTGGTTCAACAAGCAGGAAAAGGCCGATAGCATCGAGCGTGGCAAGCAGATTCTGGACAAAGAGCTGCGGCGACTGGGCATACAGACGGAGCGCCAGGCGCTGGCGGAAATGTTCAACTACCAAAACCTCGACGACTTTATTGCGGCGGTGGGCAACGGCAACATAACCTCCCACCAGATAGTTTTAAAGCTGGCAGCGCAGGAAGAAAAAGAGGAGGAGGAGGTCACCGCCCCGGTCGTCCCCACCCAGACGGTGCCTACCTCCGTGCGGGTGCTGGGCGTCGGCGACCTGATGACCAGTATCGCCCAGTGCTGCCACCCCGTACCCGGCGATAAGATTATCGGCTACATCACGCGGAGTCGCGGCGTTACCATCCACCGACAGGACTGCCATAACGTTCTCAACGAGGACGAGAAAGAGCGACTGATTCCGGTGGAATGGGGCCAGAGTGACCTGCATTATCCCGTGAACATCCAGGTGGAAGCCTGGGACAGGGTCGGTCTGATGCGCGACATCAGCACCCTCGTGGCGGAGCAAAAGGTCAACATCAGCTCGATGAACCTCGCCAACGGCAATGGCCAGCGGATTACGATATCTTTGAGCCTGCAGACGACGGGGCTGGCCCAGTTAAGTGATATACTTAAGAGGATAGATGCCGTGAAAGGCGTCATCAGTGTCAGCCGCGTCGGGGAGGAAGTACCGAAACAGAGTTTAGCCGGTCCTCCGGCCGCGGCTAAAAAGATAAAAGATAAAGGCTCAAGTAAAAAGAAAGTGGAGGGAAGTCTTGGCAAGTAAATCGGCAGAAAAAGCAGCCCGCGCCTCGGCAAAAAGGCGGGAGCGCGGCAGGTCCATCCGCAGTCAGGTAAAAACCGAAATCGATACTGCGGAAAAGCTCATCGCTGAAGGCGACATTAAGGCAGCGCAGTCGGCGGTGGCTACCGCCATCAGTGCTCTGGACAAAGCCGCGAGTAAAAAGGTGCTGCACGGCAACAACGCCGCGCGGCGCAAGTCGCGCCTGCTCAAGAAGCTGAATAAGGCGCCCGTCAAAACTGAAGCGGAAACCAAACCAAAGGCGGAACCCAAGGCGAAGGCTGCATCAAAGACTAAAACCAAGTCAAAGACGAAAGCTAAAACTAAAGCTAAAGCGGAAAAAGAAGAATAGATTTACGAATAATATCACGGCGATGCACCGGCGCTGAATGGAGGTGTCCGGTGCATCTTTCGTTAGTGTTTCTTTTAGATTAGTCCGAGGAGGGGATGGGTTTGGCTTCCTGCGTTTTCATTTCTTCGCCGCAGCAGGTAAGCTTGCCCTCGCCGGCTTTGGTGCATAGTGCTTCGGTGCCGCATTTGGCACAGCGGTATCTTTTTCCCAGTTGGCTTGCCACGATATAACCTCCTGCAAACGGGTTCTTTACTTCTTGATTTCCATGGGCTGGCCGCAGCAGGTGATAGTGCCGTTGCCCCCCTTGGTGATAATCATCTCGGCGCCGCACTTGGTGCAGCGGTATCTTTTGCCTACCTGATTCGCCATATCATATCACCTCTTTAAGTGAGTCTATCCTTTAAAATTATATGTCTAAAGTACGATTGTTGTCAAAGCAGGGCGCGGTGATTACGAGTGGATATTTGTTTTTTATTTGATTTTTCAAAGCTATCCAGTGAAAATTTAGCTTTAAGTATTTGTTTTATTTGTTTTTTGTAAAAATTTTTTTGGTGTTTTAGCTTTGAACCGTAGCTGATTTGTTTTTATTCGTTTTAGAGTTATGTCTAATCGTTATGTTGAGTTGACAGTTTACAGTACACAGTTTACAGTATAAAATCCCTCTGTCTCTTACCCATTATAAGGGGAGTGAGGGGGGAAAGTGAAGGGGATTTTGTCGCGGGAAAACCTTACCCCCTTTAGTTCCCCCTCTCCGTACACAGAGAGGGGGATGGATTCCCGATTCCCGACTGAAGTCCCGATTCATCACTTCATACGGGATGGCGAAACAGTCGCTCATACGGGACAGGCAAGGTGGGAATGACGTAAGTACATAAATGGGTTAGGTTTGTCTTTTATCAGTTCCTTGATACTTGTTACTTGGTGCTTGCTAATTCCTCCCACGCCACATCGCCCATCGTAAACACCGGGCCGTCCTTGCAGACCTGCCGCATGCCCTTTTTCGTCCTGATGGCGCAGCCGTAGCAGACGCCGACGCCGCAGCCCATCATGATTTCCAGGGAGACCTGCACGTCCTTGCCCTTGAGCGCCGGCATTTTAGCCATCGCTTTATACATCGCCAGCGGCCCGCAGGCGAATAGCTGGTCGATATTCTCAAGGTGGTGGGGAATGAGGTCGGTCGCCAGGCCTTTGAACCCCTCGCTGCCGTCCTCGGTGGCGTTGACGCACTGGAGGTCGGCCGGCAGTATGCCTTTATTAAAGAGCGACTGCGAGGGCGTGACCGGCAGCAGGCAATCGCCAGACCGCGCCCCGATGATGACGGTCACCTGTTTGCCGTCAGCGCAGGCAGTCTCCGCCAGGAAGCGCAGGGGCGCGATGCCGATGCCCCCCGCCACCAGCAGGAGGTTTTTAGATTTAGGATTAATCGTGAAGCCGTTGCCGAGGGGTCCGAAAATGTCCAGCGTCTCACCCTTTTTCTTTTGAGAAAGCCAGGCCGTGCCTTTGCCCACCACACTGAAAAGCAGCGTGATTTCTTTGCCGTCGGCGGCGTGGACGCTAAAGGGGCGGGGCAATATTGTTTCTTTGCCAACCCGCACCATGACAAACTGGCCCGGCTTAGCCTCTCGGGCAATCTCCGGCGCCTCAAGTCGGAAAAGATAGATATCTTTTATGGCTTCTACGGCGGAGAGGATTTTTGATTTAGTTTGGTGCATTAAGTCTCCAAAAGCAATATATTATTGACATTTTTTAAGGTATTTTAGGGGTATTTTTTGTGTCTACTTCCCAAAAACTTATAGTATGAAATAAAAGACTAGCAAAACTCAGGTATTCAAGAGTCCTGTGTGGGTCATTTTGTATAATATTTTCATGAGCTTTAGGATTTCTTATTCCTATAGTTGCTCCCATAAAAAGAAATTTAAAACCTTCTTGTTCACTTATTTCTGTATCGGTAATCAGATTGTTTAATTTGATAATTGGGTTGTTTATATCAAAAACTCTTGCCATTAACTGGCTATCTTTCATACCTCTCAATTCGTTTGGCGATAATCCGCTTTTATCTTTAACTAATTGATTAAGAGCAACGAAGGATCTATAAATAGCATCTCTATAATGACCATCTTTAAATAATTTCCTACTAGCCTCAATTATTTCAGGATGTAAATGCATTGCGTCGAATAATTGGATTGATGATTCAAGCTGTATTTCTCTTCCTTTCTTTGTTATTAACTTTCCTGTATATTTGTCTCTTTTACCTGAGGAGATATCTTTTAATAGCCTTCCTAAAGCCCTATTCAGTACTTGAATACAAAAACCAGTAGCATTTCGTGCTATTCGATCTACGGGTATTCTAAGTGTCATGCTCCACATATTATAAGGTTTATTACCAAAATCTATCGTGGATTCATTTGTTAAGTCAGTAATAAGCCAACCATGATATCCGGCATTTAATCCAATAGAGTCAAATAATTGGTTAGCAGCTTTTTCCTCTTCTTTATTCCAAACTTCGTTTCTATCAGCTTTATCTAATAACTGATAATATGCTAATAAATCATCACGGAATTGTTTTAATACTTCAACTATATCTGTGTGTTTTTTACCTTTTGCCATCTTTTTAACTCACCCCCTTAATTCCCTCTCTAGTGTTAAATCCCTCTCTTATCTCCCTTTATGGGCTGTCATTGCGAGGAACGTAGTGACGTGGCAATCCCCATGATATATAAACTTCGATGATTGAGATTGCCACGCTTCGCTCGCAATGACCTCCCTCTTTCACCCATATTTTTAT
>DAOULS010000076.1:0-5210 GCA_034418415.1 Dehalococcoidales bacterium | reverse complement strand
CGGTGACATAGCGCTGCGAGCTCAAGATATACGCCGAGAGGTCACGGTTGAGCTGGCTGAACCACAGGCCGTCATAAATAAGGTCGGCGCACTCTACGGCCACCTTCTGCTTGAAGCGCAGCTGGTCTTTAGACATCGTCATCGCTTCCAGCGCCTGGTGCGCCTGTATCAGGACGATAGCCGCCGGCGCCTCGTAAATCTCACGCGACTTTATCCCGACGACACGGTTCTCAATATGGTCGATTCTGCCGATGCCGTGTTTGCCGGCTATCTCATTCATCTTTTGAATCAGGGCTATGCCTTCCATCTTCTTGCCGTCGAGCGAGACCGGAATGCCCTTCTCGAACCCTATCTCGATATACTGCGGCTTGGCCGGGGTCTCTTCCTGACTTTTCGTCCAGGTATAGACATCGGCGGGGGGTTCGGTCCAGGGGTCTTCCAGCGCGCCGCACTCGATGCTCTTGCCCCACATGTTCTCGTCGATGGAGTAAGGGCTCTTTTTGGTGACGGGTATCGGTATCCCGTGTTCCTGGGCGTACTTGATGGTCTCCTCGCGGGTCATGCCCCACTCACGGGCGGGGGCGAGTATCTTCATGTCCGGCGCCAGCGCGTTGATGCCTACCTCGAAGCGCACTTGGTCGTTGCCCTTGCCGGTGCAGCCGTGAGCGATAGCCGTCGCCCCCTCGGCTACCGCCGTGTCCACCAGCAGTTTAGCCATCAGCGGACGCGACAGCGCCGTCGCCAGCGGGTACTGCCCCTCGTAAAGCGCGTTGGCTTGCAGAGCCGGGAAAACAAAGTATTTCACGAAGAGCTCTTTGCCGTCGATGACCAGCGCCTTTCTGGCGCCGACCTTCAGGGCTTTCTGCCGTACTACTTTAAAGTCCTTCTCGTTGCCGACATCGATGGTCACGGCGATGATATCGGCTTTATATTTTTCCTGCAACCATTTGATAGCGACCGAGGTATCGACCCCGCCGCTGTATGCCAGAACTACTTTTTTCTTCACTCCAGTCCTCCCTCCCTTGACCTACGGTCAATTAGGCTGTCCGAAATTGTCCTCCAGAAACTTTGTAATCTGCGAACTGACATCGGCGTATTCCCAGGAATAGTGATGCCCCGGCGCCCTTAGCCACTTTAATATATGCCCGGGATTATCCGATGGTGACGTTAAACCCACCCATTGCTTGAAAGTGGACCACATCATGCCGGGCACGTTGCCGAAACTGAAGGCATCGTCGCAGGTCCCGTTGGTATTAATCCTTAGCGTCCTTTCCTGGACTCTGGGTTTATACCAGAACGGGTTCCCCGTCTGTATGCTGTAAACATTGGTCCTGTCTCTGAAATAGCTCATCGTTTCTTCCGTAAGAACCGTGCCGGTGCTTTCGCCGGCGATAATAACCTGGATATCGGGCAGGTGGTCGATGACAAACTCTATCCGTTTTACTTCATCGGTAACCTTTTTGGTATACCGCGTCGAGGCTTCCAGGGCCTCCTTAACGCTGCCCCACAGGCCGCGGTTGGTGCGACAGTAGTTTATCACCAGCGGGTGTCGCCCCAGCTCACGGAGTTCGGAGGTGATACCATTAAGAATGCTCTCCCAGCCGGGGGTATCCTTGATATAGTTCCACCCCATCCCCCCCGAATTAAAAAATACCACGATGTCCGCCTCGCTGGCGGCCAGATACGAGCCGACCAGCTGTTCTACCGTAACCTGATGTCTCGCCGCATCGTCTCCGGCCAGTTCGTCGGCAAGTTTTTCGGCATCATCGACCACCGACTGCGGCGCTGCAGATAAATCCACGTTTGTAAAATCAGGCTCGCGTATTCCTATTTCGTCAGCCAATCCTACCTCTGAATTGTAAAGAATTATGACAACAAGAACAAACACAAGCATCACGGCGGCCACGATTATGCCCGGTCCGCCCAGCTTGTTGAGTTTCTTTATTTCAATATCCACGGAGATAATTCTAACAATATTTATCCCGTAATTCCAGAAAGCACGCTGTCCAGTATGTTTACAGCCTCGTCAACGTGTTTATTGCGGACAATCAGCGGCGGGACAAAGCGGACGGCATTCAGCTTGAGTCGGTTGATTAGCAGACCTTTTTCAATACAACCCGCCACCACCGACTTGGCGATTTCACTGTTGAAATACATCGCTATCAGCAATCCCCGCCCCCGCACCTCGGTGATAAAGGGGTATTTACTTTTTAACTCTTCAAGCTTGCCCGTGAGGTATTTGCCGACCTCTCGGGCGTTGCCGGGAACATCGTTATCGATGACGTATTTCAGGGTGGCGTAAGCCGCGGCGCTGGTAAGCGCATTCCCCCCGAAGGTGGCGTTATGGTCGCCCAGCGTCAGTACCGCGCACTTTTCCTTGGCTAAAAACGCCCCGATGGGCACGCCGCCCCCCAGCCCCTTGGCCAGCGTCAGCACGTCGGGCTCAATGCCGTAAAGCATATACCCGAACAACGCCCCGAGACGCCCGATTCCAGTCTGTATCTCATCGAGGATAAGGAGGATGCCTTTCTCGTCGCACCATTCTCTGACCTGCTTCAGGTAATCGTCGTCGGGCACGTTGACACCGCCCTCCGCCTGTATCAGCTCCAGCATCACGGCGCAGGTCTTTCTCGTGGTCGCCGACTTTATGGCCTCGATATCATTGTTCTTCACATTAACAAAGCCATTGGGCAGCGGTTTGAAAGGCTCCTGCAGCTTCGCATTGCCGGTAGCCGCCGTCATCGCCAGTGAGCGCCCGTGAAAAGACTCGAAGGTCGTGATGACCTCATAAGCCCCCTTCAGCTTAAGTGCACCGTAGCGTCGCGCCAGCTTTACCGCGCCTTCATTAGCCTCGAGGCCACTGTTGCAAATAAAGACTCTGTCCATACAGCTGTTTTTCACCAGCAGCTCCGCCAGCCGCAGCATCGGCGGGTTATAATACCAGAGTGAGGTCTGCATCAGTGTCCCGGCCTGTTTCTTGATGGCATTCACCACCGCCGGGTGACAGTGCCCCAGGCAGTTGACCGCCAGCCCGCCGACGAAGTCCAGGTACTTTTTGCCCTTATCGTCCCACGCGCGCGCGCCTTTCCCCTTGACTATCGTCACCGGTTCGCGCACGATGGTCTGCATATAGTATTTGCTGTCCATTTCCGGCCAGTTAATCATCTCAATCCTTTATAATCGTTGTGCCGCCGTCCCCGCTCTCGACTTCCTTGAGCAGGGCGTGCGACTTTCTCCCGTCTATTATACGTGTAACCGTGCCTGTATTTAAAGCTTTCAGGCAGGCGGTAACCTTGGGAATCATGCCCCCCGCAATCACCCCGGACTCGATTAATGCTTCTGCTTCTTTTCCGGATATACGCGATATTATATTACCCAATTTGTCTTTAATGCCCTCGACATCCGTCATGAAAACCAGTTTTTCGGCTTTCAATGCCGCGGCGATTTCCCCGGCAATCGGGTCACCGTTGGCGTTGACCATCCCCGGAGCGCCTGCCTCCCGCGCCAGCGAGTAAAGGCTTATCGGCGAAACAACCGGCACGAAGTCCGCTTTGAGCAACGTTTCCAGAACTTCTTTATTTACTTTCTCCGTCGACCCCACGTAGCCCAGCTTTTTATTCTTCACGCGGCTCTCCACCAGCGCGCCATCGACGCCGCTGATACCCACCGCCCGTCCGCCCCGGATATTAATCGCCGCCGTGATTTCCTTGTTGACCAGCCCCGCCAGCACCGCCGTCACCACTTCCAGCGACGGCAAGTCGGTAACACGCTCGCCCCGCTCGAATCTGGTGGCGATACCCTGGCGCTGCAGCCATTGCGTGGCCATGCCACCGCCGCCGTGGACCACCACCAGCGGGTGTTTCTTTTTTTGCAAAGCGACAATATCCTCGATAGTAGTATCTCTACTACCGAAGGTAGAGCCGCCTATTTTTACTACCGTTATATTTTCCATCTGTTCTTCTCTACGTCGTATATTCGGCGTTGATTTTCACGTATTCCTCGGAGAGGTCGCAGCCCCACGCCGTCGCCTCTGCCTTGCCGAGATTCAGGTTTAAATTAATATATACCTCTTTCCCGTCGAGGTGTTTCACCACCTCTTTTTTATCGTAAGCCTGCGGCGTCCCGTCCTTTACCAGGCGGGTCCCGCCGATATATAGTTCCGTTTTAGCCTCCTCCAGCGCCGCCCCGCTGCGCCCCGCCGCCGCCAGCACCCGACCCCAGTTGGGGTCACTACCGTGCACCGCCGCCTTCACCAGCGAGGAGCCGATAATAGTCCTGGCTGCCAGCCTAGCGTCTCTCAAACTCAAAGCCCCGCTGACCTTGACCTCAATCAGCTTGGTAGCCCCCTCGCCGTCGCGGACAGCCTCCCGCGCCAGGTAGATGCAGACCTTATTCAGGGCACGCTGAAAAATCGCGGCCTGACGACTGCCCCCGGCAATAACTTTGCCACCCACCTCCCCGTTAGCCATGATAAGCACCATGTCGTTGGTGCTGTTATCGCCGTCGACGGATATCATGTGAAACGATATCGCCACGGCCTTCTTCAACGCCTGCTTGAGAAAATCAAGCTCGACAGGTGCGTCCGTCGTCAGGAAGCAGAGCATGGTCGCCATGTCCGGGTGTATCATGCCCGACCCCTTCAGCATCCCTCCGATGGTAAAGCCGCCCGCCCTGACCGCCACCTCCTTGGGCACTCTGTCCGTGGTCATGATTGCCCGGGCGAGGTCGTGCCCGCCTGCCTCCGTAAGCTCGATTTTCGGTATCGCCGCCCGGATACGCTCCATCGGCAGCATCTCGCCGATAACACCGGTGCTGGCTACCAGCACGTCTTCCGGTTTTACGTTTATCTTACGGGCGGCCAGCGCGGTCATCTCCGCCGCATCGGCTTTACCCTGCTTGCCGGTACAGGCATTGGCGTAGCCGCTGTTCATCACCACGGCCGAGGCCCTGCCCTTCCGCAGTCGCTCCCGACTCAACAGGACCGGCGCCGCTTTCACCTTGTTGGTGGTAAACACCGCCGCCGCGACGCACGGCTTCCGTGAACACAAAATGCCGAGGTCGAGTCGGGTCCCGGGACGGTACTTAATACCGGCGCTGACGGCGCCAGCTAAAAAACCTCCGGGGGAGGTGACCCCACCGGAGGGGACTAAATCCGCTTCGGTTTCCATGCATTAAATATAGCATATCGTAGCTCCACAGGCAATTATATG
>DAOULS010000075.1:0-18537 GCA_034418415.1 Dehalococcoidales bacterium | reverse complement strand
CTTTAAAGCCGGTATTCTTAGCCACCCTCTCGCCAATTGACTGATCTACCGGCTCATCTAAATCGAATATGTGACCACATTTTTCACATCTGAAATGATAGTGGCTTTCAGTGTTTCCATCAAAGCGGCTAGTGCCATCAGCGATATCTAATTGCCGGATCTCGCCAGATTTTGCCAAGGACTTTAGATTACGATAGACCGTCCCCATGCTGATATTTGGGATTTCTCGCCTTACCTGGTCATATACCCAGTCAGCTCGTGGGTGATCTTTAGAGTTCATAACCACTCGCAAAATTGCATCTCTCTGTTTTGACCCTCTTGACATCTTAAATGCCTTTATCTTACAATATTAGTAACTATTACTAACTATTTTTACTATTTTCCCCTATTTATGTGATGATGTCAAGGTGGCGCTAAAGGAGGTTGTCATGAGTAATAAAGATAGCAAGGGCCCGGTAACGGGCAGGGCTCAGAAACACACTGCCGGCGGTACGACGAACCGAGACTGGTGGCCGAACCAGTTGAAGCTTAATATCCTGCGCCAGCATTCCTCCAAGTTCAATCCGATGGGCGAGGGTTTCAATTACGCCAAAGAGTTCAGGAGTCTCGACCTGGAGGCCGTGAAGAAGGATCTCCGTGAACTGATGACGGAGTCGCAGGACTGGTGGCCGGCAGACTTCGGCCACTACGGACCTTTGCTCATCCGTATGGCGTGGCACAGCGCGGGCACCTACCGCATGGGCGACGGCCGCGGGGGCGCTGGTAGCGGTCAGCAGCGTTTCCCGCCTCTCAACAGCTGGCCCGATAATGCAAACCTCGACAAGGCGCGCCGGCTGCTCTGGCCCATCAAGCAGAAGTATGGCAGGAAAATCTCCTGGGCCGACCTTATGGTTCTTGCGGGCAACGTCGCTATGGAGTCGATGGGGTTCAAGACCTTCGGCTTCGCCGGAGGGCGCGAGGACGCCTGGGAACCGGACGAGAGCGTCTACTGGGGCGCCGAAAGCGAATGGCTTGGCGATAAACGCTACTCCGGTGACCGGCAACTCGAGAACCCCCTCGCTGCCGTGCAGATGGGCTTAATTTACGTTAACCCGGAAGGCCCGAACGGCAACCCGGACCCGCTTCTTGCTGCCAAGGATATCCGCGAGGTTTTCGCGCGCATGGCGATGAACGACGAGGAGACGGTGGCCCTCATCGCGGGCGGCCACGCCTTCGGCAAAACCCACGGCGCCGGCGACCCGTCACTGGTAGGCCCCGAGCCTGAAGCCGCCCCCATCGAGGAACAGGGCCTCGGCTGGAAGAGCAAATTTGGCACGGGCAAAGGTAATGACACGATTACCGGCGGCCCGGAAGTCATCTGGACAAACACACCAACCGAGTGGAGCAACAACTTCTTCAGGATACTATTCAGCTACGAATGGGAACTGACCAAGAGCCCGGCCGGTGCGTACCAGTGGAAGACGAAAGGTGACGCCGGCGCTGGTACCATACCGGATCCGCACGACCCTTCCAAGCGGCGCTCGCCATCTATGCTGACCACTGACCTCGCTCTGCGCTTCGACCCTATCTATGAAAAAATTTCACGGCGCTTCTACGAGAATCCGGAGCAGCTTACGGATGCGTTCGCCCGGGCGTGGTTCAAGCTTACACACAGGGATATGGGCCCGCGCACACGCTATCTCGGCCCGGAGGTTCCGGCAGAAGAGCTCATCTGGCAAGACCCCATCCCTGCCGTCAATCACAAACTGATTAATGCAAAGGACATCGCCTCCCTCAAGAGCAAGGTCCTGGCTTCCGGCCTGTCAGTGCCGGAGCTGGTTTCGACCGCCTGGGCGTCGGCGTCCACTTTCCGTGGCTCCGATAAGCGCGGCGGTGCTAACGGTGCCCGCATTCGTCTGGCGCCGCAGAAGGACTGGGAAGCCAACCAGCCCGCCCGGCTGGCAAAGGTGCTCAAGGCCCTGGAGGGCATCCAGAGCGCGTTCAACAGCGCGCAGACCGATGGCAAGAAGGTATCACTGGCTGACCTGATCGTTCTGGCCGGTTGCGCAGGCGTCGAGCAGGCTGCGAAGGATGCCGGTCACAAGGTAACGGTCCCCTTCACGCCGGGACGCATGGACGCCTCACAAAAGCAAACCGACGTGGACTCCTTCGCCGTGCTTGAGCCGGTCGCTGATGGCTTCCGCAACTATCTTAAGACCAAGTTCTCTGTATCGGCCGAGGAACTGCTGGTCGACCGCGCGCAATTGCTGACGTTGACGGCGCCTGAAATGACGGTTCTCATCGGCGGTCTGCGAGTCCTGAATACCAATTTCGGCCAGACCCAGCACGGTATCTTCACCAAACGCCCCGGGAAGCTGACCAACGACTTTTTCGTGAACCTGCTCGACATGAGCACGGTCTGGAATGCAACCTCGGAAGACAAAGATGTGTTCGAGGGCCGTGACCGCGCCACGGGCAAACTCAAGTGGACCGGCACCCGTGTCGACCTCATCTTCGGCTCAAACTCCCAGCTCCGGGCACTGGCGGAAGTCTACGCAAGTTCGGACGCGCAGGTGAAGTTTGTGCACGACTTTGTAGCGGCCTGGAACAAGGTGATGAACCTTGACCGCTTCGACCTCGCCCGATAAGGTAACGTTAAGGTAAATTACTGAATCTTTAAAACGGTCCTGGCTTCCTGCCAGAGTCCGTCCAGGTTATAGTACTCGCGTTCCGTCGCGCCGAAAATATGCACGATAACGTCGCTGTAATCGAGGAGCAGCCAGCCGGAGTCGGCGCCTCCCTTGCTGGCAAACGAATATCAATGTAATATAGTGCGTGAAAAAATTTGGAATATCACGCAGGGAATGACTTTTTTATTGCCGAATCTACATAAAACCAACGCAGCCTGAACTCAAGCCTTGTTGCATGCGAGTAAGATTGTTATGTACAATCAAAATACTCAAGGACATAAGGAGGCCTGCGATGGGAAACACAAAAGCATGGAGACATCTTGCCAACATAGCCTTCGTCATTCTGGGTGCAATTATCGGGTTTACGATAAATTACTTCTTTGATTTGGCTTCAAAAGCACCGGAATTACGCGTTATTAGCATCATTCAAGCCCTTTTTATATGCCTGCTTTTAGCGATTACAGCACTAATACTGAAAGTACACGCTGCGGAAACTGAGGAGACCCTGCGTGCTCACACAAGCGCGACAGAAAGGTTGATGAGAGAGCAGTTAATAGCTTTGCCGAAACTGGTGACCGATCCTAATAAAATACTAGAATTAGCAACGAATATGATGCGCAATACCACAAAAACCATTCACTATGAAGGAGCAGCAGGGTTTCTTACGGATGATGCATATTACAGGATAATGAAAGAATGTATCGTTGATCGCGGTGTAGGGTTCGTTCGACTGCTCGACGTGAAGAAAATTTCGGAGATGCGGAAAGTTGAACATTTCGATGATAAAAGTTTAGGGCAATATAGAAACTGGCTAATGAACCAGTTGGAGTTTATTTCTTGTGATAATTATAGTTTATATGACTCGGAGGCCTCGCCACTTTGGGGCAGGGGTATTAACACCATCATCAGAGATGAAGTAGAAGTTCTCAGCATCTTTGGAAAGTACGGCCAGGCACATTCAGCTATTCATACAACGTCGGGAGAATATGCCAAATCCATTGTTGACCATCTGACTTCTGTTACACTTAGATTGAAGCGATTAGAAAAACGCGAGGTTAAAAAAATCCTGGACGCATAGTAACATGCAGCATCTTAAAATCTTAAAGCATGTTCGTATTGCACTTCGCAGGCTGATGATGGAGTGAATAATAAAAATGATTCCCCGCGGTGGGCAGGCTCCAAATCAGGATTGTGGGTCAACTTACTGAATTCTTAGCACTGTCCTGGCTTCCTGCCAGAGTCCGTCCAGGTTATAGTACTCGCGTTCCGTCGCGCCGAAAATATGCACGATAACGTCGCTGTAATCGAGGAGCAGCCAGCCGGAGTCGGCGCCTCCCTCGTGGTGGTGCGGCAGGACACCCTCGCTTTTGAGTTCCTTTTCAATCTCGTCGCCGATGGTGCGCATCTGCCGGACGCTATCGGCGTCGCAGATAACAAAATAGTCCGCAAAGCTGCATAGTTCACGGACATCCAGCATGACGATATTATTTGCCTGCTTATCGCTGGCGATTTCAACGGCTTTACGGGCCAGTTCCAGTGCTTCCAGTTACAGTCCCTCCTGTCCGACTCCTAAATTATAGCACAAGCCGTCAGTACACGGATATATTTTGTGCTCGAGTAAAAGGCTGTTATAATTAGGAACGACAGGAACAAACTCATCTTTTTTAGAAAGGGCTCGACTCTTCATGGCCAGAAAGACGGAGATAAAAGACGGCGTCTGCTACATGTGCACCGCCACCTGCCCGATGAAGGTCCACGTGAGCGACGGCAGGGTAACTAAAGTGGAAACGGCGGACCCAAGTGTGAATCACTGCCCCCGCTGGAAAGCCCAGACAGACTTCATCTACCACCCGGACCGCCTCCTTTACCCGCTAAAGCGCACCGGCGGGCGGGGGGAAAATAACTGGCAGCGCATTTCCTGGGACGAAGCGCTGGATATAACCGCCGACGGCCTCCGGAAAGTCAGGGAAAAATACGGACCCGAATCGGTGGTGTTCTGGATAGCCTACACGAAAGAGCCGCGACCCTACTTTCACCGTCTGACGCACGCCTTCGGCTCGCCCAACTACTGCACCGAGAGCAGCAACTGCTTTTCCGCCACCTGGATAGCCGCCAACCTGACCTACGGCGACGAATACTCCTACATGACGGCGTCCAGTTCCGGCATCGACCCCGAGACTAAGTGCAAGCTTATCTGGGGTTCGGCGGTGATATCGGCGCCCCCCGTCTGGCAGATTAATCTTAAAGCTAAAGAAAAGGGTGTCAAGCTCATCGTCGTCGACCCGCGCCGCACGCAAATCGCCGCCAAAGCCGATATCCACCTCCAGCTCCGCCCCGGCACCGACGGCGCCTTGGCGCTGGGCATGATGAACGTAATCATCAACGAAAACCTGCACGATAAAGACTTCCTCGATAAATGGACGGTCGGCTTTGACGACCTGAAAGAACTGGTCAAAGAATATCCTCTGGACCGCACGGAAAAAATCACCGGCGTCCCCGCGGCGAAAATCAGGGAAGCCGCTTTACTCTATGCCCGCAATAAGCCTGCCAAAGTGCACTTGAGCCCCAACGGCACCACTCACCACTTCAACGGCGTGCAGAACCACCGTGCCGTTATCCTGCTGGCGGCGCTGACCGGCAATATCGGCTTGCCCGGCGGCAATATGCCGCTTCCCGCAGCAAAGCTGAAACCCAACGACATCACCCTCCATGAAAGAGTCAAGAAAATGCCCCCCGGCGTGGGCTCAAAACGCTTCCCGATATGGACGGAACGCTACCATGAAATGCAGTCGAACGTCATCGCCGACCAGATTGAGAGCGTCCAGCCTTATCCCATCAAGGCGATGTTCTCGGCGGGACTGGACATCCAGTTCTTCGCTAATTCGAAGCGGTTAGCTGATGCCCTGAAAAAGCTGGACTTCATCGCCGTGACGGAATATTTCCACACCCCCGGCACGCAGGCGGCGGATATCGTTTTGCCCATCGCGTCGTGGCTGGAAAGACCGATTCTCCTGACCGAAAATCCTGATTATGTCAAGCTAGTCCAGCCGGCTATCAGCCCTCCCGGCGAATGCCGCACCGAATGGGACATATATTCTGGACTTGCCAAACGACTTGGCTTCGGCGACCTGTTCTGGGACGGCAGCTTCGAGAAGTGCGTCAACCATATACTTGAGCCGATGAAAATCACCTACAACGACCTCAAAGCAAAGCCGGAGGGCATCAAACTGGAAAAGCAGCCCTGGCCAGCCAAACATTACGAAAAAACAGGCTTCAAGACTCCTTCGGGCAAGGTGGAGATAGCCTCCGCCACGCTGCAGGAGCATGGACTCGACCCCCTCCCTGTTTACCGGGAACCGCCGGAAAGTCCGCTGTCCCGGCCGGAACTTGCAGCAAAATATCCGCTGGTAATGACCTCCGGTGCCAGGGTCATGGCATACACTCATTCCCAGTTCCGCAATATACCCCAACTCCGCAAGCTGATGCCCGACCCTCTGGTGGATATCAACCCCGCCGACGCCTCATCCCGCGGCATCAAGACCGGCGATACGGTCACCGTCAGCTCGCCCCGCGGCAGCATCAGGATGAAAGCCAGCGTGACGGATACGATACCGCCCGGCGTCGTTTCCCTGCCCCACCAGTGGCCCGGCGAAGCCAACGTCAACGAGCTGGTGGACGATAAGACCCTCGACCCCATTTCCGGGTTTATCCCCTGCAAATCGCAGCTCTGCCAGATAAGTGTGCTCCGCTAAGCCGGTGTCCCGGCCGCCAAATCAAAAAAAGCTTGAAAACAGGAACATCGTATCGGTTTTCATCCTACCTGACTTCTCTTTTCTTTAGAAATTCTTTACAAAATCTTTATGATTCTTTATGTAACTTTAGGCGTTTCTACATAACAGAAAGGTAGACTATGGATGGGTAAAAACCACCAATTCAGGTAAGGGTTAACCCTTACTTTCCTGAATATGCAAGCTGGGGAACGATGCGAAATTTAACTGCGCATTTGAATAGGCGTTTCCTTAAGCTGTTGCCGGCGGCTTTGATAATTTCTCTGATATTAAGTATTATCGGGCCGAACACCGCTTCAGCGAATCCCGGCTGGTACAACACAAACTGGCAGCACCGCAAGAAAATTACCATCCACGCCGCCGGTGTTCCAGCCACCTTGACCGATTTCCCCGTGCTTATCCACCTTGGGTCTGATGCCGACCTTGCTGCTGACGCGCAGGACGACGCCGATGATATCATTTTCACCGCCTCCGATGAAGTTACCCGACTTTCCCATGAAATCGAGTACTTTGACGGGGCAACCGGTAATCTGACGGCGTGGGTGAAGATTCCCAGCCTGTCCTCGACTACCGACACCGAAATATACATGTATTACAGCAATGCCAGCATCGGCAACTCGGAAAATATCACCGATGTCTGGGACAGCAACTATAAAATGGTGCAGCACCTGGAGGAGACGTCCGGCGGCGCTGGCGCCATTACCGATTCCACGGCCAATAATAACGATGGCACCGACCAGAATGCACCCGCTCTCGGCGCCCACGGCAAAATCGACGGCGCTACCGGATTCACCGGCTCCAGCAATCACTACATCAACTGCGGCAACGCCGGTTCGCTGAATATCACCGATAACATAACCGTCGAAGCCTGGATTTACCCGACCATAGCCCAAACAACCAAAGGTATCGTTGCCAAGGCTCAAACAGGCAACCTGCAATATATTCTTTATCTGGGTTCAGGTGGTGCGGCAACTTTTGGTATTCACGATGGATTCTCCTGGAATTTCGCCACCGGGGCTGTTCCCACCGTTGGCGCGTGGAACCATATCGTCGGTGTCTACGACGGTTCCAACGTTAACATATACGTTAACAATGTGCTAACAGTAGGCGCGGCTTTCAGCGGTCCTTTCCAGAGCACGACTTCTCTCGTATCCATCGCCAACTTCGGGGGTCTTACCTCAACCAATGCCTTTACCGGCACTATCGACGAAGTACGTATTTCCAGCTACGCCCGCACTCCCGACTGGATTACCACAAGCTATAACAACCAGTCAAATCCGGCGGGATTCTTTACGCTGGGACCGGAGGAAAACGCCACCGTACTGCCCACCGCAACCACCAATGACGCCACCGCGGTGCAGGAGACCACCGCCACACTCAACGGCCACCTCGACAACGACGGTGGCGCGGCCTGCCAGTACGCTTTTGAATGGGGCACTGTTTCCGGCGTCTATACCGACAATATTTCCTGGACGGGCAGCATCACCACCGGGGCGGATTTCAACACCAATCTCATCGGTCTTACCAGGGGGCAGCCGTACTACTACCGGGCGATGGTCAAGAACGCCTCCGGCGTCGCTTACGGGTCAGAAATACATTTCCTGACCAAGCCGGACGGACCCGTCGTTCTCACGGCTACCGCCAACAGCAGCTCGCGGATTGACCTGACCTGGACGAAAGGCGCCGGTGCCCAGCGCACCATGATACGGCGCAGCACGGGAACGTACCCTGCCAGCTATACGGACGGCGTGCAGGTCTATTTTGACACCGGAACGAGCTTTTCCGATACCAGCCTTACCGATAATATAACCTTCTACTACCGCGCCTGGTCGGAGGTTACCGGCAGCCAGCAGTTCTCCAATACCTTCGCCTCCGCCAGTGCCACCACCTTTGCCGCCCCACCCGTATCGGCGTCAACTGTAGGCGGCAAGGTCTATTCCGTAAATAAAGCCGCCATCCTGTTGCCGTGGATTTTCGGCAGCCTGGCGTCAGCCTTTATATTGGTTCAGATTTTCTTCTACGTCAGGAAAAAGATAAAATCACGCCAGACTTCGGGGAAAATAGCGCCTTATAAATCAAAGCCTCCTCCTTAACGGGCATCCCGCTAATTAAAAGAAAAGCCTGATGATGTTATAGACGCCCAGCGCTATCGCTCCGGACGCCGGTATCGTGAACAGCCACGCCCAGACGATACGCAGCGTCACGCCCCAGCGTACCGCCGAAAGTCGGTTGACCGCCCCCACCCCGGATATCGCCCCGGTGATTACGTGAGTGGTGCTTACCGGTATGCCGAGATGCGTGGACAGGAAGATGCTGGAGGCAGCGGCCGTCTCCGCGCAAAAACCGTCAATCGGTCTTAACCGGGTAATTTTCTGTCCCATCGTTTTTACGATACGCCACCCTCCGGTAAGCGTACCGATAGCTATCGCCGCATGCGCGCTAAGAACGACCCATAAAGGCACGTCGAACTCCTGGACCAGACCGCCGGCGAAAAGGAGACTGGATATAATGCCCATGGTCTTCTGGGCGTCATTGCCGCCGTGGCCCAGGCTGAACGAGGCGGCGGAAAATATCTGCAGAATGCGCGACCATTTGTCGATGGACGCTGGGCTTTGCTTGTGAACAATCCAGGTGGTAATGACCTTTAAAACCAAACCCAGGAACATGCCTAGTAAAGGCGCCACGAAGATAAAAACGAGCGTCCTTATCCAGCTGTTGTCCCAGCCGCCACTGGAAATAATCGCCGCGAACCCGCCTTTGGCTATCGCGGCGCCGGCATAGCCCCCGATTAAGGCATGGGAGGAACTGCTCGGCAGACCGAAATACCAGGTAATCAGGTTCCAGGCAATCGCCCCGATGAGGCCCGCCAGGATTACGGAAGCGGTCACGATTTCAATATCCACCAGCCCATTGCCAATCGTATGAGCCACGCCGGTGCCGAAGATAAGAAAGGCTATAAAGTTAAAAAAAGCCGCCCAGACTACTGCCTGCCGGGGCGATAACACTCTCGTGGAGACGATGGTGGAAATGGAATTGGCGGCATCATGCATGCCGTTGGTAAAGTCGAATATCAGGGCAATTACGATAATAGGTACGATAAAATACAGGCTTGTTTCCAATGATAATTCCCTGCTGGTAAAACTGGGGTCAGTCAGATTATACCGTATGAAAAAGAACTTTGCGAATTACGCATGTTGTTATTGAAGATATACTTTTCAAACTTAACGCTGGTCTGATATACTGGACGTGACCTGAACACTTGAGGTTTTATTGACCGATGGAATTGAAGTCGATACTGGAAAACGCTGCCAATCGCTTGGGAGATAAGACGGCTCTTATCTTCGGCGAAAGCCGCGTTTCATTCGCCAGCCTGGAGGCAGACTCCAACCGGTTCGCCCACGCCCTGGTCAAGCTGGGAGTGAAAAAGGGCGACCGCGTGGCGATGCTTGTAACCAACAGCCCAGAATTCGTGGTCGCTTTCTTCGGCATTATGAAGGCCGGCGCCATCGCCGTGCCGCTGGATACCCGCTACGTGTTAGGCGAGCTGAAAAGCCTCTGCGACGACTGCACACCTAATGTCTTTATCATCGAGGAGCCCCCGCTGGCGTCGCTGGCTGCCGCCCTTCCCGAATTCAGGTCCGTCCGGCACATCATCACCCTGAACTACCCGGAAGACGAAAGATTTATCAGCTACGAAAAAATCATGGCGGACAATCCTGCTTCAAGTATAAAAACGGTCATCGACCCCGATGATATCGCCATCATCTCTTACACGGGAGGCCCCACCTATAAGCCCCACGGGGTGGCTCTTTCGCACCGCAACGTCCATACCGAGGTCATTAACTCCGCCGCGACCTTCGAGCAGACGGCGGACGACGTGTTCATGCTTTTCGCCCTGCCGATGTACCACCAGTTCGGGCTGACGGCTGTGCTACTGGCATCCATCCACACGGGCAACACCATCGTCGTCGTGCCGGGCACCGGGCGCTCCATCGAGAGCTTCATGGAGGCCGTGGCGCGTGAAAAGGGCACGATGTACTGCGGCGTCCCCTATATCTATTCCCTGATGGTGAACGTCGCCAAGCGGGTAGGCGTCAAACACGACCTTAGCTCGCTGCGACTGCTTGCCAGTGGCGGGGCTCCCCTCGAGCCGGTGGTAATCAGGCAGTTTAAAAAATACTTCAGTCTGGATATCCGCGATATCTACGGCCAGACGGAGTCGGTCTGCCACGTTTGTGTCATGCCCATCCACGGCACGGGCAGAATTGGCTCGTCCGGCAAGCCACTGGCCTGCTGGGAGATGAAGATATTCGACGAGAACGATAACGAGATGCCGCCCGGCCGCGAGGGCGAGATAGTGCTGCGGGGTCCGTTCATGAGTAGCTTTTACGGCAAGCCGGAAGCCACCGCCAGGACACTGCGTAACGGCTGGCTGCATACCGGCGACATGGGCTGGATTGACGAGCAGGGCTATCTTTTTATCACGGAGCGCCAGCGGCGCATGCTGATTCTAAAGGGGCAGAACATCTTCCCCGCCGATATCGAGGCGGTACTGGAGACCCACCCCAAAATCGCCGAAGCCAGGGTAATGGGCTCAATCGACCTGATACGCGGCGAGACGGTCAAGGCAATCGTGCGCCTGAAGCCCGGCCAGACCGCCACCGAGCAGGAAATCAGGCAGTACTGCCAGGGACGCCTGGCCGACTATAAATTGCCCCGGGAAGTGATGTTTGTGGACGTGATGCCGGAGGTGATACCGCTGTGGCGCCGGATGCAGTTTAAGGAAGAGGACGTTAAGTTAGAAATATCAGACTAGTGTTCCAGAGGACTATTCCCAGATATACTATTACAGCGATACAGGCAATCGCCATGGCTGCCCTGGGCCAGCGATGATAGACGTCATATAAAACCAGGGCACAGAACAGAGCCCCCGCCGCTTTCAGAATCATAAAACCGGGCTCCCCAATCATCGATTCTAAAAACGGGTTCGACTCCGAACCACTGCCTCCATCGACAATATATTCCGTTATTATTCCGTCGAGGACGACGAGGCACACCAGGATGATGAGAATGTAGATGATTTTTCTACGACTGCCCTGTGTTAATACCCGTCTGATTGCCAAAATATCTCCGCTTGATGTTTATACGTTTGGGGCAAAGACAATTCTATCTCTAACTGCCATGAGTATAGCACAGAAAAACGGGGAGGGGAATTAAAAATTCATTAAAATATTATAAGCTTTTTATAAAAACCGACTAGCTCCACTCGGCGGCGCTGGCCCAAACGCGCGCCATCTCCTGCGCCAGCGGTTTGTGCTCCGCCCTGTCCATGCCGGGGTCGAGGCGGAACAGCTTAATCGCCTCTTTACGCGCCAGCTCCAGCAGGGCTACGTCCGACATTTTAGCCATGCGCAGGTCGGGCAGACCGCTCTGCCGCGTGCCGAAGAACTCGCCGGGGCCTCTCATTTTCAGGTCCTCCTCCGCCAGCTTGAAGCCGTCGTGGGTATTCTCTATTATGTCAAGTCGCTGCCGCGCCACCTCGGAGGGTCTTTCCGCCAGCAGCATGCAGTAGCTCTGTTCCTGACCGCGCCCTACCCGCCCCCGGAACTGGTGTAGCTGTGAAAGCCCAAAGCGGTCGGCGCTTTCGATGAGCATGACGGTGGCGTTGGGGATATCAATGCCGACCTCGATGACCGGCGTGGAAACAAGGATATCCAGTCGGCCGGCGCGGAAATTTTCCATGACTTCATCCTTGTCCGCCGACGCCAGCCTGCCGTGCAGCAGGCCGACCCGCAGGTCCGGGAAGACCTCCTGGGATAATCGTTCGTACTCGACCACCGCCGCTTGGGCGACAATAGCCTCCGATTCTTCGATTAACGGACAGAGAATAAATGCCTGGCGTCCTTCCGCAACCTGCTTCCGCACGAAGGCGTAGGCGCTTTCCCGCTGCTCCGGCTTGAGCCACTTCGTTTTTACGGTCTGGCGTCCCGGTGGCAGCTCATCGATGACCGAAAGGTCGAGGTCGCCGTAGAGCGTCAGGGCAAGGGTGCGGGGTATCGGGGTAGCCGTCATCACCAGCATGTGCGGGTTGAAGCCCTTTTCCCGCAGCGCCGAACGCTGCTCCACACCGAAGCGGTGCTGCTCATCGACCACCGCCAGTCCCATCTTTGAAAACTCCAGTCCTTTCTGCACCAGCGCGTGCGTGCCGATGACGATATCCACCTCGCCGGACTGCACCTGTTTCTGAATTTGCCTTTTGCCCTTTTGCTTGATATCGCCGATAAGCAGCGCTACGTTAACGGGATTGTCTAAAATACCCTTGTAGTTGCGGAAATAGCCTTCACCCTCCTCACTGCCCAGCTTCGAGAGCAGCTGGCAGATGGTAGCGAAGTGCTGCTCGGCGAGGATTTCCGTGGGCGCCATGAAAGCCCCCTGAAACTCGTTGGCCGCCGCCGTCAGTAAGGCGGCGGTAGCCACTACCGTCTTGCCGCTGCCGACCTCTCCCTGCAGGAGACGGCTCATGGGGACTTTTTTATTCAGGTCGGCGAGTATCTCCTTGAGCACCTTGTCCTGTGCCGTCGTGAGTTGAAAAGGCAGGGAGCTTATAAATTGCTCGATAAGTCCTGTTTTAATATCAAAAGCCGTGCCCGGCCGGCCCTCCTGCCAGCTGCGCTTCTTGTTCATCACGCCCAGCTGTAAAAGGAAAAGCTCATCGAAGGCGAGACGCAGGCGCGCCTTGTTTTTAGTTTCTTCATTGTCCGGGTAATGCGCCTGACCGATAGCTTCCGGCAGCTTCAGCAACTTGAGACGTTGCCTTAATTCTTCCGGCAGGAAATCGACCACGCGCCCGGCCCACCGGTCGATGAAGTCCTTCATCAGTCGCCTGACCTGCCGGGGCCGTAAACCCTGGGTCAGCGGATAGACCGGCACCAGACGCCCCGTGTGTACGGTGTCCTGCCCTTCCATGAGTTCCCAGTCCGGCGACAGGAACACGTGGCGACCCCGAAAAAGACTGACCCGTCCGCTCAAGATTATCCGGGCGTTGGTGGTCAATGTCTTAGCTAAATAAGGCTGATTGAACCAGAGGACGCGGATATTGCCCGTCTCGTCGCCGACGATGGCTTCGGCGCTGCGCCGGCCGCCGGGGCGGGTCTCCTGCGCCTGCCAGACGTTAGCCACGATGGTCTGCTCCTCGCCCTCGACCAGCTGCGAGATATGCTTGAGCTTGCTGTAGTCCAGGTGGCGGTGGGGGAAGTAGTAAAGCAGGTCGCGCACCGTTTTCACGCCCATTTTGTTAAACCTGGCCGCTAACGCCGACCCCATGCCTTTAACGACGGTTACGGGAGTGTCCAGGTCTGCCGGCCGACCCTCCGCGGCAGGAGCGACCTTTTTTACCACCTTTGCAGGCGTCTGTTTCTTGGGGGGCGAAGGGGAGGGACTTTTGGGAGGGACGGCAGCGGTATCGGCTTTGCCTGCCATATCATCCAGGAACTTCAGCACATCTTGAATCCACGCCATGCGCTGCTCTCTGGTCATGGCGGTATAGTTAGCCTTAAAAAGCTTCTGGAATTTTGCCAGCAGCCGCGGACTTTTTACCGACTCCGCCGCGCCGGCCGACCAGTTGCGCAGGAATTTATCCAGCCCCCCGAAGACGGCCGTGTCCGCGTAGTCGCGCTGTTTCTCAAGCTGGAGGACCTTGCGCAGAGATTCGGCGTTCATAAAACAATACCCGCCCTATTATAGTCAAAAAGCGGGTGAAAAAGCACGGATGAAGGGAATATGTTCGGCAGGTGATTTATTTATCGCCGAGGATTGCCACCAGCAAAAGACCAGGGCCGGTGTGCGTGCCGATGACCGGCGTGGTGCGGGTGCGGTAGATACGCTCCTCCGGGTATATCTCGCCGAGACGCTTGACCAGCTGGTCGGCGTCATCGGGACAGGCGGCTTCTTCCACCGCCATCTCCTCGATATGCTTATAACTCGCCGCAAACCTGCAGAGATGGTCGATTGCCTTCGCCCTGGAGCGTACCCTGCCGGCCGGTTTTACCAGACCGTCTTTCAGAGTTATAATGGGATTTATTCTTAGTATCGACCCCATTAAAGCCTGCGCTAGCCCGATACGCCCTCCCCGCTTGAGAAACTCCAGCGTGGTGAAAGCCGCCTGCATATCCACCCGCGGCAGGTTGCGGCGCACTATCTCCAGTACTTCGTCAAGTTTCGCCCCCTCCTTGGCCGCCTGCGCCGCTCTCATCACGACAAACCCCTCCGCCATGACGGCGCTTAAGGAATCGACCACCTCGATACGGCACTCGCTCTCCATCAGCCTGGCGCTCTGTAAAGCCGCATTATAAAAACCGGTCAGCTTGGAGCTCAACATGATGACCAGGATTTCATCGGTCTCCTCGGCCAGCCGGGCGTAGGTCCGCGCGAACATGTCCAGCGAGGGCACGGCGGTGGTCGGCATGACTTTGCTGGTTGCCAGTCTCTCGTAAAACTGGTCGTTGTTGATATCGATGCCGTCGCGAAAGGTCTCTTCGCCGAATCTTAAAAGCACCGGAATTACGGAAATATCGAGTTCATCAATTACCTCGGGAGGTATATCAGCGACGCTATCGGTAACAATTTTAACTGGCATAATATTGACAAACCGTTCAAGAAATAATGATATCTTTACTTATCACCCAACACCGCCACGCCGATAACCCTCGGTCCCACGTTGGTGCCGATTACCGGGCTTACCTTGGAACGATAAATCCTCTCCTTCGGGAAGATGGCACCCAGCCGCTCAACAAAGGCATCCGCTTCATCGGGCGTGGTGGCGTCTTCCACCGCCATTTCATCGATATGAGAATAGCTTACCGCAAAATTGTAAAGCTGGTCAATCGCCTTGGCGCGCGAACGTTCTCTGGCGAAGGGGAATACCTCGCCGTCCTTGACGCCGAGGACGGGATTAATGCCCAGCATCGAGCCCATCAGGGCCTGGGCTTTCCCGATGCGCCCTCCCCTTTCGAGATATTCAAGCGTATCAAAAGCCAGCCGGATGCCTGACCGCGATATATTCTGCCGGGTCAGCTTCACCAGCTCATCGAGGTCAGCCCCGCGGTTAGCGGCTTTGGCGGCGGCAATCACCAGCAGCCCTTCCGCCATCATCGCCAGCTCTGAAGCAATCACCTCCACGCGGCACTTTTTCTTCATAATATCAACGGCCTTCAGCGCCGATTCGCCGGTGGCGCTAAGCTTGCGCCCGATGGTTATTACCAGAACGCCGTCGGCGTCTTGTGCCAGCCGGTCATAAAACTCGGCAAAGACCTGGGGAGAGGGCGTGGAAGTGCTGGGCAACTCACGTTTTTTCGCCAGATTCTCGTAGAATTCGTCCGTGGTAATATCCACGCCGTCGCGGTAGGTAACGGCATCGAAGATGACATCCAAAGGCACCACCGTAATGCCTAACTCGTCAGCCACGGTTTTAGGAATATCGGATACGCTATCAGTGACAATTCTGACGGTCATTACTTGTTTTCAGCTTCCAGAATCGTTACCGCC
Organism: Dehalococcoidales bacterium; assembly: GCA_034418415.1. GTDB lineage: Bacteria > Chloroflexota > Dehalococcoidia > Dehalococcoidales > RBG-16-60-22 > RBG-13-51-18. The sequence continues at coordinate 2,537 of DAOULS010000075.1, read as the reverse complement.
ATAGCATTGGGACCGGAATAGGTGCCGACCACGGGACTGATTATCGAACGCAGGATACGGTTCTTGGGGTATACGTCGCCGATGCGCTCCACCAGCCTGTCGGCATCTTCGGGGTTGGTGGTGTGTTCTACGGCCAGTCCCTCGATTCTTCCCTTGTAGCTGGCGACAACACTGGCGAGGTAGTCAATCCCGGCCCGCATCGAGCGGACTCTCGTCAGCGGCGCCATTTCTCCGTCCCTGACGGTAAGTATCTGTTTAACGGATAGCATCGCGCCCAGGAATTCCTTGGCTTTGCCGATACGCCCGCCCTTAGCCAGATACTTCAGGGTATCGAAATAAGCCAGCAGGTGGCAGCGCTGATGGGCTTGGCGCGCCATGTCCGCGACCTTGTCGAGAGTCGCCCCTTTCTTAACGGCATTGACCGCGGCGGCAACAATCAGGCCCTGCCCCATGGCTACCGCCAGTGAGTCGACGACTTCGATACGGCATTTATCCGTGATATAGTCCTTGGCCTGCATCGCCGATTGATAGGTGCCGCTCAACTTGCTGGAGACGACAATCACCAGTATTTCATCGGTCTCCTTCGCCAGTTTCTGAAAGACATCGGCAAAGTCGTTAGGGGTAGGCTGCGTCGTCGATGGCAGTTTGGGCTCGTTTATCAGCCGGCGGTAGAAGTCCTCGCTGGTAATATCAACCCGGTCGCGATAGACCTCCTCGCCGAAGCGTACGTATAACGGCACTACGGTAACGCCCAGCTGCGTTACCAGGTCACCGGTAATATCGGATAGAGTGTCCGTTACGATTTTCACTGTCATCCCGGTTACCGCCTTTCTATTCTATCGATAGAATATAGCTATAATGTGGCTGGTCGCCTTTTATCAGTTCCACCTGCAGGTTGGGGTACTCTTCGGTTATGCTGGCGCTTATCTTCTCCGCTTCTTCAACCGTAGCATCTTCCCCGTAATAAATGGTTGCGACTTCAGTCTCTTTCATGTCCAGGTTATCCAGGATTTTGTTGATGACGTCGAGGTCGGTGTCGCCGGCAGCGATGAGCTCGTCATCCAGCAGGCCGATGGGCTGTCTCCTTTTTATATGGAGTCCGTTTATCCTGGTGGCACGCACCGACTTCGTGACCTCGATTGTTTTCACGGAGGCAAGGGCGTTTTCCATAATCTCGGCGTTGGCTTTGAAGTCCGCCTCGTAGTCGAAAGCCAGCAGGGCCACCACGCCCTGCGGAATTGTCTTGGTGGGCACGACCTTGATTTTCTTTTCCGTTAGCTCCTGTACCTGTTCGGCGGTGAGAATGATATTTTTATTGTTCGGCAGGATGATAATATTGTCCGAAGGCGTGGACTGCACTACCTGCAGTATGTCCTTGGTGCTGGGGTTCATCGTCTGGCCGCCAGGGACTACCGCGGCCGCCCCCAGGCTGCCGAAAACCTCAACCAGGCCATCACCGGAAGCCACGGCGATAACGGCCGTATCCGTGGCGGGCATTCTCTCTTTCTGCATCTCCAGGAAGTCCTGGTGCTGTTCATCCATGTTCCGGATACTCACCTGGTGCAGCGTGCCCAGTTTAGTACCAAACTGTACAATACTGCCCGGCGTAAGGGTATGTATATGTACACGGACGGCCGAATCATCGCCGACGACGATTAGAGATTCACCTTTCTTCTCCAGCCGCCTCTTGATTTCTTCGGGGTCCATCTTCTCGCCTTTGATAAGGAACTCCGTGCAGTACCCGAAGGGCACCTCATCCACGCCGGCGGCCTGCGGCAGGGGTACGGTCAGCGGCAAATCGCTGACGATTATCTGCGGCTTGCGCAGTCGCATCGCCTCTGTCTCTCCCTTGAGAAAACGCAGGGCGCCTTCCATGATGGTGTAAATCCCCTGTCCGCCCGCATCAACCACGCCGGCGTCTTTCAGCACTTTAAGCAGTCGGGGAGTCCTGGCCACCGAGTCCCCCGCGGCGGTGACGACGGCATCCAGCAGGACGATAATGTCCTCTTCACCCTGCTCTACCTGTGTTTGCGCTTCTTTAGCGGCGTCTTTCATCACCGTCAGCATCGTGCCTTCGACCGGATTACTGACGCCGTTATAGGCCACTTCCGCCGATTTCTGCAGGGCGGCGGCCATATCCTTGGTATCGAAGGACTCCTTGCCGTCGAGTCCCTGCGCCAGTCCCCGCCATATCTGGGAGAGGATTACACCGCTGTTGCCGCGGGCACCCATCAGGGCGCCTTTCGCCATGGCATGGGCAACTCCGGAGGCGCTGTTATCGGGAGCGCGGTAGGCTTCCTCCATCGTCGACCGCATCGTCAGCATCATATTGGTGCCGGTATCGCCATCGGGAACAGGGAACACGTTGAGTGCATCTATATCCGCGGAGCTTTTTTCAAGCCAGGTCGTAGCGGCGGAAAACATGTCCCGCAGCACCTGTCCCGCGACATTGTTAATCTTGTCCATATACTACCATCCTTGCCAGTTTATACGTATTATTGTCACCGCCACCAAGGACGTTTTATTTGCTAATCCAG
>DAOULS010000074.1:0-32765 GCA_034418415.1 Dehalococcoidales bacterium | reverse complement strand
GGGTAGAGGCTATCATCAAAGAAAGGTCCAGGCTGTTTAACGCACTAAAAGAGATATCCTGGCTCAAGCCTTATCCCTCGCAGGCAAACTTCATATATTGCTTAGTAAAGGGTAGTGCCGCTGACTTGCACCTGAAACTTCAGAAGAAAGGTATTTTAGTACGCTACTTCGATAAGCCGCTTCTGCAGAACAGCATCCGTATCAGCGTCGGCAAGCCGGAGCATACCGACGCCTTAATAAAAGCCCTACACGAGCTTTAGGACTTTTTAAGTACTCCCTGAATTCCCCGGTGACTACATGTAACACTACCTCTTAACATATATGTTAAAATAATTAACATTTTTGTCAAAATACATCTTGACAAATACGAAATATCTGTTATAATAAATAACAGCATCTAGATAACGGGGGTAAATCATGGAATCGACGGAAATGGTCTTGCAGAAGATAGTACAGCTGCAGAAAGATAAAGGCTACTCCGACCAGCAGATGGCGGAGAAAATCGGCTGCAGTCGGCCGCTCTACCAGCGCACACGTACGGGCAAGATTCCTATGGGAGGCACGTTTATAAAAGGGGCGCTGGAACTACTGGCTTCTGTGGAAAAAACAGGCAGGGCTTCTGATATTAAAAGAGACACGGCGGAGACCAATATAACCTTGGAATTGAAGCTGGACGGCAGTGGCAACAGGGATATCAAGACCGGCATAAAAATGTTCGACCACCTGCTGGACCAGCTGGCTAAACACGGGTTATTTGACATAAAACTATACGCTAACGGCGATGATATCCACCATGTGGTGGAGGATGTGGCTATATGCTTGGGCAGGGCATTCGGGGAGGCGCTGGGCGAGAAGCGCGGTATCGTGCGCATGGCTGATGTTGTGGTGCCGATGGATGATGTGCTGGTAACGGTGGCGCTGGATATCGGTGGCAGGGGCTATTCCGTGCTTAACCTTGAATTCAGTAACAATGATATGGCGAGTTTTCCCGCCGACCTGGTGCGCCACTTCCTGGAGTCTTTTGCCATCGAAGCCAGGATGAACCTGCACGCCTCTATTGTCTATGGCACCAATGACCATCACAAAGCGGAAGCGCTTTTCAAGGGGTTGGGCAGGGCGCTGGATAAAGCCACGCGTATAGATGAGCGTCTTGCCGGTGAATTACCCAGCACCAAGGAATATCTGGAAAGCTAGCTGGTTTACTCCAGGATAGCCAGTTTGCGCCCGGTGATTTTTTCGTAGGCCAGGATGTATCTCTCGGAGGTGGACTTGATAACAGCGGGTGGTAGTTCGGGGGCGGGGGGCTCTTTGTTCCATCCGTGGGCAGTAAGCCAGTCGCGCGCCGGCTGTTTATCGAGCGAGTCTTGAGGTTTCCCCACCTCATACTTTTCAGCGTCCCAGAGGCGCGATGAATCTGGGGTGCAGGCTTCATCGATCAGTATCAGCTTACCGTTATCGATGCCGAACTCGAACTTGGTATCGGCGATGATGATGCCTTTGGTCAGGGCGTATTCCTGCGCCGATTCGTAGATGGCGACGCTTTTTTCTTCTATCTCCCGGCTGATGGGGAGTCCGAATATCTTGATAATCTGTTCTTTGGACAGAGGCTCGTCGTGGCCAGTTTCGGCTTTGGTGGTCGGCGTAAACAGGGTCTGTTCCAGCTTGTCGCTTTCCTGGAGTCCGGGCGGCATGGTCATGCCTCCTATCGTGCCTTTTTCTTTATATTCCGCCCACGCCGAACCGGCGAGATAACCGCGCACTACGCATTCCACCGGCAGTCGCTTGACCTTTTTTACCACCATTGAGCGCCCTCTTAGATAGGATGGGTAGTTGAAGCGCTTTTCCTCGGGCAGGTAAGAATCGATACAGTGGACGTCATCAACGGCCTCGGTCATATGGTTGGGCATGATGTCGGCCAGTTGCCGGAACCAGAAGGAAGAAAGTCGGTTCAATACATGCCCTTTGAGCGGGATGCCGCTGGGCAGCACCACATCGAAAGCCGAAATACGGTCGGTAGCCACGATAAGCAGGTGGCTGCCGAGGTCGTAGGTATCGCGCACCTTGCCGCGGATGAACAGCGGCAGCGGCAGGTCCGTCTCCATCAAAACTGGGAATTCATCAGTTGTGTCCATCAGTGTACCTTTCCAGATATCTATTTAAAGGTCAACGGTGTCCAGGATGGTGGTCTGCCACTGGCTCTTGGTCAGTCCCAGCCTTAAGAAAATATCGTCCACGTGCTGAAGATAATATTTATAGTCGAACAGCTTCTCCAGTTCCGCGCCCGATAGGACACCGCTGACTTCGCTATCGGCTTTTAGCAGGGTCAGGAAACCCTTGGTGCCTTTCCAGGCTTTCATGGCGTTCCTCTGGACTATTCCATAGGCGGTCTGCCGACTCAACCCTTTATCGATAAGGGCCAGCATGACCCGCTGTGAGAAGACCAGCCCGCGCATCAGCTCCAGGTTCTTCTTCATGCGGTGGGGGAAGACCTGCAGGCGTCTCATCACCGAGGTGAAAAGCGCCAGTATGTAGTCCATCGCCAGGCATGAGTCCGGTAGCGTAATGCGTTCGTTGGATGAGTGGCTGATGTCGCGCTCGTGCCACAGAGCAATGTTTTCCAGCGAGGTCACGGCATAGCCGCGAATCAGTCGCGCCAGTCCGCATACCCTCTCCGTGAGTTCCGGGTTGCGCTTGTGGGGCATGGCCGACGAGCCGGTCTGGCCGGTCCCGAAGGGCTCTTCGACTTCATGGACCTCGGTTTTTTGCAGCGCCCTGATTTCCGTGGCGAATTTTTCCAGCGAACCGGCCATGATAGCCAGCGTGGTCACAAACTGGGCGTGGCGGTCACGCTGCAATACCTGGTTCGATATCGGGGCGGGTTCCAGTCCGAGCTTGTGACAGGCTTTCTGCTCCACTTCCGGCGTGACCGTAGCGTAGGTGCCGACGGCCCCCGATATCTTGCCGACCGCGATGGCTTTTTTGGCTTCGTTGAGGCGGTACAGGTTGCGGCGCATCTCCTCTACCCAGAGCGCTAGCTTCATCCCGAAGGTAATGGGTTCGGCGTGTATGCCGTGGGTGCGGCCTATCATCAGTGTATTTTTATGCTCGATGGCGCGCTGCGCCAGTATCGCCGTGAGCTCCTTGACGTCCTGAATCAGTATGTCGGACGCCTCGACGAGCTGGAGGCTGGTGGCTGTGTCCATCACGTCGGAAGAAGTAAGGCCCAGGTGGATATAGCGTGACTCCTCGCCGATACTTTCCGCCACCGAACTCAAGAACGCGGTCATATCGTGGCGTGTTTCCTTGAAGATTGCCTCCATCCGTTTGATGTTGCACTTGGCCATCTTTATCTTGGGAATGGCTTTACGCGGAATCACCCCCACCTCCGCCCAGGAATCACAGACGGCTATTTCCACATCGAGCCACTTGTTATACTTGTTCTCGTCCGCCCAGACCTTTTTCATACCGGGACGCGAATAGCGCTCAATCATAATACTCTCCTCATACAACAACCGGTTCTTTGCCTACGGTCATGCCTGTAAGCCCTGGCGGTATTTCTCATAAGACCGCCTAATTGTATCATGTTTCAGCCCGAGAATCTCGGCGGCAAGATAGGCGGCATTCTTGGCGCCGGTGCTGCCGATTGCCATGCAGGCCACCGGTATGCCGGCCGGCATCTGGACGATGGAATACAGGGCGTCCACACCCTTGAGTTCGCCGTTGGCCATGGGCACGCCGATGACCGGCAGCGTTGTCCAGCTGGCCAGGACCCCCGGCAGGTGGGCCGCCATCCCCGCCGCGGCGATAATCACCTCGATGCCGCGTTCTTGTGCCGACTGCGCGTATTGCTTGGCTTTTTCCGGGTTGCGGTGCGCCGAGATGACATTCACCTCGTGCTCGATGCCGAGTGCGGTCAGCACGTCCAGCGTCGACTGCATTACTTCGGAGTCGGATTTCGACCCCATTACCACGCCGACTAGTGGCATAACATACTCCTTTGAGTAAGTAATAAAATAACAACGTAGAATTTTTTGAAATTATACATCTATTTCTACTCTACCATCTTCAGCCATGATTTCTAATATATATGGATTAATGGTATTTAGACTAGGTATATCAGATGGTTGTTTTTCTGTGAGCTGTTGTAGTTGTTCAAAGCTATATTTAGCTACTATTTTAGATGGCATCTTTCCTAAAAGTATTTTCAATGGTGCTAAGAATGAACCAATAGTATCATAGACTGTACCACAAGACCTACAATATAATACACCATGGATTAATCCCTTATCGTCTTGATACCACGAACAATGAGGAAAGGGTACATTTCTGGAACAGCGTGAATCTCCCTTGGCATCACAAATTTTACACCTAAAAATAGTCTTCATTCCCTGTTACTTACCACTTGACACTTGCTACTTAACTAAAGCTATATCCTTACGGTAGTAGCTGTCTTCGAAGCTAATCCTGGAAATATTTGAATATACTTTCTTCCGCGCTTCCGTCAGGCTTCTGCCCGTTGCCACCACGGTCAATACCCGCCCGCCGCTGGTCAGCACCAGACCTTCCGGACTGGTTCTGGTACCGGCGTGAAACACCATGATGTCCTTATCGACGTCATCCAGTCCGTTTATAGGGAAACCGGTCGTATAGGCGCCGGGATACCCGCCGGAAGCCATCACCACACCCACGCAGGCGTTATTATCGAATTCTATTTTTATCTTGTCGAGCCGGTTTTCAACCACCGCCAGCATGATTTCAACCAGATCGGTCTTGAGTCGCGGCAGCACTACCTGCGTTTCCGGGTCGCCGAGGCGGGCGTTGAACTCGATTACCCTCGGCACTTTATTGGTAATCATCAGGCCGCCGTAAAGCGCGCCCTTGTAAGACCGCCCCTCGTCCGCCATAGCCAGGATTACCGGCTCCATAATGGTCTTCATGATAATCTCGCCCAGCACTTTATTAAAGAACTCGGGGGGGCTGTAGCTGCCCATGCCGCCGGTGTTCGGCCCTTTATCCCAGTCGAATATCCGCTTATAGTCGCAGGCGGGCACGGTAGGCGCCACCGTCTTGCCGTCGGTAAAGACGAAGAAGCTCATCTCGCGTCCTTCGAGGTGTTCCTGGATGACCACTCTGTCGCCCGCCTTGCCGAAGGTTTTGTTTTGCATGATGCTGGTGAGGGACTTAAGCGCTTCTTCCTGTGAAAGATCGATAATGACCCCTTTACCCGCCGCCAGACCGTCCGCCTTAATCACGAAGGGCGGTTTCTGCAGCTTGAGATATTTACTGGCTTTTTCAAAGTCGGTAAAGGCAGCGCTGTAGGGGCAGGGGATGCCGTGTTTCTCCATCAGTTCCGCCGCAAAGACCTTGCTCGACTCTATTTCGGCGGCTTTCTGGTTCGGCCCGAAGATAGCCAGTCCGTTTTTCAAGAACAAATCGACGATACCGTTGGCTAGAGGCTGCTCCGGTCCCACCACTGTGAGGTCGATGCGGTTGTCCCGCGCGAACTTCAGCAGGCCTTCGTTATCATCGGCTTTGATATCTAAAATATTGGCGATTTTAGCCATGCCGGCATTGCCCGGCGCGGCGTACATTTCCTTTGCTTTGGGGCTTTGCGCCAGCTTCCAAGCCAGCGTATGCTCCCTCGCCCCGCTCCCGATAACCAGTATTTTCAGGTCTTGCCTCCTTCAAGCGTTTGGCTTACGTTTGATTCATTTATTCACAGCCACCACGATAGTACCCACGGCGCCGGCCAGAAAGCCCAGCGGGCACGCTATAACGGCGAGTAAGAAGAAGACCGGCTCGTCGAAATTTTTACTGAACTTAAAAAATTTTATGAACATGGCGGTAACAAGATTGTGTAGTATGGCGAAAATAGACATTCCGGCCGCAGCAGCTCCGGTTAACAGTAAAAATACTCTGGATATTCCCTCCACGTCTTTCTGAACGGTCAGCACTATCAATATCACGCCCAGTATCATGAGGGCGGCTATAACGCCGAAAAAACCGTAAGGCACCAGCAATTTTCTAACTGATTTCACTGCTCTCAAGAACAACATAATGCAGACCATCGTGATAAATACCGCCGCTGATGCCCAGAATATTGACCATATTAACGTATCCAAAAGTTCCTCTCTCCTTCCTCCGCCCTTTTTTAATTAACACACAATTATCGTGTAATACGTAATAAATGTCAAACCCGCGCCTCCCCTTTACCCCGGGTTAAGTGTAGCCGACTTGGCCCACTCCTCAATTTGCCGTTTATGGTTGATGAAATCGGATATTAACGCATCAACGCTATTTTTAATTGTTATTGTCTTATTCCAGAACGTCACACCAAAGTCACCCTTCCAGTCGGAAGGTTCAATTGTAGTTATATAACTCATTAGTTTTTCGGTTGAAGCTTTAAGTTGTGCCAGCAGTTTCTTTTTTTCCTTTGAATTATATTTTCCTACTGATACGGCATTGACCTTACAAAAGTCATCCCCGGGGTCGTTGAAGTAGAAGGGTAGCTCGCCTCTCTTTAGCTGCTGACAGCCTTTTATCGTGTACACGTTCCAGCCGATAAGGTGTGCTATAACGTCTCGCGGCGCCCAACCATTCATCTTCTTGAGAAATACCGACTCTGGTAGTGAATCTATGCATTTTGAGAATTCTTGAACAACGCGACCTAATGCGTCGATTTGATTTTTTACGGAATTTCCCATTACTCCCACTCTATCTATTAGCTGTCATTGCGAGCGAAGCATGGCAATCTCTATGATAAACTTTCTCCAAAATTTGAGATTGTTGCATCGCTATGCTCCATGTAATGACATTACTGAAAAGGGCTTTGACCCTCTTTAACCCTTTCTTTCTATTCATATAATAGACTGCCAATTAAAATCATCCTCTTCAACGAGAAACATTTTTGAGAATTCCTTTTCCATGCTTTTAAATGTTTCCATGAAATGTGTATAGAGGCTTAATCCTGTAAATGAAATGGGGGAGTTATCGCCAAACACGATAGCCCCGAAAGAGTTTGAAGCTTTAAGTTGAGAGGACGTATTTGTTCCTAGATTATTTAAAACAGCTTCAAATTTATCGTAAAGGGCTTTCCCACGGTTTATTAGAACCTCAGATGATGGTGCATACTCAACTCTATTACTAAACAGTTCGGTAACCCCTTGTAAGAGGGCCATCATTAAAGTCTCTTTAATTGTATCCTTACATCCCTGTTTTTTCTTGGCAAATATTGATGCAGTATTAAAAAGGCAAAAGGAATCAAACACTAGAAGGTTGAATTGCTGTATCTCATTAAGTTTTTTCTCTTGTTGCTTTTGCATATTTTGTTCTAAAGAATTACTTTCCTTCAAAAGACCAATTACCATCATAGCTAGTAAAGTTGGGGTGAAAGGAATAAGGTCTTTATCCTTGATTAGTTTGATGTCGTCTTTATGAAGCCTTCTGAAGACTTCATTATCTACCCATTTATTGCACTTTGTGCATTTAAATGCAGAATCATGAAGTGGTTGCCCGCAATGTGGGCAATTCTTTCCCATTTGTGTTTCCATTACTCCCACTCTTTCCCCCAACCCCTGTGTTCTAGCTTTCGCGGGAATGATTTCTAAGAACAAGTGAATAAACTTCTCAAATTAGCCCTTCTCAACAAGCTTTTTGACTTGCTCCTTTAGCTTTGACTTCGCTAATGACTCTATTGAAGCTTTCCAAACGAGAAATTCTAACTTAAGGTTAAATTCAAAACCAGTGAAGCGGCTAATTCTCCAAGCTAATTTGTTTAAAACATTTTCTTCGGATGGAGAGCCTACTTTGTCTTCTACTCCTAGTCTTTTACATGAGCTATAATCAACCTCAGCCTCATTAAAATATTCGAGTGCTTCATTGATTATTTTCGTATCCAATGCTTTGACATCTATTTCTTTCTTAACATTTGACCTATCAAAGGAAGTTTCTACAAGCCTTTTTATTGTTCTTATTACTAACTCATCTTGGAGTATTGCTCTAGCCTCGGGATTTATTTCAAATGCATATCTTGACATCATGTGAAGAAAGAAAAAAAGCGTTTCTAAACGGACGGTATAGTTCGATTGCCATGACATAGGGTTTTCTGTAGTTACTTCATTCCACTCTTCTGAGATTGATTTACAAGCATTCAATGACGAGATTACTATAATATCTTCCAAAACCTCGATGTCTTTGGTTTTGGGCATTTTTGATCTCTCCATTACTCCCACTCAATCGTAGAAGGAGGCTTGGACGTTATGTCATAGACCACCCGGTTTATCCCGTCGACCTCGTTGACAATGCGGTTGGAAACCCTTGCCAGCACGTCGTAGGGCAGCCGCGCCCAGTCCGCTGTCATAGCGTCGTCGCTGGTGACGGCGCGGACGGCCGCCAGGTAGCCGTAAGTCCTGAAGTCCCCCATCACCCCCACGCTCCTCACGTCGGTCAGCACGCAGAAACTCTGCCACAGCTGATGGTACAGCTTGGCTTTCTTGATTTCGTTCATCAGGATAAAGTCGGCGCCGCGCAGTATCTCCAGCTTCTCTTTCGTCACCTCCCCGATGCACCTGATTGCCAGACCGGGTCCGGGGAAGGGCTGCCGCCAGACCATCTCCTCCGGCAGTCCCAGCTCCTTGCCCACCAGCCTTACTTCGTCTTTGAACAGGTAGCGCAGCGGCTCCAGCAGCTTCAGCGTCATACGGGCGGGCAGGCCGCCGACGTTATGGTGCGACTTTATCTTGGCGGAGACGTTACTGAACGATGATACGCTTTCGATGACGTCCGGGTAGAGCGTGCCCTGCGCCAGGAAGTCCACCTTGCCTATCTTGCCGGCTTCCTCCTCGAAGACCCTGATGAACTCCTCGCCGATTATCTTGCGCTTTTCCTCGGGGTCGATAACGCCCTTGAGTCGATTGAGAAACCTTTCGACGGCATCCACATGGATAATGTTCATCCCCAGGTTGTTCTTGAAGACCTTGAGCGTGCGGTCGGCTTCCTCGCGGCGTAACAGTCCGTTGTTGACGAAGATGCAGGTAAGCTGGTCGCCGATGGCGCGGTGGATAAGCGTCGCCACCACCGAGGAGTCCACCCCTCCCGATAGGGCGTTGATGACCTTGCCGTCGCCCACCTGCTCCTTGATGCGCCCGATGCTGTCGCTGACGAAGTTGCCCATCGTCCAGTTGCCCTGGCAGCCGCAGACTTTATAGACGAAGTTTTTCAGGATGGTCCTGCCCTCCGGCGTGTGGGCCACCTCCGGGTGGAACTGGAGTCCGTAGATGTTCTTGTTGTTGCCGATGACGGCGTAGGGCGAGTTTTCCGTGTAGGCGAGGGCTTCGAAGTCCGGCGGCATCTGCTCGATTTTATCGCCGTGACTCATCCACACCGTCGTCGATTCGGACAGTCCGGAGAACAGCGGCGAGTCCATCTGGCTCAAGTGCATGACGGCGTGTCCGTATTCCCGCTTGGTGCCCGGCGTTACCTCGCCGCCGAGCTGCTTGGTGATGACCTGCATGCCGTAGCAGATGCCCAGCACCGGCAGGTGGCTCTCGTAAACGTAAGCGGGGGCGAGCGGCGCGTTGGACTCGTAAACGCTGGCCGGCCCGCCGGAGAGGATAAATCCCTTTGGATTTAGCGGTGCGATTTTTTCCCAGGGGGTGTCGTGGGGCATCAGTTCGCAATAGACCTGGGCTTCGCGGACGCGGCGGGCAATCAGCAGGTTGTACTGCGACCCGAAGTCGAGGACGATGATGGCTTCGCGCTCGGCGCCCGGTGCCGCTTCCGGTGCCGCCACCGGCTGCTCGCCGCCTATCTCTCTGGCGATTTCGAGATAGGTGGACACCTCGATGTCGTCGGTGGTAGCTATCCGATGGCTTTCATCCGGGGATGGATTGGATTTCTCATTTACCATCTTATAGAACACAATGTACCATTATGTTATACTAATTTCAAGTGAAATAGGTGCATTATTTGAGCGTGGAAATGCCCCGCAGGCGTAAAATATTTTAGTCCTTTTCTCCATTGAAATCACATGCCTAAAATAGAAATTACCAGCATCAGCCCCGCCGCCACCATGGACCTCGGTAAGAGAATTGGAGGGCGACTTGAGCCGGGCAGCGTTATCGCTTTGGTAGGGGAGCTGGGCTGCGGCAAGACCCTCCTCACGCGCGGTATCTGCGACGGACTCGGCGTGCCGGAACGGCAGGTCAACAGCCCCACCTTCGTGCTGGTGAACGAATACAGGGGACGACTGCCCATTTTTCATATTGATTTATATAGATTGAGCGGCATCGACGACGGCTTTGAAATCGGGATTACGGACTACTTTTCACGGGCGCGGGATGGCGTCATGATTATCGAGTGGGCGGAGAAAATAATCGATCTCCTTCCTCACGACCTCCTGAAAATAGAATTTGACATAATATCAAAACGAAAGAGGCATATCGTGTTATCTTCAACCTCCCGCAGGTTTGCTGGTCTCTTCAAGGAGTTGAGGGGCAGATGATAGTTCTCGGTATCGATACCTCCGGCTATATAAATGCGGTGGGCATAGCCAATGGTACACGCGTGCTGGCGGATGCCTGTTTTCCTGCAAAAACCGATTCGTTGGAGCAGATTGTAGATAACATAGATGTGACTTTGAAAAAGGCAGGTTTGTCTCTTAAGGACGTGCAGGGAATCGGGGTGGGGCTTGGTCCGGGTTCCTGGACGGGTATCAAAGTAGGCGTAACCGTGGGTAAGATGCTGGCTTTCAGCGCCGATAAGCCTGTGGCTGGCGTCCCCACGCTGGAAGCCCTGGCTTATGCCGCTCGTAATAAGTCTCCGCTGGTTTACGCCGTTATCAGCGCCGGCGTTGGGGATACCGTCTATGCCGCCTGTTATCGTACGAGCGTAAATGGCGTCTCTCAAGAGGGAGAATACTTTACAGGCAGTATCAAGGATTTAGCCCACTTGATAAAAGAACCTGTTTTAATGGTCGGTAGCGAAATCAAGCGTTATCGAGATATGATTCTCAAAGAAAATCCTTCGTTAAAAAATAAAGTCAAGTCTTTTGAAGCCCAACCCTCTGGCGCAGCGGTTGCCTGCTTGGCATCCATCCGACTTGCCCAAGGCAGGGCGGACGACCCCCTCTCCCTTACCCCTCTTTATCTGAAGGAATCGACTGCTAAGGTCTTTGTGAATAAATACAGAGTGAAGTGAACATGCTCATATTAGGTATTGAAACATCCTGCGATGAGACCTCGGCGGCGCTGGTAGCCAACGGTAAAGAGATACTGTCCAGCACCATCGCCACACAGCTCGACCTGCTGAAAAAATATGGTGGGGTGGTGCCGGAGGTCGCCGCGCGGCGCCACGCCGAGTTAATCGGCTACGTCATCAAGGAAGCCCTTGATAAAGCCGGCAAAACCCTCGACGATGTGGAAGCCGTGGCTGTTACCTCCCGCCAGGGCTTAATCGGCTGCCTGATGGTCGGTGTGGCGGCAGCCAAATCCATCAGCTACGCTAAAAATATCCCTCTTATTGGTCTGCACCATATCGAAGGCCATATCTTCGCCAATATCTTGAGCCACCCCGAGATGCCGTTTCCCCACGTTTGCCTGACCGTCTCCGGCGGCCATAATATGTTGGTTTACGTTAAGGAAAAATGTCGCTACGAGCTTTTAGGCACCACCCTTGACGACGCTGCTGGTGAGGCTTTCGATAAAATCGCCAAGTTTTTAGGGCTTGATTTCCCCGGCGGGCCCGTTATCGATAAGCTGTCGAAGCAGGGTAATCCCCGCGCCTTTAGTTTCCCCCGCCCCATGCTCAAGAGCAAATCGCTTGATTTCAGCTTCAGCGGACTTAAGACGGCAGTCATTAATATGTTCAAGGATAAAATCGCCGCTGGTGAAAAACTGCCCCTCCCCGATATCGCTGCCTCTTTTCAGGAAGCCGTCGTGGACACGCTGGTAAGTAAGACCCTCCGCGCCGTAGCAATGAAGGGCCTGAAGGTCGTCAGCGTTACCGGCGGTGTTTCCGCCAACAGTCGCCTGCGCCAGGTCTTTACCGAGACCTGTAAAAAGAAAGGGATAAAAGTATTTTTCCCCGATTTATCTCTCTGCACGGATAATGCCGCTATGATTGCGGCCGCCGGATACGCTAGAATGGTATTGGGGGAAAGGTCGGATTTACGTCTCAACGTGTTTCCCAACGCTCCGCTTGGGGGATGATATGAAGACGAAAACGGAAAAAGTCAATGCTGCCAGTCCCAACGAAAAGATACTGGAACACGCCGCTAATCTGATAATGAAGGGGGAGGTCGTCGTTTGTCCCACGGACTCCGGCTACGCCTTCTCCGCCAATGCCCTGGATACCCGCGCCATCGCCAAGGTCTTTTACCTCAAGGGGCGTGCTTCCTCCAATCCGGTGCATGTTGCCGTCCACTCTATCGATGAGGCGGAAAAGTATGCCTATCTTAACGACGCCGCTCGATTTCTCGCTGCCCATTACCTGCCCGGCGCTTTGACGCTCGTCCTGCCGAAAAAGGACATTGTTCCCGCCGCGCTGGTGGCCGGACTTGATACCGTCGGCATCCGTGTCCCGGATAACCAGGTGATTCAGCGTCTGGCGGAAATCACCGGCAGGCCGTTAACCGCCACCAGCGCCAATATCAGCGGCAGGCCGGCCACTTATTCCGTGGAAGAGGTCACTGCCCAGTTGGGGGAGAATCTCCAGCTGGTGGCTATGGTGCTCGACCAGGGTCCCTTGAAAGTACGCGAGGTCTCGACGATAGTCGATTTATCGGTCACGCCGCCCCAGCTTATCCGGCAGGGTCGCATCAGCTGGCTGGAGGTTCGTGAGACGTTAATGATGTTTGAGAAGTCCAGAGAAAAGAGACCGGAATAAAATGAGGAGGTTTTTCCGTGCGTATTGCTGTTGGCAACGACCATCGGGGCTGTGAACTTAAGGTACCCGTTATTTCCGTAATCATGGATTTAGGCCACTATATCCACGACTTCGGCTGCTTTACCGAGGACGCGGTGGATTATCCAGATATCGCCGAGAAGGTGGCGGAGGGCATTATCAAGGGAGAGTTCGATAGGGGTATCCTGATTTGCGGCACCGGCATCGGCATGTGCATCGCCGCCAATAAAGTACGTGGCATCCGTGCCGCCCAGTGCTATGACGTCTTTACCGCCCACCGCGCCCGCCTGCATAACAACGCGCAAATCTGCTGTCTGGCGGCGGAAGAGGACCCGGCCAAGGTCAAGGTCATCGTCGAGGAATTTCTCAAGGTTGAGTACGAAGGCGGCCGCCACCAGAAGCGCCTCGATAAAATCAAGGAAATCGAAGACAAACAATGCCGCTAGACTTCACGCGTGAGTACCAGCGCAAGCTTATCTCCGCTGAGGAAGCCGCCGGGCTGGTAAAAAGCGGCATGTGGATCGATTACGGCGCTATCTGTGGCTTTCCCTCGCTCATCGACGAAAAACTGGCGGCGCGCGCCGCAGAGTTAGAGGACGTGAAAATCCGCGCCGAGCACTCCCATACCGTCGTCCCCCGCCGCGACCCCTCCCAGCAGCATTTTGTGCATAATTCCTGGTTCCTCGGCAAGGTGGAGCGGGAATACGCCAAAAATGGCGCCTGCTCTTATATCCCTTTCGGACTGGGTGAAGGGCCGCGCATGTACCGCCAGTGGCTCAAGGACGCGGTGGACATCACCTTTATTGAAGTCACGCCCATGGACAAGAAAGGCAACTTCAACTTCGGGGCGGCGGTCACGCGCCAGAAGGCCGCCTGCGAGGTGGCTAAGAAGGTCGTCCTGGAGGTCAACGAGTATATGCCCTGGGTCTTCGGCGGCTACGACGAGGTCGTAAATATCTCGCAGGTGGACTATATCGTGGAGAACTACGAATATAAAATCCCCGAGTTCCCCGCCGCCGTAATCACCCCGGAAGATGAAGCTATCGCCAATCTGCTGGCGGAGCAAATCGAGGACGGCGCTACCATCCAGCTTGGCGTGGGCGCTATCCCCGCCGTCGTTGGTAAGCTGTTAATACAGCAAAATTTTAAGGACCTGGGCATCCACTCCGAGATGTTCAACGACAGCATGATGGAGCTCATCGAGGCGGGCGTGGTGACCGGCAAGCGCAAGACCCTCGACCCCGGTAAGTCGGTCTTTTGCTTTGCCGCCGGCTCGGAAAAGCTTTATAAATTCATGGATAAAAATCCGGCTTTGGCCGGCTTCCCTGTGGATTACACCAACGACCCTTATACCATCGCCAAAAACGATAGCCAAATCGCCATTAACGGTGCTTTGCGCATCGACCTGCGTGGTCAGGTCTGCTCGGAGTCGGTGGGCACGCGCCAGATATCCGGCACCGGCGGCCAGCTGGAGTTCACCCGCGGCGCTTACATGTCTAAAGGTGGCAAGGCCTTTATCTGCCTGCTTGCCGCGCGCCGGGACAAGGACGGTAAGCTTATTTCCAATATCGTTCCCACGCTGGAGCTCGGCGACATGGTAACCGTACCAGCTTCCGATGTCTCTTATGTTGTCACCGAGTACGGCATGGTGAACCTGAAGGGATTGAGTGTCTGGCAGCGCGCCAAAGCCCTGATTTCCATCGCCCACTCCGACTTCAGAGATGAGCTGACTGAACAGGCTATCAGAGCCGGCTTCATCACCAGAGGGACAGTGGGGATGGGGTGGGAGTAATAAATTATCCCGCGCTATTTACTGCCGCCTGTGCCACGGCGTAAAGTTCCTCCGGATTGTCCGACCCGATGAGGTACTTCTTCCCCTTGGTTGTCGTCAGCTTGATGCCCCGGTTGCCGCGCATGTAGTAAGCCGACATTTCCCGGTTGAACCGTATCCCGTACCCCCCGAAGTCGGCTATCGGTGAGAACTCCGCCAGTTCGATATTTGCTATCTCTTCGGTCTTCAGTCGCAGTACCCTCAAGCCGATTATGCCGAAACGGACGCTGATTTCCTGTCGTGTGACTGTCGTCTGCATACCGCCGTACCAAAAGACCATCATGATGCCCGTCACCGCCAGTATCAGTGATACCCAGATGATGCTGAACCATGCCACCGCCGCCGCGGCCAGCATAATAACAGGTAATATTACCGTAATCAGCGTAATCCAAAATGGATTCTGCGATTCCCAGTGTATGAAAGCCTCGCTTTGCTTCATTTTTTCTTCGAGGTCTTTTTCCCTGGCTAATGTGTCGCTGAAAGGTACTTTCTCTTGAGGGCGGAACGGGCGTAATCTATCCAGTAATACCGCCGCGATTAGCAGCGTGCCGGCAATGATTATTACCAGTACCCAGGGAAAAGGGAAAGAAGTGTTACCGGATTTCAGGTGCTGCAGGTAGCCTGTGTAAACGCCTACCATGAAACCCACAGTCAGTTCGTCGAACAGTGAAAACCAGTTGAACCTCTTGCATTTCTCCTGTCTTGCCCAGAGTTCGTCGAATAGCACTGATATGCCTATAAATATTACGCTTAATCCCGCGATTATACCGAAACCTATATAAGGTGAGCCATAGCTGTCAATCTGACCGTGGAAGTCCCAGTGTATCGGCGCATTTGAAGGCAAAGGCCCCATCGCGATAGTGTAAACGACTATAAAAATCAGTGCCCCGATGGCTGGAATGTGTGTCCATAGCGGATGCAATAGTCTGTTTTTCATGTCTGTGCCTCCGTTTGCCATTTGATTATTTCTTTTATCTCCTGCGGTTTGAGCCCCATCAACAGGGCGTCGGTGACCAGTTCTTCCATCCGCGCCGTTATTTCTGCTTCGACTATCCTTTTGTTTTCCGGCTGCTTCAAACGGGCTATCGTCGCCCGCCTGCCCAGTCGCAGGTTGATGATGCCCTGCTCCCGGAGTTTTATATAGGCGCTGCGGACGGTATGCATGTTGATGCCCAGGCTGTCCGCCAGCTCCCTGACCGAGGGCAGCTCGTCCCCCGGCTTGAGCATACTTTTGCGTATCTGTTCCTTAATCTGGATTACTATCTGCAGGTATAAAGGCCGCGCGTCTTCTTTATTGATGGAAATTAGCATATTCGACCCCAAACTGTTATATAAGTATTATAACAGTCACGGGTAAATTTGTCAAGGTTCAGCATCTGTTTAAAGCAAGCGTGCCTGCAGAGATGGGGAAGGGGGGGTAAGGTACAAACTTTACTATATATTTCTATGTACTCCAGCTTGACAATAAACTCGTTTCCGTGTTATCTTTAGATACGGGCTTCAAGCTAAGAACCGTTCCCGGTCCGTCTTGACAGACGGTTATTTTTTTAGTGGAACAAAAATTAAGGACGAAAAGATGAAAAGCGACGCTGCAAAAAAAGGTGTGGAAAGGGCTCCTCACCGCTCCCTTATCTACGCGCTCGGCTGCACCCCGGAGGAAATGGATAAGCCGTTTATCGGCATTGTTAACAGCTTCACGGACATCGTTCCGGGTCATATACACCTGAATGAAATCGCCGCCGAAGTGAAGGAGGGCGTGCGTGCCGGCGGCGGCGTGCCTTTTGAGTTCAATACCATCGCTGTCTGCGACGGTATCGCCATGAACCACGCCGGCATGAAGTACAGCCTGCCCAGTCGTGAGTTAATCGCCGACTCCGTGGAAATCATGGCGGAGGCGCATGCCTTCGATGCGCTGGTGTTCATACCCAACTGCGATAAGATTATCCCCGGTATGCTGATGGCGGCGGTCAGGTTGAACGTTCCGTGTATCTTTGTCAGCGGCGGCCCGATGCTGGCTGGTAATCTGGACGGTAAGAAAGTAGACGTCAGTAATTTGTTCGAAGCGGTTGGCAGTGTTGCTGCCGGCAAGATGACGGAAGCGGAGTTGACCCGACTGGAACAGGCGGCCTGTCCCGGTTGCGGTAGTTGCTCCGGCATGTTCACCGCCAACACGATGAACTGCCTTACCGAAGTTCTCGGTATGGGGCTGCCCGGTAACGGGGCCATACCGGCTGTCGATGCTAGGCGCCGCGCTTTAGCCCGTCGGGCCGGTGAGCAAGTGATGCAGCTTTTGAAGCAGGATATCCGACCCAAAAGCATAATTACGCCGGACGCAATCTTTAACGCCCTTACTGTCGATATGGCTTTAGGCGGCAGCACCAACTCGGTACTGCATCTGATGGCTATCGCCAATGAAGCGGGTATCGACTTCAACCTGAATACGGTGAACGATATCAGCCGGCACACCCCGTATCTCTGCAGCTTGCGCCCCACCGGTCCCCACCATATTGAAGACCTGGATATGGCTGGCGGTATTCCCGCTGTGATGGGTGAATTGAAGGGGCTGCTGAAGCTGAAGGCAAAAACAGTTACCGGTAAAACGGTAGGTGATAATTTAACAGGTGTTAAAAATCTTAACAGCGAAGTTATTCGTTCCGTAGCTAATGCCCATTCGCCTACGGGCGGACTGGCGATGCTGTTCGGCAACTTGGCGCCGGAAGGGGCGGTGGTCAAGAAAGCCGCTGTTGCGCCGGAAATGTTAAAACACAGCGGTCCCGCCCGCGTTTTCGACTCCGAGGAAGCGGCGACTAAGGCTATCATGGGCGGTAAAATCAAGTCCGGCGATGTGCTGGTCATCCGCTATGAAGGCCCCAGGGGCGGGCCTGGCATGCGGGAGATGCTCACGCCTACCTCGTTGATTACCGGCATGGGTCTGGAAAAAGACGTTGCCCTGATTACGGACGGTCGTTTTTCCGGGGCTACCCGCGGCGCGTCTATCGGCCATGTCTCGCCGGAGGCCGCTTCACGCGGTCCTATCGCTGCTGTTGCCGAAGGGGATATAATACATATAAATATACCCGATTATAAACTTGATGTAGAATTAACGGAGCAGGAAATATCCGACCGCCTTGCCAAGCTGCCGGAGTTCCAGCCGAGGTTTAAAACGGGCTACCTGGCCCGCTACACGGAAAAGGTGACCTCAGCCAGCACCGGGGCGGTTTTTAAAAAATAGTGAAGGATAGGGAAAAGAAATGGTAAAAGTCACTAAAGCTCATCCATGCGTAGGCGAAGAAGAGAGGAAGAAGAAGTTAGCGGAAGTGGGGATTAAGGAATTTCAGACCAGGTTTGGTATTCAACTTCGTCGATCTTCAAAAGTCGTTAACAAAACTAAAGGGAAGTCTTAAAAAGTGGAGGATGGGGCTTTATGAAAAAAACTGGTGCCCAGATAATATGTGAGAGTTTAATCGCCGAGGGAGTCGATGTAATGTTCGGCTTCCCGGGTGGTGCCTTATTGCCCTTTTATGATACCCTGCCGAATTATCCTCAAATCCATCATATTCTAACACGCCACGAGCAGGGCGCTGCTCATGCAGCCGACGGCTATGCCCGGGCTACCGGCAAGGTGGGCGTTTGCATGGCGACCTCCGGGCCCGGTGCCACCAATCTGGTGACCGGCATCGCTAACGCTTATCTGGACTCCGTGCCGATGATTGCCCTGACGGGGCAGGTCGCCCGGCAATTTATTGGTAAAGACGCTTTTCAGGAAATCGATATTTCCGGTATCACCCTGCCCATTACCAAGCACAGCTACGTGGCCATGGACACCGCGTCGCTGGCCGCTACCTTTAAAGAGGCTTTTTACATTGCCAGGTCGGGTAGGCCCGGCCCGGTGCTCATTGACCTCCCCAAGGACGTGATGACGGACCAGGCGGAATTTGTGTATCCGGATAAGGTGGCTATCCCCGGTTATAAGGTACCCACGCACGGCCACCCCACCCAGCTCAAGAACGCCGCTAAATTGATAAATGAAGCCAAACAGCCGCTTATTGTGGCCGGCCGCGGTGTGATTATCTCCGGGGCCAGCGAGGCGCTTAAGGAGCTGGCGGAAAAAGCGCAGATACCGGTTATCACCACGCTGCTGGGTATCGGTTGCTTCCCCGGCGGCCATATTCTGAATTACGGCATGGCTGGGATGCACGGCACCGGCTACGCTAATAAGGCGCTGGAAAACTGCGACCTGCTTATCGCCATTGGCATGCGCTTTGACGACCGCCTGACCGGCAAGGTAAGCGCTTTTGCTCCTAATGCCAGGGTAATCCATATCGACATGGACCCGGCGGAAATCGGCAAGAACGTGACCGCGCACGTGCCTATCGTCGGCGACGTGGCGGCGGTGCTGCAGGCGATGCAGAAGCTGATTGAGACTAACAGTCATATCGACTGGATTCAGCAGCTGGATGAATGGCGCAAGGAACACCCGTTGCTGGATGTACGTGACGGCAAAGGACTGTTGCCGCAGTATATCATCCACGAGCTTTATGAAGCCACGCACGGCGATGCTATCGTTGTAACCGGCGTCGGCCAGCACCAGATGTGGGCCGCCCAGTACTACACTTTCCACGAGCCGGGCAGCTTTATATCCTCCGGTGGTCTGGGCACGATGGGGTTCGGCTTGCCCGCTGCCATGGGCGCTAAAGTCGGCCGTCCCGATAAGGCGGTCTGGCTGATAGACGGCGACGGCAGCCTGCAGATGACCATACAGGAGCTGGCTACCCTCGTCCAGGACAACATTGCCTTGAAAATGGCTATTCTGAATAACGGCTTCCTGGGCATGGTGAGACAGTGGCAGGACCTTTTCTATAAGAAAAACTATGTTGCTACCCCGATATCCTGTCCGGACTTTGTTAAGGTGGCTGATGCTTACTGCATCTCCGGTCTGACGGTAACCAAGCGTGAGGAAGTAAGCCCGGCCATCGAGCAGGCGATGGCGCATGACGGCCCCTTCCTGATTAACTTCATGATTGAGCCGGAAGAGAACGTATTTCCTATGGTGCCTCCCGGGGCCGCTAATATCGAGTTTATCGAACAACCGAAGAAAGAGGTGTCCTCATGGCGACGACAAAGCATACGCTAGTGGCGATTGTCAATGATAAGCCCGGTGTCCTCAACCGCATGGTGAGTATGTTCCGCCGCCGTAACTTCAATATCGATAGTATTGCGGTCGGCCACAGTGAGGTGCCGCACCTCTCGCGCGTGACCATTATCGTCAACGGCACGACGGCGATGGTGGAGCAGGTACGCAAACAGCTGGATAAGCTCATCGACGTGGTGAAGATTTTTGACATCTCCGGTGAGAAACTGACCGGTCGTGAGCTGGCGCTTATCAAGGTGAAAGCCACCTCTGCCACCCGCAGTGAAATCCTGGAAATTGCCGATATCTTCCGTGCCAATATCGTTGACGTGGCCTCGGACACTTTGACAATTGAAATTACCGGCGACGAAGATAAAATAGAATCTATGCTCAAGCTCCTGCAGGGCTTCGGCATCAGGGAGATTGCGCGTACCGGTCGCGTCGCCATGGTACGTGGCAGCCTCGGCGTGATGCGCCGGGAAGAAAAACCCCTGAAAACGCGTGTCAGGAAGCAGGCGTAGCCGTTGCTTCGATTCAGTATAGACAAAAACGAATAAATCATATATAATATATCCGTATAGCCATGTCGTACGATTGTTCTTGCTTAAAGAGAATAAACCTCATCCTTACCGGCCCCTCTCTAATTTAGGGAGAGGGGAACAAGCGGTTGCATCTTAATTTATTCTCTTAAGGAGGGACTTTAAATGGACAGGGTTATTATTTTTGATACCACATTACGGGATGGGGAACAGGCGGCTGGTGGTTCTCTAAACGTTCAGGAAAAACTGGAAATCGCCCGTCAACTGGAAAAACTGGGCGTTGATGTTATCGAGGCGGGTTTTCCCGTCACTTCCCCCGGCGATTTTGAAGCCGTAAAACTAATTGCGCAGGAAGTGCGCGGTTCTTCTATCTGCGCGTTGATGCATGCTAATATAGAGGCCATCGACCGCAGCTGGGAAGCGATTAAGGGCGCGTCCAATCCGCGCATCCATACCGTTCTTTCATCTTCTGATATTCACCTGTTCTATCAGCTCAAAAAGAGCCGCGAACAGATTCTCCAGATGTCTGTGGATACAGTAAAGCACGCACGGAAATACACGGATAACATCGAGTTTTCCGCGATGGATGCCTCGCGCACTGAACCGGCTTTTATCCATCAGCTTTTAAAAGCCGTTATCGATGCCGGCGCATCCACCGTCAACATCCCGGACACGGTTGGCTACGCCATGCCGCAGCAGTTCGGGGCTATTATCGAGGGTGTCTTTAAAAACGTCCCCAACATCGACCGCGCCGTCGTCAGTGTGCACTGCCACAACGACCTCGGTCTGGCGGTGGCTAACAGCCTGGAGGCGGTCAGACGGGGCGCCCGACAGGTTGAGGCAACGGTCAACGGTATCGGCGAGCGGGCCGGCAATGCCGCGCTGGAAGAAATCGTCATGGCCATCAAGACCCGCTCGGACTTCTTTGACCTGGAGACTAACGTTGACACCAGGCAGATTTACCGGACGAGCCGGATGGTCTCCGACCTCACCGGTTTTCCCGTCCAGCCTAATAAGGCTATCGTCGGCGGCAATGCCTTCCGTCATTCTTCCGGCCTGCATATCGACGGCATGATTAAAAAGTCGTCCACCTACGAAATCATGGACCCGCGCTCCGTCGGTATTCCGTCGAGCAGCTTGGTGCTGGGCAAGACCAGCGGCCGCCATGCCTTCCGGGAGCGCCTTTCCGAGCTGGGCTACACGCTGAAAGATGAAGACCTGAATAAGGCTTTTACCGCCTTCAAGGAGTTGGCGGACAAGAAGAAGGACATCACCGACCGCGATATCGAGTCGCTGGTGGCCGAGGAGCAGCGTACTATCTCCGAGGAGTACCACCTTGACCGTGTGCAGGTGACCAGCGGCGACCAGGGCCTTCCCATGGCTGCCGTCAGGCTTATCGGACCGGAAGGCAAGACGATTATCGAGGGCGCGTCTCTCGGCACCGGACCGGTTGACGCCGTTTATAAGGCAATCAACCTGTGCGTCAAGGTGCCCAATACGCTTACCGAGTTCTCGGTGAAATCGGTCACCGAGGGCATCGACGCCATCGGCGAGGTGCTAATCAGGATTGAGAGCGACGGCATTACCTATACCGGCCGCGGTGCGGATACGGATATTATCGTCTCCAGCGCCAAGGCTTATATCAATGCCCTTAATCGCCTCCTGTCGGCAAAGAAGAACAAACAGGCTAAATAGACCTCGCTTTTCATTCCCTTTTCAGGTTGCGTGATACGGGGGGATTTTAGTACGCTCTGTTCTGCCGTTCCCGGGAGATGTATAAAATCTCGTATTGTAGTATAGTATTGTTTAGCGTCGTAAGAGGAGACATATTGTGAATCTAGCGGAAAAGATACTGGCGGCTCATGCCGGTAAGAACGAGGTCGCTCCGGGCGAGTTTATCAGCGCGACGGTGGATATGGTACTGTCCAACGATATTACAGCGCCCATCTCCATCAAGGAATTTTATCGTCTCGGGGTCTCGAGGGTCTTCGACCCTTCAAAAATCGTCATGGTGGCCGACCATTTTGTGCCGAATAAGGATATACTCTCCGCCGAGCAGGCGAAGATGATGCGCGAGTTTTGCCTTGAGCATGGTATCAGGTTTTATGACGTTGGTGAGATGGGCATCGAGCATGTCCTCCTGCCGGAGCAGGGCCTGGTGCTCCCCGGCGATGTCGTCATCGGGGCGGACTCACATACCTGTACCTACGGCGCGGTGGGTGCTTTCGCCACGGGCATGGGCTCGACGGACATCGCTGTCGCCATGGCTACCGGGGATATCTGGATGAAGGTGCCGCCCACCATCAAGTTTGTTTATCACGGCACGCTGGGCAAGTGGGTAGGGGGTAAAGACCTTATCCTTTATACTATTGGTAATATTGGCGTCGATGGCGCTTTGTATGCCGCCATGGAGTTCACCGGCGAGGCTATCGACGAGCTTTCCATGGACGGACGTTTTACCATGGCGAATATGGCTATCGAGGCCGGGGGCAAGGCCGGTCTGTTCCACGTGGACAACAAGACGCAGCTTTATATAAAGTCCAAAGCCAATCGACCCTACCTTGTTTATGAGCCGGATATTGATGCCGAATACGCCAGGGAAATAGAGTATGATGTTACCTCTATTGAGCCGCAGGTCTCGCTGCCACATTCGCCGGCTAATGCCACGCCGGTCAGCCAGGTACCCGACGTGAAAATTGACCAGGCGGTTATCGGCAGCTGTACCAACGGAAGAATTGAAGACCTGCGTCTGGCCGCCCAGATACTTAAGAGGCACAAAGTACGCCATGGTGTGCGCTGCATCATTATTCCCGGCAGCCAGCAGGTCTATCTGGAGGCTCTGGCGGAAGGCCTTATCGAGATATTCGTCAAGGCGGGCGCGGCGGTCAGCACGCCTACCTGCGGGCCCTGCCTCGGCGGGCACATGGGCGTCCTGGCTGATGGCGAACGTTGCGTCTCCACCACCAACCGCAATTTTGTAGGGCGCATGGGCAGCACCAAGTCGGAAGTCTATCTGGCTAATCCGGCGGTCGCCGCCGCCAGCGCCGTCGCCGGCAAGATTGTCAATCCTGATAAGGTCATGAAATAGGTTAATCATCCTCACCCTTAAAAAAGGGGGGTGGTGGGGTAGTTTGTTACTTGGAACTACTCCGTAGGGAGGTTGGTATGGCTAAACTAAAAGAGACCTGGCGGCAGAAGCTCGTCTCGACGACGCAAAGACAGCAGCTTCCACGCGTGGTGGAAGTCGATGAGAAAATGAGTAAAAAATGGGGTGAAGGTACGGTGGTCATTCCTTCCCCGGTTGAAGTAGATGCTCTTATGAAGACTGTCCCGCAAGGCAAGCTAATCACCATTAATCAAATCCGGGGGTATATGGCAAATAAATATCACGCCAGCTTTGGCTGACCCATCACCACCGGCATATTTGTCGGTATCGCGGCGCGTGCCGCCGAAGAAGATAAAGCTGAAGGGAAAAAGGATATTACGCCTTACTGGCGGACACTTAAAGGCAAAGGAGAGTTGAACGAGAAATACCCCGGCGGTCTGGCGGAGCAGTCCAAAAAGCTCAAGGCTGAAGGCCACATTATCGAACTTAATAAGTCCGGCCAGCCCAAGCGGGTCAAGGACTGGGAAAGTAAGCTGGTAGCAGTATAGCGCGAGTGCGCCGGCGAGAGGGATTAAAAAGGGAAAATATGTGAAATGGCTTTTGAAATCACTGCTTTAGTATTCAGCATCCTGGCTTTACTGACCGCTGTTTATGCTCTGTGGCTGGTTATTCTCAAGCCGTTTAAGTTAACGGTATCGAATACCATACCCACCCTGTCGATGTATAAGATAACTCCGGATATGTCCGGTGATGAGGAGAAAAAGACCTGGTGGATACCGAGCTTTGATATGGGTATTACTTTTGCCAACGAGGGTAAAGGAGTGGGCAAGGTCTTGGATATGAGAATAATCATGTTGCTCGGCAGCGGTGAATCTCAAAAAGAGTATGCCTATTATCCCAAGTGGGTGGTGGATTATTCGAAATTTACTGAATACAGGAAAGACAGGTTCAAGTGGATAGATACCGCGACCAAAGGTAAATGGTATCCCCTGGTGCTTGCCGGCCAGCAGGCGGAGTCCTTTCACGTTGTCCTGGAGGGTGACCGCTGGGATGAGAAACAGAGCGGTAATATGAATTACTATTTGCAGGTACTGGACTCGAAAAATAAAAAATGGACTGAATACGGAAAGTATCACATGATTTTGCCCATGAGCAGTTTTGAAGACAGGTCGACCCGTACCGGCTCGGGGAGTGAGGTCGCCAAGTATCGTAAACTTAAACGTGATACGAAAGCTAAATAAGAGGTTTCACTGCAAGCAGTGAAGTTGACATAAATCTAAAATGAAATATTTATAACCACAATCATTAAAGGAGTAAAAATGAAGCTGAAAGGCAAGGTATTTAAATACGGCGCCGATGTCAATACGGACGTTATTATCCCCGCCCGTTACCTGAACGTGTCTGAGCCCGCCGAGCTTGCCCGGCATACCATGGAGGATATCGACGCTGATTTTGTGAATAAAGTCCAGCCCGGCGATATCATCATGGCTACCACTAACTTCGGCTGCGGCTCATCGCGGGAGCATGCCCCGCTGGCTATCAAGGCGTCCGGCGTGTCATGTGTGATTGCCCACAGCTTCGCCCGCATCTTCTTCCGCAACGCCATCAACATCGGCCTGCCTCTGTTGGAATGCGTCGAAGCGGTGGATAATACCTCCCCCGGTGATGTACTGGAAGTCGAACTGGAAAAAGGTAAAATCAAGAACCTCTCCAGCGGCAGGACATTCTTTGCCAAGCCGTATCCGGACTTCATGTCTAAGTTGATTGCCGCTGGAGGCTTGGTCGAGTACACCAAGCAGCGACTGGCTCATGTAAAATAAACTGTCATTGCGAGCCATCGAGACGGAGTCGAGAGGCGTGGCAATCTCTATAATTTATCTAAGTCGATGATAGGGATTCTCACGGTCGCTTCGCTCCCTCAGAATGACGAAAGGAATTGGAGGACTTAAGTGGATTTTAATCTGGTTGTGTTACCCGGTGACGGCGTCGGTCCGGAGGTCATCGACGAGACGCTGAAGGTATTGAAAGCTATCGGCAAGAGATTTGGTCATAGCTTCAACATCGATAGTCGACTGGTAGGTGGCGCTGCCATCGACGCCGAGGGTGTGGCTGTTTCTAAAGCCACACTTAAGCTGTGTAAAAAAGCTGATGCCGTGTTATTGGGTGCAGTGGGCGGTCCTAAGTGGGACGACCCCCTGGCGAAAGTCCGCCCCGAGGACGGACTGCTGGAGCTGCGCAAGAGCCTGGCTCTTTTCGCCAACCTGCGCCCGGTGACGGTGCACCCCGTGCTGGTGGACTCCACTAACCTCAAACCGGAGGTAATCAAGGGGGTGGACTTCATCTTCGTGCGCGAGTTGACCGGGGGACTTTATTTCGGCAAGCCCAAGAAGCGCTGGCAGACGGAGTCCGGACGCAAAGCCGTCGACTCCATGCTGTATTCGGAGCAGGAAATCGACCGCATTGTGAGGGTCGGCTTCGAGCTGGCGCGGCGCCGACAGAAAAAGCTTATCTCGGTGGACAAAGCCAACGTGCTGGAGTCGTCACGTTTATGGCGGCAGGTGGCGCTGGAGGTGGCTAAGGACTATCCGGATGTCTCGCTGGAGCACATGCTGGTGGACGCCTGCTCCATGCGCATCATCCAGAACCCGAGATACCTCGATGTGCTGGTGACGGAGAACACCTTCGGCGATATCCTCACCGACGAGGCTTCGATGCTGGCCGGCTCGATGGGCATGCTGCCTTCGGCGAGTATTGCCGGCGTGCCCCAGACCGGCGTCATGATATTCGGACTTTACGAGCCGATTCACGGCAGCGCGCCGCGGCGCGCCGGGCAGAACATCGCCAACCCTATCGCCACGATACTAAGCGCCGCCATGATGCTGCGCTACTCCTTTGCCCTGGAGAAAGAGGCGGACGTCGTTGAAAAGGCGGTGGAAGACGCCCTGAATGAAGGCTATCGTACCTATGATATAATGAGTGAAGGCAAAACAAAGTGCGGCACGAAAGAGATGGGCGATATCATCGCCGGCAAGGTGGGAGGCTAGCAGTTGGCTAAAGTTGAACTATACGATACTACGTTAAGGGACGGCGCCCAGAGCGAGGGCATATCCTTCTCTGTGGTCGATAAGCTGCACATAGCTAAAAAGCTCGATGAGCTGGGTATTAATTATATTGAAGGCGGCTGGCCCGGCGCCAATCCTAAGGACGCCGAGTTCTATGACCGACTGCATGAACTGAAGCTTAAACACGCTAAAATAGTCGCTTTCGGCAGTACGCGGCGTGCCGGTGTAAAAGCGGAGGAAGACAACTTTCTAACGGTGCTGGTCAAGTCCGGGGCGAAGTTAGCCACCATCGTCGGTAAGGGGTCTGACCTGCATGTTATCAACGTCCTGCGAACAACTCTCGAAGAAAACCTGAAAATGATAGCGGACTCCATTCGTTATCTTAAGGCAAAAGGGATTACCGTTTTCTGGGACGTCGAGCATTATTTTGATGGATTCAAGCATAACCCGGAGTACTCGCTAAAGACGCTGGAGGTGGCGACGCAAGCGGGGGTCGACTGCCTGGTGCTCTGTGATACCAACGGCGGCGCCCTGCCCGATGAAGTCGCCAAAGCGGTCAAAGCCGCCGCCAAGGTAACTAAAGTGACTCTGGGTATTCACTGCCATAACGACGGCGGTCTGGCGGTGGCTAACACACTGGCGGCGGTCGCGGCGGGAGCGACCCACGTACAGGGCACGATAAACGGACTCGGCGAGCGCTGCGGTAACGCCGACCTCTGCACCATCATACCGGCATTGAAGCTTAAAATGGGCGTTGATTGCATCTCTGATAAGCAGTTAGCTTCATTGACAGAAGTATCGCATTACGTCAGCGAACTGGCTAATATCGCCCCCGACCCCTTTGCCCCTTATATCGGTACCAGCGCTTTCAGTCACAAGGCTGGTTATCATATGGACGGCGTCACTAAATGGCCGGATGCCTACCAGCATATCGACCCGGCTAGGGTGGGCAATAAGCAGCGGACGGTAGTCTCCGACCAGTCCGGCAAAGACAACGTTATTGCCAAGGCGAAAGAGCTCGGCATCGATATATCCGGTTCGGAAAAAGAGGTCAGGGAGCTTATAGGACGAGTAAAACAGCTCGAGAGTCTTGGCTTCCAGTACGATAATGCCGAGGCGTCTTTTGAGCTGTTGCTGCACAAGACCAGGTCTGATTACAAGCCGCCGTTTGAGCTGGTGGACTTTATGGTGGTGGTGGAGAGTCGGCGGCGTCCTTCCACGCGTAAGTCGGTGGAGGCGATGCTCTCCGAGGCTATGGTCAAGGTGAAGGTGGGCGGTAAGATAATACACGAGGCGGCGGAGGGCGACGGTCCGGTTAATGCCCTCGACCTTGCCCTGCGTAAGGCGCTGCTGAAGTTCTATCCCAGCCTGAAAAAGGTAAAGCTGGTGGACTACAAGGTGCGCATCCTTGAAGAAAGCACTGGGACCGAAAGCCAGGTACGCGTGCTTATCGAGTCCTCCGATGGCGTCAATGAGTGGCGCACCGTCGGCGGCTCTACCAATATCATCGAGGCAAGCTGGCTGGCACTGGCCGACGGCTTGGAATGGTGGCTGATTAAACACAATAAAAAATAAGACGCTACGGATAGTTGGATCTTAGGAGAGGGGTATAATCGAATATGCCCCTCTTTTTTGCTGTAAGAACAAGCTTATTATCTACATCAGGTATCTGTGTTGTAGTATAATATTTATTGAGACTAAAGAGTGTTGATATTCCGGAGGTCGTAAATGGGTGAAATCAAGACCGCGGCGGAGATAGCCAGGGAAAAACTGGCGCAAATCGGCGAGCCCACGGAAGAAGAACGACTCAAGTGGAAATATGGGCCGGTGGGGGAAAAGCTGGCTGCCGTTTATCTAAAGGAAAACGTCAATCTGGCGAGTGAACTGCAGAAACATAATGCGAAAGCCCGGCAGGTTATCATCGCCAGCGTTAACGATATCCTGTTGCGTAATATAAGTCTGCCCCACAACGAAGCCGCCCGGCGCATGAATAAAAAAGCCATGGACGGTATAAAAAGCCTGAAAGAGGATAAAATCGCCGTAGAAAACGTGTTCAGTAAGATACGGCATGTCCTCGACCATTACGTGCAGGAGGGCGCCAAGCAAAAGCAGCAGGCTTATGAGTCGCTTAAAGCGGAATTTGAGGCTAAACTCCAGGAAGCCGTCAGGAAGCAGACCGGCGTGGATGCCAAGTTGAATATCGACGTGGAAAAACAGCCCCAGTTCCAGGACGAATGGCAGAGGATGCAGGCGCAGATGGAGGGCCAGTACGTGAACCTCCTGGAAGAATACAAGAAGGAGCTGGCGACTATCAAATAGGGAAATGGATACCGAAAGCGAAAGAATCGAATATGCGGCCCGCCATACGGAGATAATCCGGTACCCCCGGCAGCACCTGGCTACCTTCGGGGTGACCAATATTTATTATTACCTGCTCACGGAGCCGACCTACTCCGAAATATCCGATGACACCAACGAAACGGTCATCCGGGAGGGCAGGGTAATCGCCGAGCGACCCAAAATCGTGACGCCTTATTACCTCACTCATCTTGAGGGCTTCAGTTATGATGCGCGACAGTATTTCCAGAAGCTGCTGATGATGCACGGCCCCAATGCCCCCGGCCTCTTTTATACCTATAAAAACGAGTCTAAGGGTCTTAATATCGTGTCGGATAAGCTGCCGGCGGTAATTGAAAAGCTGAATACCGAGATTGACGAGAAAGACGACCCGCTGGCGACGATTATCAAGGGGCAGGATGACCTCTGGGACGTCTCGCTGCTGAAGTTCATCTATGAAATCACCAGTCGGTCCGTACACAATAATGTAGCGCAAATGGGGTCGATGGGGATGTTTGGTAAAAGCCAGGGCGGGGTACCGGTGGGCGTGAGGCAGACCATCGAGGATATGTTCCAGCAGGCCTGGCGCGGCGAGATAAGGACTTACGAACTGGAGCAGGAACTGAACCGCTGGGGCGTCTTCGATGAGTACCAGGACAGGTTTTTCTCCCTGGTCAAAGACAGGAAGTAGTCTGAAGGCTTATAGTGAATATTTCGGTTATTAAAGCGCGCGACCTTTCCGAGGCTTGGTTCCTCTGTTTAAACGATACCCTCGAAAAAGGGCGCGAGTATAAAATCGACCGCGGGAGTTACGCCGGTCAGAGACGTAAAGAGCTCGACCTTGTCGTGGTACAGATAGTCTACCCGGGCACGCGTCCGCTGATACCGGATGTGCCGCAGGGCGTGCCCCCGCCGAGCACCATGGATTATGTGGAGGAATATCTGCCTTACCTGATGACGTCGCACAGGAAAGAAGGGGAGCAGTACACCTACGGTCAGTACCTGGAAAAGCAGATTGCCAAGGTCATCAAGATGTACCGGGAAGACGGCTATAACACCAATCAGGCTTACATGGCGGTAGGTGATGAAAAGTCGATAGATTTACCCGACCCGCCGTGCTTGAGGATGATAGACACCAGAATACGCGATGGCAGGCTGAACTTCATCGTGTATTTCCGGTCGTGGGACCTCTGGGCGGGCTTTCCCTCCAACCTGGCGGCGATTCAGCTTTTAAAGGAATACATGGCCAGCGAGATAGGTGTGGAGGACGGCGAGCTCGCGGCGATGAGCAAGGGACTGCACCTTTACGAGTACGCCTGGGACTTAGCCAGGGCGGTGGTGAGGAAGGGGCAGATGGAAATGCCGATGCAGTAAAAGAAGGAGTTAGATGGACTATATAGAAACAGTTGCCGACATGATAGTGGAAGCGAAGAAGGTGGTGGTCTTTACCGGGGCCGGGTTCAGCACCGAGTCCGATATCCCGGATTTCAGGGGACCACAGGGTATCTGGAGCAAGTTCGACCCCGATGAACTGAACCTGCCCAACTTCCTGCGCAGCGAAGAAATCAGGGAGAAATACTGGCAGGTACACCGGATGTTCTGGGAGGCGGTGAAGGACGCCAAGCCCAACAGCGGACACTACGCTGTCACCGAGCTGCATAACTTGGGTAAACTGGACTGCGTGATAACGCAGAATACGGACGGCCTGCACCAGAAGTCCGGCACGCCGGATGAGAAGGTGCTGGAGCTCCACGGCACGATGCACTGGGTGGACTGCTTGGAGTGCAGGAAGCGGTACCCCAGGGACTACGCTCATGAGAAGATGCTGGCTGGGGAGAAGGTGCCCCGCTGCGGCGACTGCAACGGTATTTTAAAGCCGGCCACCGTGGCTTACGGTCAATCGATGCCGGAGAGGGAAACGAGGGAGGCGGGAGAGAGGTCGGAGGCGTGCGACCTTTTCATAGCAGCGGGGTCGTCGCTGGTGGTATATCCCGCGGCGCAGATGCCCCTGCTGGCAAAACGGGGTGGTGCCCGGCTGGTCATACTGAATCTTACTGAAACGCCACATGACCATCATGCCGATATGGTCATTAACGAAAAAACGGGCGAGACACTGGCTAAAAGTGTAGCGAGGGCTAAAGAAAAAGCCTAAGCCCGGATTATATTACGCCCTTATTTTTCATTCGAGACGGAGGTTCCGTAATCTCTTCCCTGCACTCGTGATTGTTACGGAATATTTAGAATTTTCTTCACGATATTTATCAGGGATTTATTATTTTATTGTCAAAATAGCGTTGGATATCAGTACTAGACAGTTACTCGATATTTTGGTGGAAGAATATGCCGAATCTCCAGACGCTTGCAGAGCAGGCTAAGTCCAAGCAGCTTGACCTGATTGATAAAATCTGGATGAAGGTCAAGCCGGAAGACAAAGAAGATAAGATAGTCGCCAACGTAGTCAACCTGACCCTGAACTCTTTATGTTCGATGGCTGCGGCTCTGGTATTACTGGGCGCCGACAATAAACGCGAGATGTATTTCCAGCTTGCCAGCGGCCCGGCGGCCGGACAGATAAAGCGCTTGCATGCCGGGCGCCAATCGAGCATCGCCGACTGGGTAATGCGTAACGGCAAGCCCATGATGGTCAATAACCCGGACAAGAACAGCGGTTTCTATAAGCTCGCGGACGATGCCACCGGCTTCAGGACAAGGCATGCCCTGGCCGCGCCACTGATAAGCAGGGGGAAGGTATTCGGGGTTATCGAGGCGCTCAATAAAGCCAGCGGGGAGATTTTTTCCAAACGTGACCTGAATACAATAATGTACTGCGCCAATGTCAGTACGATGGCATTTGACGGCTACCGAACTAACAACGACCTGATACACTCCTACAAGAGTACGGTGCGCGCACTGGTATCGCTGGCGGACGCCAAGGAGACCAGCGGCGGCGGCCACTCGAGACGGCTGGTGGAATACGCCTTGATGGGAGCTCGCGAACTGGGACTTGGTAAGAAGCAGCAGCAGACTATCGAGTACGCGGCCCTCCTCCACGATATCGGCAAGTTGAGCATCGCCGATGCCGTATTGAATAAGGCCGAACCTCTCACTGATGAAGAGTGGGCTATGATAAGAAGACACCCCATCGTGGGTTATGAAATATTGAGGGAAATACCCTTTTTGAAAGAAGCCAGCTTGCTGATACTGTACCATCACGAAAAATACGACGGCAGCGGCTATCCGCAGGGACTGCACGGGGACAGCATACCCCTCGGTGCCCGGCTGATAGCGGTTGTCGATGCTTTCGATAATATGACCACGCCGCACGCTTATAAGGAGGCTATGCCGGCGCAAAAGGCGTTCGCCGAGCTGTCCAATAAAGCTGGCGAGCAGTTCTGTCCGCTGGCGGTGAAGGCTTTCAATACCGGGTACGTCAGGGCTCACTTAACGAAAAAGAAACGTCCCACCTAGTTAGCTCCCCACGTTATCCTTATTAGCCAAAGTCATCTGCGTATGTTATCATTTTCCCGGATATACATATTCCTTCAGATTGTTCAGAAAGTTAGATGATTCCGGAAATAGTCGGTTTTGTAACCAGGCGGGAAGGGCGTAAGTTCCGCTCTCTCAATGCCGTCGATGATTCTCTGGTAAATGCCGAAAGGCTGGTGAAAAGGGAGGATATTTCGCTTTATGTGCATATCCCTTTCTGCCGCTCGCTGTGTCCGTTCTGCTGCTTCAACCGCTACCTCTTCCGGGAAGACCTGGCGCGCCGCTATTTCATCGACCTGAAGCAGGAGCTGGAAACTTACCGGGGTTTGGGTTTCGGCTTCCGGGACGTTTACTTCGGCGGGGGCACGCCCAC
>DAOULS010000073.1:0-4024 GCA_034418415.1 Dehalococcoidales bacterium | reverse complement strand
AGAATCAGGGAAAGCAGGAACAGCGCCACCGGCACGACGACGTAAGTCCAGCGGAAGCGGGCCTTTGTTTCTTTTGCTACGGAGTTGATAGCAGCCACCTGCCTTAGAGCTATTTACAGTAAAGATTAACAGCTTTCAGGCAGGGGTGTCAAAGGGGAGGAAGTCCGCTTAGTCGAAGAATCCCGCGCTTATGTTGCCGGAATTGGAATAGCCGCGCTCTTCCCAGTAGCCTTTATAGTTGATATCGTCGGAAAGCTCGATTTGAGTAATCCATTTTATCCACTTATAGCCCCATTTGCTCTCGGCGACCAGCTGGAAGGGGAATCCTCTTTCCGGAGGCATGGTGATATCATTCATCTTGTAAGCCATGATAATGGGATTGTCCGTGATATATTCGATGGGGAAAGAGGTGGTGTAGCCATCGTAGGCGTGGAAAATGACCACTTTAGCTTCGTCAAGAGGGCCGGCCTGCGCCAAGATGTCCCGAACCTGCATGCCTTCCCAGAGGATTTTAACGCTCCAGCCTTCGACACAGTGCAGGATGACGGCTTTCTGGTAATGAGTGAAGTCGTTAAGGACTTCATCATAGGTGTAGCTGGTCGGATTCTCTACCAGTCCGGTAACCTGCAGCTGATATTCGTCGATATCGATGTACTGTGGGCCCTTGATGGAGTTCTCCCGGAAGTCGTTGACCGAGGAGAGGTCTTCACCCTGATACTCCCTGACCTCGACGTTGCCGAGCGGCACGGTGGATTCTCCCGGCGACGACTGGCAGCCGAACAGACCGAAAGTAAAGATGACAATCAATACGGCGCTAACCGCCGCAGCCAAAATGCCTAATTTCTTCATTACAATATCCTCCCAAATACCTCGTCTAATCTGATACTACGGGGGTAATAAAGATAGACAATAGGACTTTTATCGCATTCTTGAGAGGATAATGCAGAAAGAAAGGTGCCTTCCAGAATTATGAAGCGCAGGTGCTGCAGTCGCCGGAACTGCAGGTGGAGCAGGAACTGCCGGAGCCGGGCACGGACTTGGGGACGCCGCTGATGCTGGTGGTAAAGGCGGCAAAGGTGGAAATCTTACGCTTGGCGGGCTTGTGGCAATGGGGACACTCGGCGGGGTCGCCTGATTGACTTAAAGGACGCATCTGCTCGAATTCGGACTTGCAGCTGGGGCAGATGTATTCGTAAATAGGCATAATAATGCTCCTGTTTATAGTGTAACGTGTTTCGGGGGCAGGGTCAAGACGGCGAGTGTTGCCAGCCCGTACGGCAGGGTGTAGGATATAGAAAAACACAGGCGTGAGGTGAGGCTTGATACATAAGCTCGATATAAAGACAAAATCACGGGTGGAGTTGCAGGAAATAACGGACAGGGTGAGAGATGTCGTGGCGGCCAGCGGGATAAAGAACGGGATTTGCCATATTTTTATACCCCACACCACCGCCGGCATCCTGGTCAACGAGCATGCCGACCCCAGCGTGGTCGAGGACATAGCCGCGCAGCTTGATGAGATGGTGCCGCAAAACAAAAGCTACCGCCACCTGGAGGGCAACGCCCCGGCACATATTAAAGCCAGTCTTATCGGGGACTCAAGAACATTATTTATCGAGGATGGCAAGCTGGTGCTGGGAACGTGGCAGGGCATTTTCTTCTGCGAGTTCGACGGGCCGAGAAACCGCCGCGTGCTGGTGAAGCTGGCGGCGGAGTGAACCCTTATTACTAGTCCGATTTGTTCGGGGCATCCGTGTTCTGGGGAGAAATCAGGTAGGAGCCGCAATAGCGGCAGCGGTAATACTGCTGCTTGATGTGGTACAGTCCCTTACGACCGCACTGGGGACAATATTTAAACTGGTTTTTAGGTTTTTCCGTACTGGATTCTTCGTTTGGCATGAGAATTATCCGATTAATTTGTGAACAGTATAATATGCGGGTGTTGCGTGACAATCACAAAATACGTAAAGAAAGTCACAAAAAAATCAAGATTGAAAAACAGAGAAAATTGAAAACGCTAGACGGAAGATGAACCAGATAATTCAGGTTTTTTCCTGATGAGGAACATCAGCGGAATACTCAATCCTGCCAGGCCGCCCCAAAACACGAAAGGCAGGAATTGTTTAACGTCTGCCAGGCTGTTGCCAATCGGCGGCGCCAGGAAAGCACCGACCATGGAGATGGTGCTGGCAAGACCGATGGCGGTGCCGCCGTAAGTGCTGCCGATTTTCTTGTTTTCGAAGAGCATGACGTTGAAAAGCGAGCTTGAAGCGCTGCGCAGAAAGTTGGCGACGATAATCACCAGCCAGACGCCAAGTGTATTAACGAAAGGCAATAGAACAACACCTACAGCTAGCCCTATAATCGACACCATCAATACACCCCACCGCGACTTGAGCCTGTCTGAAAGCAGGACCATGGGGATGGAGCCGATTAACATCATCGCGCTGGATACGGTGATAACGCCGTCGGCGGAAGCGGGTGACCAACCGATGTTGCGCAGGTAGAGCGGCAGGTAGCCGATGAATCCCATGCTGGTGCCCCAGATGCAGAAGGTGACGAGGCCGATTATCCACACCTCTTTGATACGGATGACGTGCGAAATAGCCTGACGGAAAGGTATTTGCTCGGTGGATTGTTCCGGATTTTCGGTTCTGTCCGGTTCACGTCCGGTAAAAAGCCAGAGCAAGCCGAGGGCGACGGAAATACCGCCGAAAAGGAACGTTACGTCCCGCCAATCGCCCAGCAGGGGCGAGAAAACGGTGGCGCTGAACTGCGTGGCGACCATCGCCCCGATAGACCAGGCGACGATGAGTATGCCGTTGGCCAGCGCCAGATGTTTGCCGCCGAACCATACGGCGGTTGCCTTGGGCACGATGCTCGGGGCGGCGGCCGCCATCAGGCCGAAGAGGAACATGATAGCCGCTATGGAAAAGAAGCTGTTTGAAAATCCTCTTAAGGCGCCGAAAACGCCGGCGAGAATGCACAGCACCGTCAGAGAACGTTTGATGCCAAAGCGGTCGGCGAGCAGACCGCTCGGCAGACCGATAAATACGCCGGCCAGGGGGTCCATGCCCCATACCGTGCCGATAGCCGTGACGCTTAAATTAAGGTCGTCGCCTATCTGCTTGAAAAGCACCGGCATGCACATCCTGGAGGCACCGGCAATAATGGCGTAGGTCAGGCCAGCCAGAGTGAGAACATACCACCTGTAATGCGGGCCGGATTTTTTAATCATATAACGTCGCTGCTATCGTTAATGAGAGTTAGTCCAGAAATGTTGGGGGGTTTTAATTAATCCTAGCATTTTTATCGTTCGGGTGACAATCAGTCTCGTTTTGGCTATACCTAGTCGGTCTATGCTATAATGGGGCTCAAATGACGGTCGCAGTCACTGGCGCTACCGGGCATGTCGGGGCAAACCTGGTGCGCGCCTTAATCGATAAAGGCATTTCCCCCTGCTGCCTGGTGCACATCAACTGCCGGGCTATCGACGGACTGGATGTCGAAAGAGTCCAGGGGGACGTACGCGACTTGGATTCGCTGTGCCGCGCCTTCGAGGGGGTCGATACCGTCTATCATCTGGCGGCCTCTATTTCCCTATCGATGACGGACTGGCCGGAGCAGGAGAAGATAAACGTAAGAGGCACCGCCAATGTGGTGGAAGCGTGCCTGCGTAACGGCGTACGCCGTCTGGTGCATTTCAGCTCGATACACGCGCTGGTACAGGAGCCTTTGCATATTCCCGTCGACGAGTCGCGTCCTCTGGTGAACTCCAAACGCTATCCGCCTTACGACCGCTCCAAGGCCGCCGCGGAGATAGAAGTGCGGCGCGGGATAGAAAAGGGGCTTAATGCGGTAATAGTTAGTCCCACGGCGGTCTTTGGGCCTTATGATTATCAGCCGTCTTACTTCGGCGAGGCTTTGATTACGATAGCGGAGCGGAAGCTGCCGGCCCTCGTTACCGGGGGATTCAACTGGGTGGACGTGCGTGACGTGGTTACCGGGGCAATGGCGGCGGCGG
>DAOULS010000072.1:0-16885 GCA_034418415.1 Dehalococcoidales bacterium | reverse complement strand
CCTTACGGCAACGGGAATATCATCGAAGCTTTTCTCAAGTTCAACGGGTCTTACGAACGCACGACGCCGCTGCAGGTGGGCAGATTTGCCAATGTGTTCCCCTATCCCACGCGCGAGCAATTCAAGCAAATATGGGACTCTGCAGTACAGAATCCCTGGCCACCACCCCCCGAACTGGTGTCTGATGTCTGTTATCCGGCCGGCTCTTTCCTCCTAGTAACGCCTTTCATTGCAGCCGGCATCAATGACATCAGGTTTATCTATCTTATCTTCGTCATCGGTGGTCTACTTTACACGGCGTGGCGGATACCCGGAAGAAGACGCTTGTTCTTCATCGGGGTGGCTCTCATCAGCCTGGAGCTGTGGAACGGGCTGGCTATCGGCGAAACGAGCTGCCTGATTTTTCCTTTCCTGCTAATCGCCTGGGTTGCTCTGGGTGAGAAGAACTGGCTTTCCGCCATATTCATGGGACTGGCGGTAGCCACCAAGCAGACGGCCTGGTTCTTCCTGCCTTTTTACCTGATACTGTTATGGCGGACAACACGGCCTAAGACCGTAGTTGCCACGATAGGCATCATTGCCGCGATATTCGCTGCTTTTAATGCCTACTTCATCGTCAGCGACCCATCGCTGTGGCTGCGGTCGATTACTTCGCCGATGACAGAGCCCATGTTCCCGCTGGGGGTAGGGTTCATCGCGCTGGTAACAGGCGGACTAATCAACGTCCATACATCCATACCTTTTACGATAATGGAGCTTGTGGTTTTGATAGGGGGTGCCATCTGGTATTTCCGCAACTGCCGGCGCTACCCGGAAACAGGTCTTCTACTATCGGTCCTGCCGCTCTTTTTCGCCTGGCGTAGCCTCTGGACATATTTCTTCTACGTGACTATCATCATTCTTGCCAGAATGCTTATAAAAGAACCGGATAATTCTTACGAATCGGTGGAATAAAGCGTAATATATCCTGACAGGAAACAGCGATTATTTGACCGGTACTGTGACCGTAAGAGCGGTGCCCTTGCCCGGTTCCGTATCGATTTCCAAGTTACCGTTTAAAAGCCAGACTCTTTCTCTTATCCCCATCAGCCCGAGCATGCCGCTGCGGGGTAGGCTGTCCATGTTTTTGGGTAATTCAAAGCCTATGCCGTTATCATATACATTTAGCTTTATGATATTCCCGTTAAACTCGGCTGATACCCGGACTTCAGATGCCTCGGCGTGTTTTTTCACGTTATTAAGCGCTTCCTGGACGATACGGAAGAGAGATAGTTCAACTTCTCCATCGAGGCGTTTTTGTTCGCCTGTGACGGAAAATTCGGTAATTATACCGTCCGTCTCCTCAAGACTATTTGTCAGCGACCTTAAAGCAGGCACCAGACCGAGGTCGTCCAGCAGGGAGGGGCGCAGGTTCTTAATGAAGCGCTGCACGGATTTCAACCCGTCATGAAGGTGGAACTGCATATCATTCAAGTCCTTAATAATAGTCGATTCCAGACCCTGGTTCTGACGCAGGGTATTATCCAGCTCCCGGGAAAGTGAGCCCAGTATCTGCGCTATGTCATCGTGTAATTCACGCGCGATATATTTCCGTTCTTCCTCGTGTGCCCGGGTGGTCTGCTGCAAGAAATAGCGCCGGTCGTTTTCCAGTTCCTTGCGTTCGGTGATATCCAGCAGCGTCTCTATCGCGCCTATCATCTTGCCATCATCATCGATAAGCGGACTGGCTGTAAAATGCAGCCACTTACCGGTGTGGTTCAGTTCCGGGAAAAAGTCCTCGGCTTCATAAGCCCCCTCGATTAGTGGAGAGGTACGGTATTTGTCTTGATAATGTTTTTCAATCTCTTTAGGAGAAGCCCGACTGACAATCAGGTCGGCCATGGTTGGCCTTTTATGACCGTAAAACACCTCGGAACAGCCGTCTTTCCCGACCATTTGCTCCCTTTTTATACCGGTCAGGTTCTCCATGGCGGGGTTCCAGTGGGTTATTACATGATCCTGATCGATGACAAAACAAGCTACGGCCGAACCATCGGTTATTTTTGCTAGTAGTT
This sequence comes from Dehalococcoidales bacterium, assembly GCA_034418415.1. Classification (GTDB taxonomy): domain Bacteria; phylum Chloroflexota; class Dehalococcoidia; order Dehalococcoidales; family RBG-16-60-22; genus RBG-13-51-18. The sequence goes on along the minus strand of DAOULS010000072.1, from coordinate 14,831 downwards.
TTGAATTTAACGGCATATTTTTTAATAGATATATTTACATATTCTGGCTAAACCAGTTCTTCCAATGTGAACCAGCCCATCTTCAGCCCCTGAAGTACCGCCTCCGTTCTTGACCCCACCCCTAGTTTATTGAAAATATCCCTTAAGTGACCTTCAACGGTGCGGTAACTTAAGTGCAGGTTTTCCGCGATATCCTTATTCGTCAGGCCTTTTGCAGCCAGCCTGATAATACTTAGCTCTCTTTCACTCAATTTAGCTGCATCGTCCGCTGTCGGTATCCCGGTCTCGCCTAAGCGGAAATAATTAACGACCTTCTTAGCCACAACAGGATTTAACACGGGGTCACCTTTGTGGACAGCTTTGATGGCCCGCACCAGCTCATCGCCGCTGACATTTTTAAGCAAATAGCCGTTGGCGCCGGCCTTGAGTAACGCGAAAACATACTCATCGTCATCGTAGGCGCTAAGTATCAGGATATTGGTTTTAGGGTTGATTACCTTGATTTGCCGTGTTGCTTCTATGCCGTTTAACTTGGGCATAGCGACATCCATTAGAATCACATCGGGCTTAAGTTCATTGACCAGCTGAATAACTTCTTCGCCGTTGCCGGCTTCACCAACAACTTCAAGCCCTTTTTCATCCTCAAGCAGGCGGCGGATACCCTGGCGGGTAATCAAGTGGTCTTCACAAAGAACAACACGGATATCGGTCATATATATTAATTATCGGCTATTGAAACCAATAGTACATCGTACCATAGGTCTAAAACTTTCCGTATTACACCTATTTCTAAAGGTGTAATAACGCCTAGTCATTGCGAATATCACCTGACAATACAGGCGTTCTCCGTAACATAGATAGGTGTATTAACAGTGGGCAAAAAACCCCGCAAGATTTAGGCTTAAATAAGGGAGACTGAAAAGGGAGGTACCAGAGTGGACAATACACTTGATTTAGCTGCAATCCAGGCGGCTTTGGAAAACAGCGCGGCAAGGGTCGAAGCTCTTATAGATAGTTATGTTGATAAAAAAGAGCAGCTGATATCCTTATTACAGGACATTCAAGCGCAGTTCAATTACCTCCCCCAAGAAACCCTGGTAAAAATCAGTCAGAAACTGGATATCCCCTTGAGCCAGGTTTTCAGCGTAGCCACCTTTTTTCAGTCGTTCAGCTTAAAACCCAGGGGTCGTCATACGATTACCGTTTGCCTGGGCACGGCCTGTCATGTCAAGGGCGGGCAGAGACTCGTCGATAAAATAGCCAGGGATTATAATTTGAAACCCGGTGAAACAACCAAGGACGAGAGGTTCACGCTGGAAACAGCCAACTGTCTGGGCTGCTGCGCCCTCGGGCCGGTGGTCGTTATCGACGGTAAATACGAGGGCCAGGTAACCCCAGACAAACTGGATAAAATTTTAAAGAATTACGAATAAACGGCAGGAAGGCAAAAAATGGTCGAACAAGTTAGGAAGTTATTAGACAGGAAACTAAAGAGCGTTGAGGAACTGGAGCAGTTCCGGCAGACGATATTAAAAGATAAAGATGCCAGCCGGATAACTGTTTCCGTGTGCGGAGGCACTGGCTGCCGCGCATCCGGCGCCGAAGACGTTGTCGACGCTTTTTCCGAAGAGATAGAGAAACGGGAACTCCAGGTCAAGATAGAGTTCAAGGAGACGGGCTGCCACGGCTTCTGTGAAAGAGGCCCGGTGGTGGTTATCGGTCCCAAGAAGATATTTTATCAGCACGTCAAGCCGGAAGACGTTCCGGAGATCATTTCAGAAACCGTTTTAAACGGCAAAGTTATCCCGCGCCTGCTTTATACGGACCCGGCTACCGACAAGGAAATCACTTACGAGTCGGATGTCCCCTTCTACGCCAGGCAGATGCGCCTTATACTGGGCTCCAACGGTGAAATCGACCCCGAGGAAATCACGCAGTACATCGCTGCCGGGGGCTACTCCGCGTTAACTAAAGCTCTCACGCAGATGAACCCGGACAAGATAATCAATGAAATAACTAGATCCGGTCTACGTGGCAGGGGCGGCGGAGGTTTCCCCACCGGCCGCAAATGGCAGTCCTGCCGCACCACCGAGGGAGATACTAAATATGTAATCTGCAACGCCGATGAAGGCGACCCCGGCGCTTACCCCGACCGCAGCATCCTGGAAGGAAACCCCCACAGCGTCATCGAGGGAATGATTATCGGTGCCCACGCCATCGGCGCGCACCAAGGCTTTATCTACGTGCGCAATGAATACCCACTGGCGGTGGAACGCACCAGGATAGCCATCGACCAGGCAGCGGACTACGGACTGCTCGGCGAGAACATACTCGGCTCCGGCTTCGACTTCAGGATAACGATAAACAAGGGAGGCGGGGCTTTCGTCTGCGGCGAGTCGAGTGCCTTGATAGCATCGCTGGAAGGCAAAGTCGGCGAACCTAAAGCGAAATACACGCACATGTCGGAAAAGGGCCTCTGGGAAAAGCCCAGCCTGCTGAATAATGTCAAGACCTGGGCCAATGTGCCCCTGATAATCAACAAGGGCGCCGACTGGTATTCGAAAATCGGCACCGCCGGCAGTAAAGGCACCATGATATTCTCGCTGGTGGGCAAGATAAACAACTCCGGCCTGGTGGAAGTCCCCATGGGCATTACCCTGCGGGAAATGATTTACGATATCGGCGGAGGCATACCGAACGGTAAGAAGTTCAAAGCCGTCCAGACGGGCGGACCTTCCGGTGGTTGTATCCCGGAAGAGCACCTGGATACTCCGGTGGACTTCGACGAACTGACCAAACTCGGATCGATGATGGGTTCCGGCGGCATGATCGTGATGGACGAGGACACCTGCATGGTGGATGTCGCCCGGTATTTCATCGACTTCCTCAAAGGGGAATCATGTGGTAAGTGCACACCCTGTCGCGAAGGCCTTACCACGCTAAGCGAGATTTTGAACAGGATTACCCACGGCGAGGGCAAAATGGAAGACCTCAAGACCATGGAGGACATCGGGGAAATCCTGAATATCGGCGCTCTGTGCGCCCTGGGGCGCACCGCCACCAATCCCGTTTTAAGCACGCTGAAATACTTTAAAGACGAATATATAGCGCACATTAAAGACAAGAAATGCCCGGCCGGCGTCTGCCGCGAGCTTATCGAATATGAAATCGACACCGAAAAATGTACCGGCTGCGGTGTCTGCGCGCGGGCCTGCTCCACCAGCGCCATTACCGGCGAAAAGCGCGAGCCCCACGTGATAAACAAGGGGCTGTGCATCAAGTGCGGGGCATGTTTCGATGTCTGTAAATTCGGCGCGGTAATAAAGCATTAGAAAGCTAAAGGAGATAGTTAAAATGACCAAGTACTGGATAAACGGCGATACTGCTATTGAAATGAACGATGCGGACGATGTAAATACGGTACACTTCACCGTCGATGATAAAGACGTCCTGGTATCAGCTGGACAGACCATCTATGAGTCTCTGCGGCACATGGATGGCATCGGGGAAATTCCCGCTCTCTGCTATAATTCGGCTGTGCGACCCTACGGGGCGTGCCGCTTGTGTACCGTAGAAGTCAGCGAGGACCAGGGTAAATCCTTCAAGTTCGTGGCTGCCTGTTTATATCCGGCCAAGAACGGCCAGATTATCAAGACAAACACCGAGAAAATCAGGAAACTCCGCAAGGGAATCATCGAGTTCCTGCTGGCAAGATGTCCAGATGTCAAAGTAGTCCAGGAACTGGCCAAGGAATACGGCGTGGAAAAGCCCAGGTTTGCCCTCGGTAAGAACGACTGTATTCTCTGCGGTCTGTGTGTGAGAGTATGTCAGGAAAATATGGGGAAATCAGCCATCAGCCTAGTTAACCGGGGTATTTATAAAGAGGTAGCGGCGCCCTTCTATGCTTATGAGCTCGGCTCGGAATGCATCGGCTGTGGGGACTGCGCCTTCGTTTGCCCCACTGGCGCCATCACCATGGGGCCGGACGGCAAGCCGGTGCTACCCAGGGTGAAAATCCCCCATGCGGAAGTCGAAGCCATGCTGTCACAGGAAAAGCTTTCCAGCTCCTAACGGTACAAGCCTTACATTTATATTTGAATTTGCACCAGCCAGTATCTATAAATATACTGGCTTTTCCTTATTAGACTAGTTTCTACGGGTAATAATAAGCCCGGTCAACAGTTTATTCTGACTGCTTTATACTTTTAGTCCTCTGCCGTATATAACGTTATTATTTTCCTTCGTTTGACTTGCAAATTTATATTGGGTTATCATGAAACACACCATAGAACAGGAAAAAGTATTTAAGGATGAATTCATGTTGAAATCATGTAAATGGATTGCCTTACTCCTAGTATTGCTTGTTTTCATGACATCGTGCGGAGGCGCTATCGATACATCAAATACACAGACAACCACCACACCAACGCCGACAACATCGGAGGCAACTACACCAACCAGTAGTGAACCTACTGAAGAACTGTCTGATTCGGAACCGCTGATTGCCTTTTTAGTAGCGAATGTTGGGTGGCACAATTATTTTACCTTCGAGATTGTCAATAACAGGTTACTGTACCATGCAATCAGATACGATTACTACCCACTAGACAGCGACTCTATAAACAACGTCAAGCCGGGAAACTACATTGCTTATGTCGGTCACCTGTTTAGTATGTATAACGACTGCTTCCTGGTTTATGCTTCCAACGGTAAGCTCTATTATAAGGTAATCGACCCCTATGCTATTCCCGGGCCCGAGCCGATAGATAGCATGGGCACAATCCACGAGGGGATACTCGATGGTGATATCGATTCAATTGCTACGAACTATGTAAGGTTCACCGACCAAGGGGAATACGGCGTCCAAGTGAACTGGACTGATAATTACGGAAAGGGCCACTATGCGGTAATCGACCAGTGGGACGGAGTCACCGAACAGGGCTCCTCGGCGGCTGATGACCGCCCCCAGTTAAGCGACCCCACCGCCCGCGGCCGGATAGTGCCCCTCGCCAGTTATCTTGAAGATTGGAAGCAAACACAGGAGTCAGCGGCGCCGGGTGCTGTCGTTAACTGGGTAATAGAAAATGATAATCACCTTGAGATGAAGTTCAATAAATCCGGAGGTACCGTTACCGGTTCTTACTGGTGGCGACATTCCATGAATTTCCGGAACCAATATGCAGAAACCGGCTCGCCAACCACGACAATTACCATGGTTAAAATCGGTGATTTAACCGGTACCTATTCCGGAGGCGAAACGGGCAGTTTCGAAGGTGATGTTACCGGGACGATAACCGGTTTATTTAATGGTCATGCCGCCGAGGATACCGTAGGCGTTATCAATGGCACCTGGACAGCGGAGATGGATGCCGACGGGCATATTACAGGATTGATGCACTTCACACTTACCTATATCGATGAAATTTATGAAGACTGGCTGGACTTCGAGGCTACGGTGTTAGAATAAAAATCTCCAAAGTCTTGTTTGAATTGTAGGTCAATCAACTCTATCACCATTATCCTTAAGTAAGCAATCCGATAACACTCTACCTGTTCTACCCATCTTAAACACCGCGTTACAGAATATATACCTTCAGTATTAGTGCATTGCGTATATCTTGCCGACTTTCCTGCTCTTTTTTACAGTTTTTCAGGGAACAATAAGTCTAATGCGCACCCCTGTTTGACTTCTTTACGCTTTTTTGGTATTTTATAATATAGCGATTTGTTTGTAAAAAATATCACCATTGATGAAAATCATTTTACGAGCTCAACGTTGTTCTTTCTTTAAAGATTCATGCAAGGTAAGCCTTTCACTTTTTTAAGACAGGGGAAAGGACACAAGGAGGAGTTTTTATTATGAGATGGGGTATGGTAGTCAACCTGATAAAATGCACTCGCTGCCACGCCTGTGTCGCCGCCTGCCGGATTGAGCATTTTCTCCCCATGGGCATGAACTGGCCGCGCCTGATTGCCTGGGAAACCGATGTCCCCGGTGAAGAACTCACGACCATCCCCGTCCGCTGCAATCAATGCAAGGAGGCCCCCTGTGTCGAGGTGTGTCCCGCCGAAGCGACTAAGAAACGCGAGGATGGCATCGTCTACGTCGATAATGATATCTGTGTCGGCTGCCGCTACTGTATTATCGCCTGCCCCTACCAGAACCGCACCTTCTTATCCCGTGATAAGGACACCGGCTACTTTCCTGGATACTCGCGGACGCGCTTTGAGAAAGCCGGCCGTAAAATCTATCCGCACACCGTCGGTACAACGGAAAAATGTGATTTCTGCATGGAAAGAATCGATGCCGGTCTGGCAAAAGGCCTGGTCCCGGGCAAGGACCGCGAGGCTACACCGGCCTGCGTCAACACCTGCCAGGCGAGGGCTTTGACCTTCGGTGACCTTGACGACCCCGAATCCGAAATTTCAAAACTTATCAAAGAGAAAAACGCTTTTCAGCTTCATCCCGAGTACGGCACCGAACCTTCGGTTTATTATATCGACGGCAAAATAGGCAACGCTACTTCCAACATCGCCCCGCGGGAGGAACAGACCGCTTCGCACATGCAGCACCTTAGCTCGATGGAGGAAAGGGCGAAGCAGATTTTCGGTAAAAAATAAGGAGGACCCACAATGTCCCGGATGGCAACGCGCCAGTGGATGGTCACCCATGAGTGGATGGTCAAACCCATGCACCAGAGAGAGTGGATTGAAAGACGCGGCATCATGATATGGATTGCCGAGACCTTTACCAGCCTAGGCGCGGGATTATATCTGGTCTCCCTGTTTATCAACAGCTGGTGGGGACTACTGGTGGGGTGGCTTATTATTATGTTCCTCAAACTCCCCATCCATATAGCCTACTTCGGCAAGCCCTGGCGGTTCTACCGGACTATGCCGCCTTTTTCAAATGCCTGGAAAACTTCGTGGTTCGCCCGCGGCATCCTGTTTTCCGTCTTTTTCGGCACCTTTGGCTTCGTTCAACTTATTTTCGGCCAGCCCGACCTCGCCAATTTAATCGGGCATTCAGTTGCCGACCCCATTTACTACACCTTCGGCGTGCTGGCCGGACTTAACGCCGTAGGCACCGGCATCTATGGCGGATTCATCATGAACTATGTCAAAGGTATCCCTTTCTGGAACCAGGGGCTCCTGCCTATAGTATTCATACTGGCTGGAATTGCCGACGGTTTCGGTCTGGTGATGGGTGTAGGCCTAGCAGGTGGTGATGCCAGCGTTGCCTGGGCCGAAGCAGGCAGTCGGTACCTGTTGTTGATTAACATATTGCTAATAATTACTTATCTAATCAGCGCTGGATACACCTCTAATACAGCTAAAATTTCAATTCGGGAGCTTCTAGCAGGCCCATCTGCATACATGTTCTGGGGTGGGCTGATTATTCTGGGACTGGTCATACCGGCAGCCATCTCGTTGGCAACTCTTGTCAGCGGCGGAGAGGCTGCCACCGTTCTCCTGATAATCGCCATCGTGGCACATACCTTGGGGGCCTTCGCCCTTAAATACTGCCTTTTGAAAGTGGGTATTTACCGGCCTTTATTGCCGAAAACTGCCGCATATTAAATCGCGTATAACTTTAGTATTTAGTCTGGAGTCGTAAATGGCTGAAAAGAAAATAATCAAAACGACCTGTAAAAGCTGCCACGGGGGCTGCGGTGTTCTGGTGGAAGTCACCGACGGTGTAATCACGCACATCGAAGGGAACCCGGATTCCACCACCCGCGGCACGATGTGCGCCAAGGGGCTGTCCAGCATCCAGCATATCGATAACCCCTACCGTATTAAGCACCCTTACAAAAGGGTCAGTGAGAAGGGCGAAGGCAAGTGGAAACAGATTAGCTGGGACGAAGCACTGGACACGATTGCAGCGGAAATCAAGGAGGCCTCTGAAAAATACGGCCCCTGGACGGTAGCCACTTCCCAGGGGACAGGACGGGGCTATAACCGCTACACCCACCGCTTCTCGCGCTCGATGAGCTCCGCTAATGTTATTTCGCCGGGCTATATCTGCCACAGTCCACGCATCGGCCTCTACGGCTTGATTACCGGCTACGGCCGCCTCTACTGCGACTATCACGGGTGGGGCGGCGTGTTCCCCAAAACGCAGATATCCTGGGCTAAGCAGCTTGAAATCAGCAGCGCCGACTCCGAGATGTGCTACTGGTACATGAAGTCGCTGGACTACTGTAAGAACCTGATAATCGTCGACCCACGGGCGACCGCCTACACCTCGCGGGCGACTCTCTGGCTGCAAATCCGGCCGGGCACGGATGCCGCTCTCGCCCTGGGCATGATTAATATTATTATCCAGGAAGGCCTCTGGGACAAAGAGTTCGTGGAAAACTGGACCTACGGCTTCGAGGAACTGAAAAAGCGTGCGGCGGAGTATCCTGTGGAAAAGGTCTCCGAAATTACCTGGATACCCAAGGAAAAGATAATTCAGGCGGCCCGCCTGTTCGCCCAGGATACGCCGGGTGTTATTCAAATCGGCAGTTCACTCGAAAGGCAGGCTAATTGTGGTCAGACCCTGCGTGCCATTATCAATCTCCTCGGCATTACCGGCAATATTGAAGCGCCCGGCAGCATGGTAAGCTGGGTGCTGCCGGAGACCGGCTTGATTGAAGACGTTTTCAATGAAATCCCCCTCACCGACGAAATGAGGTCGCATATCTATGGCGGCGCTGAATTTAAAATGGGTGCGGCACGCACCTGCAACCCCGACACCATTATCAGGGAATTCAATAAGGGTGAAAAACCTATCCGCGTCTGGATAAGCGTCGGCGGCCAGCAGATTGTCCACATGGCCAGCACCAAGCAGGTCGTCGAGGGCTTGAAAAAGGTCGATTTCATGGTTCAGGTCGACCAGTTCTGGGGCCCGATGGCCGAGATGTCGGACATCGTCCTGCCCGCGGCGCACTGGCTGGAAATGGACGATATTTATGATATGCACCCGCGTTTCATGATAGAAGCGCATAATAAGTGCGTCGACCCGCCTGGCGAGGCCAAGTCCGACGCCTGGATTTTTAATGAAATCGGTCGGCGTGTTACACCTGAATACTGGTTTAAAGACGTCGAGACCCTGCTCGACCATGAGCTACGAAAGGCGCCGATTACCTGGAAGAAGTTCAGCGAGAAAATTATCTCCGGGTGCTTCGGCCCGGACCAAGTCTATTATAAATATAAAACCGACTACTGGCGCAAGGGGGGAGGCTTCCCCACCCCTACCGGCAAGATGGAGCTTTATTCCACAGTGCTGGAAAATCTGGGCTACGACCCGCTGCCTTTCTTCGAAGAGCCCGGCGAAAGCCCCTACTCAACGCCGGAACTGGCCAAGGAGTATCCGCTGGTGCTGACCACTGGGTTCCGCTCGCCGTTCTATTTCCTGGCGCAATACCGCAATATACCCTGGCTGCGCACCTTTATGGAATACCCTACTATGCAGATTAACCCCGAAACAGCTAAAGAACTGGGTATTGAAGACGGCGACTTTGTCTGGATAGAATCACCGCGCGGTAAAATCATTCAAAAAGCCAGGCTTTTCCCGGGCATCGACCCCAGAGTCGTGGCAGCCACAGCCAACTGGTTCTACCCGGAAGCGCCGGCAAAGGGCTTCCGCGGTGTGTTTATCTCCAACCCCAATGTTCTTACCAATGCCAATCATCAGGACCCCATGTACGGTTCGCCGGACCTGACTTGCCTTATATGCAAGGTATATAAATGCAAACCGGAGGAGCTGAAAGACCCGCAATACGCGGATATCTTTACCAAGGAACATGGGGGCAAGCCGTGGGCATGGTAACCAAGCCTGAAATCATCTTCGATAGCACGAAGATGGAAAACATAGGGGGCCCCAAGAAAAGTGTCCTGCCCCGCTACTACTTCCCACTCATTATCGGCGTCATTATCGCCGAAGCAGTTATCCTTGGTTTTATACTTTTCGACATCTTCCCCCTTACCCACGCTTTTGAAGTCTACCCCTTCGCGCAGTACGCTCCATATGTCAGCAATTCCGACGTCACGCAAATATCGGTGACCATTACCAGATGGTTCTTCTTCCTGTTGACGGCGGGCGTCCTCATTCCCACCACCCTGATTATCATCATGGAGGTCACCCGCCGCGTAATAATCGCCCGCAAAGGCAAAGTCAATGCCTGGGACGACGAATTTTCCTGGCTGGATAAACTCGACCGTGTCCCGAAGGCCCCTGCCGATGCGAAAACCCGTGTAGAAGGCGACTACATCCGGCGCTTCGATATCCACCAGCGCATCCAGCATTTCGCTTTAATGGCCTCGTTTATCGTCCTGGCGGTAACTGGTTTCTTGAGGGGTTTCCCGGACTGGCCGACCTTTCAGTGGTTTACCACCATCTTCGGCGGCACCGAGGTGCTGCGACTGGTCCATGATATCGCCGCCTTCGTCATGATTGCCGACGGTATTTATCACCTCGGTTACATTGCCTACGGGTATTTCGTGAAACACAAAACCCCCGCAGCTATGTTCCCCCGCTGGAAAGACCTGAAAGACATCATCCATACGTTTCTCTGGATATTCGGTATGCACCAGCATGAACCACAGTATGACCGTTTTCAGTATGGTCAGAAGATAGATTACTGGGCGATATTCTGGGGCATGCCGGTGATGGTAATCACAGGCATCATCATGATGTTTCCCTCGGTATTCAGCCAGATGGACGGCCAGTGGTTCGCCGTGGTTGCCACTGCCCACCGCGATGAAGCCGTCCTCGCCGTAGGATTTATCCTTATCGTGCATATGTATTACGGCCACCTCCAAAAGAGTGCTTTCCCCTTTAATACGGTAATCTTCACCGGCAGGATGCTGAAATCAAAGTATAAAGAATGGTTCGGCCGGGAATACGCCCAGCTAACTGGCGAAAAAGACCAGGAATAACTATACTTAATTCAGATAACAAGGCAGGTAAAAATGGCTGGTATTATGCATCGCTGGATGGGGCAGGGGAACGAGGTGAAATCAAGCTATACCGTCAGCGATAAACTGGCGGGAGCGCTCGATATTACCCGGCCTGTCCTTTCAGGAATGGGAGCGCTTGGTGTTGCCAGTGCCGCCGCCCTCGCTAACGGGGGATTTCCTTCCTGGAGTCAGGCGGTTCCGGGCGTTATCGCTGCCCTGCTGGCTTTTGCCGGCGTTCATGCCTTTAACGACTTCGTCGACCAGCGCCGTGACGTGGTCTGCTGGCCCGGCCGACCGATACCGAGTCAGCGGCTGGTGCCGCGGCAAGCTCTGCTGTTGACTCTCGCCTCTTTTGCTGCTGCCCTGGTTATCGTCTGGTTCGTCTTTAATCCAACCTGCTTCGCCGTCTCGGTTGTTGCCATCGCCTTAAGCTGCCTATATTCCGGTTATTTAAGGGACAGGGTCGGCTACCTTACCCTTCCCCCTATTGAGGCGATGCTCTGGCTTTGCGGATGGACGGCCTTCTCCCCGAATACCCTGCTTACCTCCTGGGAGCCGTGGGCACTGTGGCTGTTTTCGGTAACCTGGCAAGCCGGACATATCATGGTTTACTCTCCTCTGCACCCCATACAGCACGTCAAGGGGGAAAAGCTTACTCAAGTGCCGGCTTTTATAAAAAGGACGTCTCCGCAGGCGGCAACCGTTCTGGGTTTTATCTTTCTATGTATGGCTGCCGGGGTAGCCATCTACCTGGGCTTCCTGTTCAACCTGGGCCTGATTTACCTGATACCGACCGGTCTGATGGCTTTACTTGCACTGGCAATCAGTTTCAACTTTATGCAGGACGCTGAAAACTTTGCCAAGGGGATTAAAGCTTTCTCCTTCGCCACCTATTTCATGCTGGTCGCCCGCGTATTCATCCTGCTAAGCGTTTTCTTATTCTATTAGGAGAATTTTTTGGCGAACTCCAAGCCTGAAATGCGGGTAAAATCACTCTTCAATCCGCCCTCGCTGGTGTTTAAACAGGCCTTCTCTATTGCATATCACGGGTGGATTACCGGCTGGGCCGGACTCCCCGGCTGGATGCTTAAGGGGGAAAAAGTACTTGCCTCTGCCGCCGGCGCCACCGCCATCGGCTGTACCGGTTATCCCACTCACGTAGTCTGGGAAGTAACGACGCGCTGCAATCTGGACTGCATCCACTGCTATGCGAGCTCGGTGGACTCAATGCAAACAGAGCTATCGACCGCCGAAGGTAAAAAGCTCCTGGAACAAATCGCCATGGTTGATGATATACGTATGATTGTCATAACCGGCGGCGAGCCTCTCTTAAGAGAAGATATCTTCGAACTCATGGAGTACGCGGGGAGGCTAGGTTTTCATATCGTCTTCAGTACCAACGGGACACTGCTGACGCCGGATATGGCTAAAGACCTGGCACAGCTGGGTGTGGCCAATTTCTCTATCAGTCTGGACGGCTATACCAGCGATTGTCACGAATCTATCCGACGCAAGGAAGGCTGTTTTCAGGGCGCCCTGGATGGCATCAAGGCCGCCGCACAGACCGGTGTTTGCCTGCAGGTAAATTTCACGGCGATGAAACAGAACCTGGCCGAGCTGCCCGGTTTAATCGACCTCGCCGAATCGCTGAAAGCGGATATCATCATGGTTTTTCAGGCTATCCCGCCTCGCAAGGAGGGTGTGACTCTTGAACTGGACGCGGAAGAACAAATGCACCTCATCAGGACAATCGCAGAAAAACAGAAAAAGACCCGCGCCCTGATAATGCCAGTCTGCTGCCCCGAATACTGGCCGTTTCTGGTCGAACAAAGACGTTTCCCGCTTGGAAAGAGTATACGTGAGAAAGCACTCTCCGGCTGCGGAGCCGGTCGCGGCTTCAGCTACATCCGTTTTGATGGCGAAGTGTGGCCCTGCAACTTCATTCCGCTTTCGGCGGGTAACGTTCGTCAGACGGCTTTCACGGATATCTGGAATAATTCGCCGCTGCTGCAGGAATTCCGCGGTAAATCACGGCGACTGAAAGGCATCTGCAGAGAATGCAGCTATCAGAGTATCTGCGGCGGCTGCCGTGGCCGGGCCTTTGCCCACGCGTCAGACCCCTTCGCCACCGACCCCGCCTGCCTGTTGAATCGTTAAAAACGGATTTATAATATTATGAAGTTGATGCAAGGTAAGCGTATCCCCTTAAGCGAAGACTCTTTTACAGACGTCAATGCCGCCCGATTCTACGATGAACATGCCCGGCGCTTCATGGGGTCGGTGTACCGTCGGTTTGCCGCCAAGGCCATGGGGATTAACACCTCCGGGAAACAGGTGCTTGACCTCGGTACCGGCAGCGGTCTACTGGCAATCGAGCTGGCAAAAGCCCGCCCCGACTGGCATATTACCGGTGTCGATATCTCGGAAGAAATGCTGAAAATCGCTCGGTCGAATACTGAACAAGCCGACTTAGCTGATAGAATTGAGTTTCACCAAACTCCTGCGGAATCGCTTCCCTTCGCCGACGGCTCCTTCGCCCTGGTAGCCAGCAACTCTTCGCTGCATCTCTGGTCGGACCCCGTCAGAGTATTTAAAGAAATCGCCAGGGTCACCTCGCCGGGTGGGTATTGCCTTATCTGGGACAATATGAGGTGTGTCGTATTCAACCCGTTCATGAGACTGCTTGGATGGGCAATGGGCATGAACTCATCGCAGCGCCGACTGTGGTTGCAGGCTGTCCGCTCGTCTTACACCATCAGAGAAGTAAAGGCGTTTTTAAGAGAATCGGCACGTAAAGATGCCCGCGTGACAATCGTACCCAGATTTCTTGAGTTGAGCATTCTCTGGAAAAAGTAGAGCTGCTACTTTTTAACTGTTTCTTTCTCGTATTTACCTACGAGCATAATTTCCAGAAAAACTACCGGTTTATCAACTTTGATAAAGTTAATCTCAATCTATCGTCAAGTTAAACATTTGAAAATACTTAGGCAGGCAGATGTTGACAATGATGAGTGCATTATTTTATAATTGCAACCAGGTGCAATAACAATGAGTTGTGTTCCCACCTTAAAGGCAAAAGGACTAAAGCTGACTCCGCAAAGGATGATGATTGTAGATATCATCCACGATGCTAAGGACCACCTGACCGCTGATGAAATAATCAAGCATGTCCAGGCGAAGATGCCCGGTGTCAACAAATCGACTGTCTATCGTACGCTATCGCTTTTGGAACAATATGGTTGTGTAGTAAAAAGTGAACTCGGTGAAGAATTTATATATCACCATGATGAAGAGGGCCACCATCATCACCTGGTGTGCAGTCGGTGCGGTAATACAATCAGCTGCAAGGAAGACCTGTTTATACCCTTAAAGAATCTCCTCATGGAGAAATATGGGTTCAACGCGGATTTCAAGCACATTGTAATGAGCGGACTTTGCGAAAAATGTAAAGGTAAGAACAACTAAATTTTTTTCTGTACCACTGCAATTGGTTGCAATAAATATGATATGCAGATTGCCCTAAGGGTATGTTGGAATAAAACGAATAATCCGTAGAGTTGAAAGGAGAAACGGCTTTGAAAAAATTAGGAATTGTCTTCGCCATTATTCTGGTTTTAGTTCTGGCAGCGGGTGTTTTATTCAGCGGATGCGCAACGGAAGATTCTGCAAAAATAAAGGTAGTAACCAGCACGTCCCTGATTTCCCAGATAGTTGAACGGGTTGGGGGTGATATGGTTAGTGCAGTCAATATAATTCCTCCGGCGCAGTGTCCCGGCCATTTTGATATCAAGCCGGGCGACGTTCAGGTTCTGGCTGACGCCCAGCTTTTCATTATCCACAACTGGCAGGGAGAGAAGTTCTCCGATGAATTGATTGCCTCGGCT